>JAJZXF010000008.1 GCA_021802485.1 Actinomycetes bacterium | reverse complement strand
ACACACCCGCCGACACCATCACCATCCGCCTGGAACGGCGCGCCTACACACCAGTTCTACCTCAAGCCGACCTCCCACCTGACACCACCGTCCCATGGTGGGCCAACCGAACCCTGCACTACGAAATCACCTGAACCTTGCCCCGAACCAGTTGTGCGGCGGTCGGCGCTAACCGATAGGGTCCGTGCCTATGTGCTCATCTGCATGCTTCGCCTTATAGCCCATCGGCCCGTGGACCTGAGACGAATCGACTACGATAAAAGCGGTTCCAACACCAGGAGAGGTGCGAGAGCGGCCGAATCGGACTCACTGCTAATGAGTTGAGCTGGGAAACCGGCTCCCAGGGTTCAAATCCCTGCCTCTCCGCTCTAGGAAAGCGCTGAAGTAATGGCTTCTTGGCAAAGTCGCGCGGCTGTTACCAGCACTATTGCTACATTCAATCGGCCAAGATCTGAATACTTCAGAACTCTCCTAGGATCAGGGCAGGGAGATGGCCCGCTGGCGCGAGCTGCAGGACCTGGCGGACATCAAGGTGTTCTTCGCCAAGCCATGGTAGCGGCCCTTCAACGGACCGGCCCGTCGCTACGTGGGCGAGGGAACCGATATCGGTGTCAATGAACAGTCCGACCTCGACGCAATCAGCCACCGCGTCAACACCATGCCACGTCGAATGTTCCGGTGGCAGAACTCGCTAGACCGCTACGTTGCAGCGGCCGCTTGAACTGCCCTGGTCACCCACCCGACGAAGGTTGGCTTCCAGGTATAACCGGTTGCCGCTCGGCCATGATGCGGTAATAGTCACGCCATATCTTTCGATGGAGGGGGATCCAGCGCGGGATGTCCCGCAATCCCGGGATAAACGGCACGAAAAGCAGGGCCAACGTGCAGATAGTCATGATCATGACCACCATCAGGTCTCCATTGCTGGAGTGGTTCATAGGGGGCACCTGGTACCACATGGTATACAGCCATAGCCAAGGCTGCCCAGGCCAGCTTCCCGTCTCGTTCATCACGCCCCACTGGGAGCCCTTCAGATGCTGAGCGCTGACGACATGACCCCAGTAGCTGCGCGCATGCTGAGCCTTCCACGAGTCGCCCATGAAGAGGATCGGCTTTGTATAGTTCGTCGTGTAAAAGGCGGAGTGCGTGATCAACTGGGCATCAAGGCCACCAGCGCGAGCCATTGAGAGCAACGAGCTGAGCATCCTGGCAACCGGTCCGTAGCGGCCTCGCGGCAAGACAATGTGCTGGGATACCATCCGTGCCCGCGCAAGTGCCGTCCCGTAGTCCTTCTCCCACCGCAGTCGCTGAGCGCTTGACGCAGTCTTGTACTCACGGATGGCCTTCGCTAGGCCAGGATCCTGGTCGCTCGACTCCAATGGCTGCAGTACGAACGCCTTGGCAGTATTGATCGGGTAAGCGACGCCTAGCGCACGCTGGATCGAGATGGACCTGAAGGATTGGACGCTGCCAGATGCGTGATTGTAAGGCGGACCATAGGTCGCAGAGTCACTCGTTCCCTCCAACTCGCTGAGAGCGATCTTGGTAAATCGGATCGGCTGGGCACTTGCCCATGCCTTGATGGTGACAGGCGGGACATCTGGGGAGGAGAACATGACAGCGAGCACAGCTGTGAGAACAGCGACGACCACAAACGCTATCGTCGCTTCCTTCACAATGTCGTAGCGCCTGACGGGGCCGGTCCATGGAGCGGCATCTGCCGCCCGGCGCTGGCGCCTAATGCTTCGGCGGCTGGGGGAAACAGTGGCAATTGGAGCTGCGTGCTTAGCCAATGATGCTCCCCTCGCTGTTATTCGGCACTGCGCCAGCCGGTATACCGCTAGCATCTGGCACTGCGCCAGCCGGTATACCAACCTGCTCTTCGTCTTGGCCCACACATGGGCTTTCCTCTGTTGTGCCCTCATCGCTGATGTGGCGCACTGGCGCTGCGCCGTCAAGCGCGGTGTCGCCAGGATCCGCGTCTATGGGATGCACGACACCCCTGATCCTTACCAAAGCGACATGAACGCCAATCAGGAGAGCCAGCACGAGCGGAACAAACACGATGTGGAGCATGAGAGCTTGGCCGAAGTTCATCGTGTTTACAAATGCACCGATACCCGACGCATTGAAGGCGTCCTTGGACTCGAACGCGATCCACTGCGAGTCGAAATTCGTCTGGGAAAGGTAGCCCGTGTACGCCTCGAAGATCGACAGCACGAAGGCAACTACGCCTGTCATCCAGGTGAGGCGCCGCTTGCCACGCCATGCGGCCATCCAGAACTTGCCCCAAAGATGGATCACCATGAATGCCATGAACAGCTCGACGCTCCAGAGGTGAAGCGAGTTGACAAAGTGACCCACGATGCTCGTATGCCACCAAGTGGGGCCCTTCAGGGCCAAGACGGCCCCAGAGAGAACTACAACCACGAACCCCGAGAGCGCAAGTACGCCGAACACATAGATCCATGAAGATACGTAAGCCGGCTGATCATCGGGGAGAAGCTTTTCTGGGGGAAGCAGGCGAAGACCCGCCCTGCGCACCGCGGCTGTCCACAGTCCGCGAGTGTCCTCCTCGCGCGCAGCATCCAGCCCGCGCGGCCTCGTGCGCTCCAATGCCGCGGCGTCCGACTGGTGAGGTCCTTTCTGACGACCGTGCACGAAGGGCAGGAGGATAGCCAGAACGAACAGGATCAACATCGCCACGATTACAAGGAGGTTCGCCAGCGATATGACTATGAAACCCAAGTGGAAGTAGTGATCATGGGGTTTCAGGTTGATCACTGCACCAAATAGATGTGGCAACCACTGGGGACTGCTAAACGACAGTGCGGTCATCCAACCTGCCCGATCAGGCTGTAAACAGTTGGCATCACCATGCGGTTCCAACTGCGGGAGCCGTTCCCGCAGGCACCTGTCCATGCAGCCAGCAGCACGACAACCAGGGTAGCTTCACAGCCCGTCGAGCGCAACGGTCGGCAACTGCAGTGGGACCACCATCCGGTAGCCTTGCCGTGGTGACCCTTGAATCGCTCCTTTCCAGTGTCAGAGAAGACCCGAGCCTCGCGAGCGTGCTCGATGTGGAATCAGGCACGCTCGCAGTCCCGGAACCGGCCTTGGCTGTTGTCACAGCCGCATTAGCCGCTCGCCGACCTGACGGCGCGGCGCTCATTTGCGTACCCACGACAAAGGACGCGGAGAATCTTGCGAATGACCTGAGGGCATTTCTCGGCGATGGAGGCGTGATGGAGTTCCCAGCTTGGGAGACACTCCCGTTCGAGAGGATGAGTCCTTCTTCGCAAACCGCTGGCCAGCGGGCAAAGGTCCTCTGGACACTCCTTCAACGCATGGAGCCAACCGAGAAAAGCTCTGGCACATGCTCAGACGACGAGAATAGCGTTCGCAACCCTCCGACCGGCAAGCACACGCTAGAGGAACCAGTCGTCATCGTCGCGGCTGCAAGAGCCCTCGCACAGCGCCTAGGTCCTCTCGAGATCGCGAACCTCGAACCTGTCGTCGTGCGGCGAGGAGACACAGTCGACATGGACCACCTCATCGATCGGGTCATAGCCATGGGATACAGGCGCGAGTACCAAGTTGAGCACCCCGGCGAGGTCGCGGTTCGGGGCGGGATCGTCGACATCTACCCATCGACAGCCCAAACACCTGTCAGGCTAGAACTCTGGGGTGATGAGGTGGAGCGCCTCACAGACTTCGACGCCAGCGATCAGCGTTCCACCGGCAATCTTGACGAAGCCGTAGTCTTTCCCTGCCGGGAGCTGCTTACGTCTGAACTAGTTCGAGAACGCGCCCGGCAACTGCTCGAGACAGAGCCCTGGGGTCGCGAGCAGTGGGAGAAGCTTGCCGCAGGACAGATCTTCGACGGGATGGAGTCCTGGATGCCTTGGCTTGTGGACAAGGAGCTGCTCCTGTGTGATCTACTGGATCCCGAGTGCCAGCTGGTACTTGTCGATCCACGCCGCATTCGCCGCCGAGTCGACGATCTTGTTGCAGAAGAAGAATCTCTGGCGGTCGTGCTAGCTCGAACATGGGGAGTGCTCAACACGCCGCCGCGTCCTGAGCCCGTGGAAACGGGGAACCCCAGTACGGCAAGTTCCAGCGTCAGCCCTGAAACGAGCAGCCTGCCAAGGCTTCACCTTGACTATGATCGCCTCCTTTCTTGCTTTCAGGGCAGCATGCTATCAATCCTCCCGCCTTCGGAGGGCCTCGGAATCCCCTCTATCAGGGCAACGGGGTGGGACTCCGGATTTGGGGCGGTCACGGGCGTACTCAGCAAGGTAGCCAGCCTGCTTGCAGAGGGTTATTCAGTCACGATTTGCGCTTCGGGAAAGCACAGCGCGGAACGGCTCTGGAGTTCCCTTCGATCAGAGGGGCTGGATGTGCCACTCATCGACCCCACTAGCGCCAACAGCGATTCCAACAATTCGAGCGCGCAGACGATTGACCTTTCTCACCCGGGCGCAAGGTTGGTGCTCCAGCCATTGGAGAAGGGCTGCGTTCTATTGGAGACAAAGGTCGCCATACTCACCGAAGCAGACCTATCATCTGGTCGTAGACGGCCCCACAGACCGCCAAGAGCACAGCGCGCGAGTGTCGAGGGCTTCTTCGACACCCTGAAATCCGGCGATTTTGTAGTCCATGCTCACCACGGAGTTGCGCACTATCGCGGCATGGTCACCCGTGCGCTTGGTGGATCGAACCGCGACTACCTGCTTCTCGAGTACCGAGGAGGGGACAGGCTCTACGTGCCGACGGATCAGATCGCGGTAGTGACACCCTACACTGGCGGGGAAACTCCCACCCTTAGCCGGATGGGAGGATCGGACTGGGCGAGGACCAAGTCGAAAGTTCGATCGAGCGTCCAAGAGATCGCTGAGGAGCTCGTCGAGCTCTACCGAAAACGCCTCGTGAGCGAGGGTCACGCCTTTTCTGAAAATCCCGCCGGAGAAGCGGATGTGGATGCTGACTTCCCATACGTGCTCACCCCTGACCAGACACGTGCAATCAATGACGTAAAGGCCGACATGGAACGCCCTGTGCCAATGGACCGCCTGGTCTGCGGCGATGTTGGGTTCGGCAAGACGGAGATCGCGATACGAGCTACTGCTAGAGCGGTCCTGGACGGTCGTCAGGTGGGCGTGCTCGTACCAACCACCCTTCTTGCTCGCCAGCACTACGAGACCTTCAGTGAGAGATTTTCGGGTCTTGCGGTGAGGGTGGAGATGCTTTCTCGCTTCCTGACCGACCCTCAAGCCCGCGAGGTAGAAAACCGGGTCGCTCAAGGTACAGCGGATGTGGTGATTGGAACACATCGGCTGCTCTCGGACGGGGTGCGGTTCAAGAACCTGGGGCTACTCATCGTAGACGAGGAGCAACGCTTTGGTGTCCAGCACAAAGAGGCCATCAAGAAACTCGCGACCGGGGTGGATGTCCTAACCCTCACAGCGAACCCGATCCCGCGCACCCTGGAGATGAGCCTGGTTGGAATCCGCGAACTGAGCCTCATCAGAACCCCCCCGGTCGAGCGTCAACCGATTCTGACCTATGTGGGCGAGTACGACGAGCGAGCTGTCAGCGAGGCGGTGCGTCGAGAACTGCTCCGAGAGGGCCAGGTTTTCTTCGTTCACAATAGAGTCCGCGATATTCACCTCGTCGCAGAACGTTTGCGCCAGCTAGTTCCAGAAGCTCGGGTGTCCGTCGCCCATGGTCAGATGGACGAGGGCAGCTTGGAGTCCGTAGCACTGGACTTTTGGGAGCAACGTTCTGACGTCCTCGTATGCACGACGATCATCGAGTCGGGCATCGACATTCCCACCGTCAACACCCTGGTTGTCGACTCCGCAGACCACCTCGGGCTAGGACAGCTTCATCAACTGCGAGGCCGCGTGGGTCGCTCCGGCCAACGCGCATACGCCTACTTCTTCTACCCACCAAATCGCGAGCTATCCGAGGGCTCCTACGAGCGCTTGAAGGCTATCGGCGAGAATACCGAGCTCGGGTCCGGATTCAAGATTGCAATGCGCGACTTGGAAATGAGAGGGGCTGGTAACCTATTGGGCAAGAGCCAGTCCGGTCATATAGCAGCGGTTGGTTACGACCTTTACGTTCAAATGGTCTCGGAGGCGATCTCCGAACTCAAGGGGGAGACTCCTCACCAACCAGTGGAGGTGAAGCTGGATCTCCCTGTCGACGCGCACCTGCCGCGTAGCTACATTTCCCGCGATGACTTGCGCCTCGAAGCCTACAGGCGCATGGTGGCCGTCGAGAGCGAGGAGGGGGTCCGCGACATGGCCGAGGAGTGGGCCGATCGTTACGGCCCCCTACCACCGGCTGCGGCTCTGCTTGTCGACGTGGCACTCCTGCGTACCGTATGCCTTAGAACACAGCTGAGAGAGGTAGCAGTGACGCGTTCAGGTGCAGGACCACGAGATCTCACACCTGATGGCCGGAGCAACTGGATCGCACGGCTCTCGCCGGTTCAGCTTCCAGCGAGCCTCAGAGCCCGGCTGAACAGACTTCATCCCAAGGCGATCTACAAAGAGATTGACCAGCAACTGATCATACCGCTAGCACCAGGCCAAGAGAACCCGAAAGACCTCGCTGAACTGGTTAGAACCCTGTTGCCGGTCGTCACAGAACCTGCCAAGTCCCAGGACTCCCAGTCGGCGGATGGGACCGAAGACTGGTCCCCGCGCGAGCGGTTGGATCACGGAGTCGCCGCAGCAGGTAACATGACTCCGCCTCGCAGCAGCACCACGACAGCGGTTAGCATCCAACCGACATGAAAAATGCCTTACTCATCATTGTCACCTTGATCGTCGCAGGCTTGGTGGTACTCGGCTACCTGCTTTACCCTGTGCCCTACGCTGCGAAGGTAAACGGCGTCGTAATCAGGAAACAGACCCTCTTTTCGGCCCTCGCGGCTATAAAAGCAAACCGGGCCTTCATCTGCGAGCAAGAAGCGTCGAGTCCATCTCCCATTTCCATCCAAGGCGCTAGCGTAGGCAGCTACTCGAGTTCTTTTGCGGCCAGCGAGCTGCGAAATCTCATCCTGTTCCGGCTTCTTGATCAATATGCCTCAAGACATCATGCTCGCCCGAGCACCGCTGAGCTTGCAAGCGCTCGTAAGAGCATCGCAAGCGCCCTCGGCTCCGGTGCCTCGCCGCCAGCGGCTGGTACCTCCAGTGCGCGATCGTGCCCAACGATTAGCGGAATAGCGGTATTTGACGCGTTCCCAAGCTGGTACCAGGTAGCCCAGGAGCGCGCTCAAGCGGAACTCACTTACTTCATAACCCGCCTGACCTCGGCAGCAACACGCCCCTCTGCCGAACGCAAGTACTACAGGTCGCATCCCTCCCACTTCGTCACCGTCTGTCTCGACGCTTTGGCATTTCCAACCCAAGGGGGCGCAAAGCACCTCCGAGCGAATATCAGCCCGGGCGCGAAGCTGGCCAGTGTGGCTACAGCGAACCACCTTCATCTCCTCAGCGCGTGCATACCCGAGAGCCAGCTCCCCCCTTCCCTTGCGAGTCTTCCACTTGGTCGGGTGAGCAAACCGGTAAGCAATGGTCCCTCAGGATGGGTGATCGCCCAGCCGACATCTCGTAAGCTCGAGCCATTTTCAAAAGCCGTTGTACAGATAAAGCAGCAGCTCAGCTCGTCATCCTCCATCCTGGCGTCGTTCCTTGGCCAGCTTGCGAAGAAAGCGCGAGTAAGCATAAATCCGCTTTATGGAACATGGACCGGGCGCTGGCCACAGCTACTGACAACGCCAGTCCCGCCCAGCGCGAGTGTGCTACCGAAGAGCACCGCACCACAGTCCGGCACGGCTCCATCACAAGGGTCAAGCAGCCCGGGGACAGGCTAAGGGGAGGCCTGTAAGATCGCACGCAACACCGCCTCACGAGTACAAGTAGTCGGCTTGGGCCCCGCGGGGCCAGCTATGACTCATCCCAGTGTGGTGGATGCACTGCATTGTGCGCCTCGTGCTTTCTTGCGAACGAGGCGTCATCCTGCCTCAACTCAATTCGCAGACATCGAGAGCTTCGATTTCCTTTACGAAAAGGCGGAGACATTCGAAGAACTCTACGCGTCCATGGTCGAAAGTCTTGTCGGAGCAGCGCGCGAGGCTGGTCATGTCATGTTCGCAGTCCCAGGTTCTCCGCTGGTCGCGGAACGCTCAGTGGAGTTGCTGCGATCTGACCCCCGTGTTGATGTGACGGTGGAGCCGGCCCTCTCATTCCTTGATCTCGCATGGGATCGTCTCGCGATTGACCCGATCTCGTCTGGAGTGCGCATTCTTGACGCAAGCTCTTTCCCGGTCGATGCAGCTCAGGATCGAGGTCCCCTTCTCGTTGGGCAGTGCTGGTCAGAAGAGATACTGTCCGCTGTCAAGCTGTCAGCTGAACCTGCGAGCGGAACTCGGGTGACGGTCCTATCCCGGCTCGGCCTCCCTGACGAGCGAATCTACGAGGTCTCCTGGGAGAACCTTGATAGGGATGTCGAGCCCGATCATCTTACGACCCTGTTTATTCCGGTCTTGAATCCGCCGATCGGCACCGAGCTGGCACGGCTCGGCGAGCTGGCACGCGTGTTGCGTGAGCAGTGCCCGTGGGACCGCATCCAAACCCATCAGTCCCTACGACCCCACCTGCTCGAAGAGGCGTATGAAGTTCTCGACGCTATCAACGAGCTTGGTGAGCGCGACAATGCCGTGGATCATCTTGAGGAAGAACTGGGCGACCTTCTGTTTCAGGTGCAGTTCCATGCGGTTCTAGCAGCTGAGGAAGGCCTGTTCACGATGGCTGATGTTGCCGAACATGTGTACCATAAGCTAGTCAGGCGACATCCTCACGTGTTTTCTGATGTCAGCGCGCCGAGACCTGAGGATGTTTCTGTCAACTGGGAACGCATCAAGGAGGAGGAAAGGAATGGTGCCAGCGTCATGGAGGGTATACCGCGTTCGCTCCCGGCACTTTCCTATGCCGCAAAGATCCTCCGGAGAAGCGCCTCGATTGGATACCAAGAGGTGCTGGTGCCCGATCGCGGAAAGGCCCAGACTGTCCTGAACAGCGTCGCCGACGTGCTTGCGGCTGAACTCGATGATCCGAACCAGCTGACGGCATCGGACCAGTCGATCGACAACACCAAAGCGACGGCGCTTACAATAGATGAGCCCAACGAATCGCCTACCGATACGCGCATGAATGCGCACATTATCGATCACGCGCCTGATAGAGCGTCAATAACACTCGGGAGTTTATTGCTCGCGATCACTGCTCTGGCTGTAGGCGCTGGAGTTGATCCTGAGCTAGCGCTCAGAGCGGCTGCAGGTGACCTTCGAAGACGAGCAGAAGCAGCCGAGCGGAACGCGAGCGGACCCCGACGCACTCGATCTCAAGGCGCCTCACCGCAGAAAGGTACGGCATTAGAAACGACACAAGACAGTAGCTAAGCCTTCAGTGCACAGTGAACAGCGCGTGGAGTACCGCTCGGGCATTCCTGGCCTATCGACTTCACCAGTGCTAACTTGGCCAACATGCGCAACAGGAGCTGCCAGAAGATATGTGACTGGGTGTGATGAGCGTTATCAAGCAAGTTCACGGAAGGGAAGTCCTCGACTCTCGCGGTAACCCTACAATCGAGGTCGAGGTAACCCTCGCTAGCGGGGCAGCAGGGCGCGCCATAGTTCCTTCCGGAGCCTCAACCGGGGCTCATGAAGCAGCTGAATTGCGAGATGGCGGCGTCCGCTTCGGTGGCAAGGGTGTAGTACAAGCAGTCGACAACGTTGACGGCGAGATCAACTCGGCACTGCAAGGCACCGACGCTTTCGACCAGCGAGCTGTAGATACAACTCTCATCGATCTGGACGCTACAGATACGAAGAGCAGGCTCGGTGCAAACGCGATCTTGGGCGCCTCGCTCGCTGTTTCGAAAGCCGCGGCAAGACAAGCAGGGCTTCCTCTTTACCGGTACGTAGGCGGAGTCAATGCGCACATACTCCCGATCCCGTTCATGAACGTCTTGAACGGCGGTGTGCATGCTGACAACAACGTGGACTTCCAGGAGTTCATGATCGTACCTTTAGGTGCAGCGTCGTTTTCCGAAGCGCTGAGATGGGGCTCAGAGATCTACCATTCGCTCGCACGTGTCTTGTCCGAGAAAGGCCTGTCGCGCGCGGTCGGCGATGAAGGGGGGTTCGCCCCAGACCTTGACTCCAACGAAGCCGCTGCCCAACTCCTCGTGGAAGCTATCCACGCAGCGGGTCGTGTCCCAGGTGAAGAGGTCGCAATAGCGCTCGACCCTGCTGCAAGCGAGCTGTGGAACGAGGGCAAGTACCTGCTTCCAGGAGAGCGCAGGACCATCTCTTCGCAAGAGATGGTCACTTATCTTGCCGACCTCTGCGAGCGATACCCGATCGTCTCGATCGAAGACGGAATGGCCGAAGACGACTGGGAGGGTTGGGCGTTGCTGACTCGCACGCTTGGCAACAAAGTCCAGCTAATTGGCGACGATGTGTTCGTGACGAACATGGCGCGACTTGAACGCGGGGTAGCAGCTGGAGTGGCAAACTCCCTTCTCGTGAAGGTAAACCAGATCGGGACCTTGACTGAGACCCTGGATACGGTGGACCTGGCAATGCGCTCCGGCTATACGGCCCAGGTTTCACATCGCTCTGGAGAAACCGAAGATACGACGATAGCGGACCTCACAGTTGCACTTGGCTGCGGACAGCTAAAGTCCGGAGCGCCTGCTCGCTCTGAACGCGTTGCAAAATACAACCAGTTGCTACGCATAGAAGAACAGCTAGGAGGATCCGCTGAGTTCTCACCGAAATTCGCCTTGAACGGCTTTGACATCAAACGCGAGCCAGCTTCTACCAGACGGCGTCCCTAGCATGCGCTCTTCCTTTTCCCATAAAGAGCATTCAAGACGGTGAAAACGCAGCAACGACTCTCAGCTCGACCGGCTCGTGTCGCCCAGCGAGCGAGCGCCAGCAGCCGGCGGCCAAGAGCGCCCGTTGCAACAAGGGGACCCGGCTCTCCCAGTCGGAAGCCAAGAGCGCCCGTTGCAGCAAGGGGACCCGACTCTCCCAGTCGGCGACCAAGAGCGCCCGTTGCAACAAGGGGACCCGGCACCACGAGGGGCGCCAGCACGGGCAAGCACCGGAACACTCGCTCCCCAACCCCAACAAGGACAAAACCAGCCAAAACGGAGGAAGCAGCACGGGCCCGTTCGGGCCTTGGCTTTGCAACGGTCTTCACCGTTGCTGCGGTGGGAATTGCGGTCCTGCTGCTGGTCACTGATTTCCCGATAGGGAACTTGATCTCCCAACATCGCCAGCTTGCCACCGCAAACGCCCAGCTCTCCTCAGTAAGCATCGAGAATGCCGGGCTGCGTCAGCAAATCACATCCCTGAACAGCTCTGGCGCGATAGAAACGCTTGCGCATCGCTACTTCAACTTGGTCAAACCGGGACAACGCTCGTTCCTCGTCATCCCGCCGAAAGGCCAGTCCCAGCTCGAAGAACCACTCCCCAAGCGGCTTCCGACACCCGCGACACCATCTCTTGATCTTGGAAAAGGAGGAGCCTCGTCCTCCAGCGCCACGACTCCATCGGGGGTCACAAGCATCGCGGGTGCGGCCACGACTTCAGCCAACACTGGTGCTTCAGGTGCTCCCGCGACCTCTGGCCCAGGTACTGCGAACTCGGCTACGCACCAGGCAGCGTCAACAAATGCAGCGCATGGACGCGTGCCATCAGGCTATTGGTCGCGCGTTCTTCACGATCTCGAGTTCTGGCGGAGCTGACCGAAACGGCAAGCGCAAGCCCCGGCTAGAGCCGTTGGGTCAAGCAAGCCGAGTTGGCGTAGATCGGCACGCGTAATACACGATTGTGCAATAGTGAAGATGTGCAGTATTGTTTGTCAAAATTGGCGTTTTCTCGGCATTACTCGGGCTCTGCGCGGCACACGAAGTGGGCAGAGATACCCTCGACCTCGTGGAGATACGTAATGCTCTTCGTGAGAGCGGTACTCGATTGCACCCCAGCCCCAAGAGGCTGGCGAGGGCCGGAGAGCGCCCCCAGATGCAACGCGCAGTTGCGACGAGTCCCGCGTTCGCGTCCCCTAGGCCGTCATTCGTTGGTAGGGATTTGCAATCGCATGTCAAGCAGGTGCTCCAATAGAGCACCTCGGCCCGAAGACGGTACAACTATCTCTGCGCCAGCATCTATTGCCGGTTCGCTTACGGCACTGGAGGTGTCGCAATGCCTCCGGTAATACAGCCGGCAAGACACGTCGGAATCCGCCGCCTCCTTGCGTGGGGAGAAGGTCAACAATGAGCCGAACAACCACTCTCAATCTGCGTCAACCTGACGGTATCCGCGGAATTCATGATCATACGGATCATGACGACGTGGAGGTGGTTTCTCGCCTGATCGGGCGCCCGGTGAGGTGCACCTTCGACGTGGTGGTAAGAGATGCCAGCGGGGTTCCGATGGTAATCCGCAATGCTCCCTTGCTCGATGACGGCACGCCGATGCCGACCCGCTGGTGGTTGACGAGCACCGAACTGTGCGAGGCAGTCAGCCGCCTCGAAGCTCGGGGGGGTGTGCGGCTCGCAGCCGCGGCCGTGGACCCCTTGGAACTCGCACAAGCCCACCAGCGTTACGCCGACGAGAGATCTCAAGCATTGCCGAAAGGGCATCCCGGGCCACTGCCTTCAGGCGGCGTCGGGGGAACGAGGGTTGGGGTGAAGTGCCTGCACGCTCACCTCGCCTGGTACCTAGCTGGCGGAGATGATCCGGTCGGCCAATGGGTGGCGGACCAGATCGGCACTTCCAGGTCATTCTCCCACAACGGCCTCACTGGGCAGCCAGAGCGAGTTCTCACGGCGGACAACGACGTTCAAGATGTACAGGCACCGTAAGCCCTTCGCCGTGAGCCCGGCGTGAGCAATGCCTCTCGAGAGAGCGATGTCGTGGCGAACGTGGCGGCTCTTGACTGCGGCACGAACTCAACCCGGCTTCTCGTCGCAGACCGTTTCGGCAACCCTCTGGCGCGCCGCACCCGCATTACCAGGCTTGGCGAAGGCGTAGACGCCACCGGCCGGCTCAGCGACGAAGCGATTGAACGCACCGCTGGCGTTCTGGCCTCGTACCGGGAAGAGATGAACACCCTCGGTGTGGCGAGAGCCCGTTTAGTTGCCACTTCAGCAGCGCGTGACGCGATGAACTCCGGACAGTTCCTGGATGCTGTCTTTCGTTCAACAGGGCTTGCAGCGGAGCTCCTGTCGGGATACGAGGAAGGCACCCTCTCGTTCGCCGGGGCAACCTCCGATCTCCCATCCGGCAGTGGACCGTACCTCGTGATCGATATCGGAGGTGGCTCGACGGAGCTCATAGTTGGAGATGCCCTTCCCCTGGAAGTCGTCTCCTTGGATATAGGCTGTGTTCGGCTCGCCGAGCGGTTTCTTCACCACGACCCACCACAAACTACAGAGATGGAGGAGGCCGCGACGGAGGCCACTCGGCAGCTGAGAAGTGCGAGGGGCGAGCTACGCCTCGACGCTCTTGAACGACGTCCGCCTTCTCTTATTGCATTGGCGGGTACTGTATCAACATTAGCGAGTGTGCACCAGGGATTGGAGACATACGTACGGGACCGGGTGCATCATGCCGTTCTGTCACTCGAGGTTGTCAACGCCCTTCTGGAGGAAATGGCGGTCGAGAGTGTCGCTTCAAGAAGAGCCCGTCCAGGCATGGATCCAGCGCGTGCCGACGTGATCATCGGAGGAGCAGTTATCCTCGTCAGCGCGATGCGCACACTCGGCTTCGAAGAGTGCCTCGTATCGGAGGCCGACATCCTGGACGGGATTGTCCTCAGCCTGGTTCAAAACAGCTGACATTTCCTGGAAGCTGCGTCCCTTTCATGACCAGGTTCTCGCCTTGCGGCGACAGAAGGGGCGACTAGGCCCGGGAGTCCCATCCGAAACGACGCGGAATCTCCCGCCAGCGAGCCAGCCCCGACAAAAAGGCGCGAAGACTGCGTCTCATCTGGGTGACCTTATCGGTACGCCGTCGATCTGTTAGATCGCCTACAGGCATTGTCGTAGCGCCCGCCGCTACCGCTCTTGAGGACCGATACCGATGGCACTCAACAAGAGATCCCCACGGCGAGCCTTTTCGCTACGTCTCGCACCACGGGGGATACCCGTTGGCGACAACGAGCCGCTCGTCTGCGAGAGCCCTCATCAAGCGCTTTGCGATCCCGGAAGCCAACGAGCGCGTTCCTTCTGTAGGCACACTCTTTCTCGCGCCCTCTGCTCAATGCCGCGCCAAAGCCCGCTTACTCACCTACCAGAACCACCTGGCCGGAAGTCAGATCAGATAAGGGTGGTCTCGAACAGCCTCGCTTCCGTCGTCCCAGATGTGCTATAAGTAGCATATGCCGACAGTAGGGATCCGAGAGCTACGACAACGGGCGAGCGAGCTGCTTCGACAGGTGGAACGGGGGGAATCGATCGAGATCACCGATCGGGGTCGGCCCGTGGCCCTGCTCTCACCCCTACCCGAGGGGAACCCGCTCCAGCGGATGCGGCTCGCTGGCGACATCGAGGCCGCGACCGGCACCCTCGAGGACCTCCCGTCACCACTCCCTTCACAAGCTCTCGAGCCACCTTCAAGGGTTCTGGCCCGCCTTCGAGAACATGAACGCTGATGGCCCCGCGACCTATCTCGACTCATCGGCGATCGTTAAGCTCGTAGTCGAGGAGCCGGAGTCCACAGCGCTCCGGCGATATCTGCGCCGCCGAAGACCGCTAGTCTCCAGCTCCCTTGCTCGCGCCGAGGTACTGCGCGCCCTGCTGCACGAAGGTGACGTCGGACTTGCCCGCGGCCGGGACGTGCTCGGCAGGATCGACATGATCCGGGTCACTGACAAGATCCTCCGCGCAGCTGGAGTTCTCATGCCTACCGACCTTCGCACGCTCGACGCCATCCACGTTGCCAGCGCGCAGCTAGTCGGCACCGACCTTGGCCAAGTCGTCACTTACGATCGGCGTATGCTGACCGCGCTTCAACAACTGGGTCTTAAGACAACCAGCCCCACATAGTGCTCGCCCAACGCCCGTACACTGCCGCGATGTCTGCTGCGACTCACGAAAGCGACACTCGTCGTTCTAGTGCGTCGTTCAGTACCGTTTCGAAGACCCAGGATGCCAACCATGAACTCCAACCGCGCCGAGGAGTCGATGAGAGCAGTCTGTGAGTTACGAGCCCGCTGGACGGCCTTTGCGCACATGCAGTAGCGAACGGTGTTTTTTTGCGCAGGTCCGGAGTCGGTATGATCAGCACCTATAGCCACCTTAGGACTGACGCAAACACCACCTGCCACTTTCGGGTGACCGGTCACTTGGGACTGGTGGTGTAGTTGCGATTGGGCTGGATGTCGTAGTGGCGGATCGAAAGGTCCTTCATCTCCTTGTCGCTGACCTTGATCCCGGTGGTGTACTCGGCGTTCATGAGGTGGGCGTCGACCGTTGTTACTGAAGTAGGTCATCATCGGCCAAATCACCGCCTCAGAACTTCTCCAGAATCTTGTCACCCGAAGGCATACGGCCTCAGGTTCTCGCGACAGAAACGGCTCCGCTACATGGGACCGGCTTGATGCTGGCCGAAGCCAGGTTCGGGCCGGAGGTTGAGCGTACAGCAGGTGCGATCTCGCGCTTAGCTTGACGCCCCGCCAACAGAGCCGAGTGCCTTCGCAGGCACAACCCACTCGAGTTACTCACGCTGCAGGGTGGAGACCGATCTAGCGATCATGCGACCGAAGACCCGTAGCTGATACATGTCTAAGTTGAGCAGTTTAGCACACATCTAGTGAGCAAGATGTGTAACTAGTTACGCTCTTCGTTGCAGCGAAATACCGGCGGCCTTGACCCCTTGGCGAATGCGGCCGCAATTCGCTCACGAGCACCAAGTACGCGTTCTGGTGCCAAGGACCGGCCGAAAAATCAAGCGACTCCAGCCCGCCCCTGCTCGGTCGTATAACCTGGGGTCGTTCGTAGACACCCTAGAGGCCCTCAGCTGGCGGAGGTCGATTAGTACAATGGCAGTCAACGCGTGCACAATCATTGCGCGCAACTACCTACCGTATGCGCGCGTGCTCGCGAGATCGTTTACTGATCATCACCCGCAAGGCCAGGTGACCGCCCTCATCCTCGATGATCTGGATAGGGAGGTGAACTCGAACACTGAGCCATTCGAGGTGATGCACCTCGAGGATCTCTTCGACATAAGAGAGCTTCACACAATGGCGATGATCTACGACGTGATGGAGTTGGCCACAGCGGTCAAGCCGTTCCTGCTGAGGCACCTTCTGGCAAACGGGAATCCGGAGGTCATCTATCTAGACCCGGATATCGAGGTCTTTGCGCCGCTCGACTTCGTTCTTCCGTTGGCAAGAAAGCATGGCATAGTGCTAACGCCGCACATAACTTCCCCACTCCCCCGCGACGGAAAGTGGCCCACGGAGGCCGCTATTCTAGCGTCGGGTGTCTTCAACCTTGGCTTTGTGGCTGTCGGCACGTCGAGTGGCCCCTTCCTCGACTACTGGTCAGAACGTCTCCGCACGGACTGCATAGTTGACATCGAAAACATGCTCTTTGTGGATCAACGATGGGTTGACTTTGCCCCGGGTTGCTTCAGCCCGTACGTGCTACGCGACCCGGCTGTTAACGTTGCCTACTGGAACCTCGATCACCGGAAGCTGTCATGGAGCGGCACCGCGTACGAAGTCAACGGAGAGCCTCTCAAGTTCTTCCACTTCAGCGGGTACAGCCCCAAAGAACCCCACCTTCTGAGCAGGCATCAAGCCCACCTGCCTCGAATATTGCTGAGCGAGCATCCCAGCGTGGCCCAGATCTGCGGTCACTATGACGCCCGATTGCAAGAAGAGGGGTTCGGAGATCCGTCACTAGGCTCTTACGGTTACGCTATATTGCCTAGCGGCATCAAGATCACCCAGGCAATGAGACGCCTCTATCGCCAGCGGCTACTCGACGCGGAGGCGGGGACCAGGGTTCGCCCTCCTGACCCATTCGCCCCCGTGGAGGCCGAGGAGTTCATCTCATGGCTGAACGAGCCACACCCATCATTCCCACGCGCGAGCGGTCTCACCCGCTACCTGATCGCCCTGCGGGAGTCCGACCCAGGCCTTCGGGCCGCGTTCGGAGATCTCTACTCGACTGGAGCGACTGATTTCCTTGCCTGGGCGAGAGCTGGCAGCGGCCAGACCTGGGGGCTCCACCCTAGGCTGGTCCCCGAGGCTCCGGGCACCAGCATGCGTCCCGGAACATCGCATACGACCGGCTCAAGCGTCGGCCAGCCTGCTAGCAAGGACCGTAAGGGCGTGAACGTTGCTGGCTACTTCCGGGCGCAACATGGAGTCGGTGAGGGAGCGAGGCTCCTCGTCGCCGCAATCGAGGCTGCTGGCTTGCCGTACTCGATCATCGACGAAGATGCAGGTCTGGTTCGTCAAGGCCACAACTTCACAGGCCACAAGACTTCACAGGAGATGTTCGACACCAACATCCTCTGCATAAACGCAGACATGACACAGTCCTTCGCACTGCGGATGGGCCAGGACTTCTTCGAACACCGCTACACCATAGGAGTTTGGGCCTGGGAGCTCGAAGACCTTCCTCCCACGATGCATCCCGCTTTTCACTACGTGGACGAGGTATGGGCGGTGAGCAATTTCACACGTGGGGCAATTGCCAAGATCTCACCGCGACCAGTATTCACCGTTCCCCACGGGGTAGTCGCCCCGTCCCCAGCCAGCGGAGTCGACTTCGCTGAGTTCGGAATCCCTGACGGCCGTTTCGTCTACCTGTTCAGCTTCGATCTGCTGAGTGGCTTCGAACGCAAGAACCCCCTAGGCGTCCTCGATGCGTTCGAACAGGCATTCAAACCTGACGAAGGCCCGCTGCTGGTGCTCAAGGTCATGGGTAGCGAGCATCGGGCGGTAGATCTGGAACGCCTGAAGTTGCGCGCAAGAGACCGGTCCGACGTCGTGATCATCGAACGGGCCATGCCCCAGGGGGAGAACGCTGCGCTGATGGCGCGAGCTGACTGCTTTGTTTCGCTGCACAGGAGCGAAGGATTCGGTCTCAGTCTCGCGGAATCAATGGCGCTTGGAAAGCCTGTCATCGCTACTGCATACTCCGGCAACCTCGACTTCATGGACCGCGAGAACAGCTTTCTCGTGCCATACTCGCCCTGCGCTGTCCCAGCGGGTTGCGAACCATACCCCTCGGGCATGCTCTGGGCTAACCCTATTACGAGCGAAGCAGCGCGGCTCATGAGGCTTGTCTACGAGAACCCAGAACTCGCTGCCGCAAAGGGCCGCATGGCTCGCGAAAGCATTCTCAGCACCCACAGCATTGAAGTTCGAGCGCGCTTCATCTCGAAGCGCCTGGAGAAGATCTGGGAAACCAGGGAGAGATCGATCACCGGGTCCCCCGCGACCCTTCCTCTGGGCAGCAGCAGTGCTATCACGCCTGAGCTGGTAGACCCGCTGCTCAAGGCTGCCTCCGAAGCTCCGTCGGCTACAACTGCGGCGCAGCTTGCGCTTCGCAGCCCGGACATCGGGTCTCCAGCGCGCTTCGCAGGTCCAGCGCGCTTGCTTCGCCGCACCGTGCTGAGGATGCTGCGCCACCACGACGCCCATCAACGCCTCGTGGACGTGACAATTGCCCGGGTACTTGAGGCGCACGACGAGCACGCGCGCCAAGCAGATGAGGCTGCAAACGAGACGACGGCACAGCTCGAGCAGATGAAGCTCCGGCTAGCCGCGGTCGAGCACCTGGTCGGGAACCTCGGAGCGAGGGTGAACATTGCTTCACAGCGTGCAGGCCAGGCGGTTGCAGTCCGTTCGGCTAGCACAGGAGCTGACGGGCCTGATAGCACCGAGGGCCCCAACGCGTCGCTCTGCGCCACTGATCAGGAGCCGGATGCAGGCCCTGGTGGCCGAGGGTCTGCATCGAAAATACTCACTCCATCCAGTAGCTGGCCGGACGGCATCGCCAGGGACTGGCCTAGCGGGCACGCACTCCTCGTTTCAGCGTTCGGCGAAGACGGGGTGGGAGGGCTTTTCGCCTGCACGGGCGATTCCTTGGAACGCCTCGACTGCCGTCCATCCACCGGTTTGTACCTAGCCGACCGGATAGCAGGCCAAGGCGACGCAAAGTCCTCTTCCGCGAGGCTCCTTCGATTGCTGCACGCCCCCGACGGTCCCAACGGGGTCGCCGAACTTCTTGTGTACGACTCCGAGGGGCTAGTCTCTCACCTGCGCGTGGACGAGGTGCATGATCCCCATGATGTATCAATGGAAGGCAACGACTATGTCGTCGTGTCGACCTTTGACAACGAGGTGGTCTGGCTCTCCACCAGTGGCAAAGTCAAGAAAAGGTGGCGCGCACCCGGCGAGCCCGACTCCTGGCACCTCAACTCGCTGGCGTGGACTCGATCAGGCGAGCTCCTCGTGTCAGCGTTCGGCCAGAATGAACGCTACAGGGAATGGGCTCGCGCAACCGGTGCCGCTAAGGGGGTGCTGTTTTCGCTGACTGAGAACAAGGTCGTCCTAGGCGGCTTCGAATCACCCCACACACCAACCCAGGCCACGGACAACGAGGCGCAGAAATGGTTTCTGTGCAGCTCCGCTGCTGGCCAGGTGCTGTCGGTGGATCTAACAACCTCTCGGGTCGACAGAACACTTGAGTTCGGTGGATGGACCAGGGGGCTCGCTCTGTGCGACAGCACGTTATTGGTGGGCGTGAGCTCACATCGCCAGCGGAGTGGATCCGCAGCGGTAGCAAGAGTAGTTGCTGTGGACCAGCTCACTGGCGAGCAAGTCGGGGCCTTGCCGCTCCCCGCTAAGGAGATCTACGACCTCCTATTCGTTCCCGAAGCGCTGCTCGAAGGGCTCCGAGCCGCGTCATCGGCCAGTTCGAGTGTGCTCTGGGTGAGAGAGGCTACGACGTCACGCAGGCAGGCCCAGACGGTTGTTGCGAGCGAAGGCTATCGGGAATCTGAAGCAGAAGACCTCCTATGCCGAGAGCAGCCACGGGGCCTTGGGCCGCTCCCAGAACATGAAGTCCGGATCTCGATCAAGGTGGAGCATCTCCCAGATCAGTCCCTTGACCAGCTGGAACCTGGAGCCCTTCGCACCATTGAAGTCGAGATCCGCAATCTCGGGCGTACACCGCTTTCGTCAAAAGGGTCGAACCCGGTTCGCATCTCATACCGATGGGAACCTGTCCTCGCAGGAGCGCAAGCGCAGGTTGACCCGGGTGGCACAACTGGCCAGCCAGCTGCAAATGGTTCGGTGACCCAGGATGGCGCGCACGAAGCAGTCTCTATGGGAACCGTCGAAGTCGACCTGGACGGCAGCGGCTCGTTTCGCATGCCGCTGAGTCGAGTGCTTCTCGCTGGTGAGAAGATCCGCCTTCGTGCGCTTCTGCGGGCACCCGACCAGCCAGCGCAGTACCGCTTGATCGTGACTGCGGTTCAAGAGGGCGTCAGGTGGTTCGACCAGGTATCAGCCTCCAACGCATGGTCGGCTATCGTGAACGTGGTCGAAGATGACAGTTCAACTGAAACCAAATCCATCAACAAACCGAGACGGATCGACGCGAGTGCCGCGAATTCGAGACGCACGGGCAACGGGAACAGTGAAGCCAGCGGGCAACACACGCTGGCTGGAAGATCGCCTGCAACACACGATGATGCAACTCGCTCGACAACGCTGACATGACGACATACCAACTGAGCCATCTCCGCTCGCTTGAGGCTGAATCGATACATGTCCTGCGCGAGGTCGTAGCGGAACTCGAGCGCCCAGCTTTGCTGTTCTCCGGCGGCAAGGACTCTGCGGTGCTGCTACGACTTGCCGAGAAGGCGGTGTGGCCTCAGAGGCTTCACATTCCATTGCTACACGTAGATACTGGGCAGAACTTCCCCGAGGTACTCGACTTTCGCGACGCTAGAGTTGCTGAGGCAGGCGTCGATATCGTGGTTGCATCGCTCCAAGAGTCAATCGACGCGGGCCGTATAGCAGATCCAGGGCCGGGCGCCTCACGTAACCGCTTGCAGTCAGCGGCGCTCCTCGAGGCCCTGGCTCGCTACCGCTTCGATGGGCTCATAGGCGGAGCCCGCAGGGACGAGGAGAAGGCAAGGGCAAAAGAGCGGGTATTCTCCTTCAGGGACGAGTTCGGCCAGTGGGATCCTCGCAACCAACGACCTGAGGTCTGGAACCTGTACAACACACGCCACCTCCCCGGCGAGCACTTCCGCATCTTTCCCCTTTCGAACTGGACGGAGAGGGACGTGTGGGAGTACATAGCCGAAGAGGCCATAGCTGTCCCAACCATCTACTTTGCTCATCGTCGCCGGGTATACCGGCATCACGATCTTCTCTGGGCCGTAGGTCCGTGGACCCAGCCAGCGCCAGGAGAGCAGACCTTCGATGCCACGGTACGCTACCGGACCGTTGGGGACATGACCTGCACCGCTGCGCTGGAATCATCTGCTGGAACTGTCGAGGAGGTGCTTGTCGAGCTGAGCTCATCGACGGTCTCAGAGCGCGGCGCATCGAGAGCGGATGACCGTTTCTCCGAAGCAGCGATGGAGGACAGAAAGCGCGAGGGGTACTTCTAGATGGCAGAGCTCCTACGCCTTGCTACAGCGGGGTCAGTGGATGACGGCAAGTCGACCCTGATCGGCCGCCTCTTGTACGACTCGAAGCAGGTCTTCGAGGACCAACTTCGCGCCGTCGAAGTCGCGAGCACGGCCCGCGGGGACGAGTATACGGACCTTGCGCTGCTGACCGACGGGCTACGCGCCGAACGCGAGCAGGGTATCACTATTGACGTCGCGTACAGACCGTTCGCCACAAAAAAGAGGCGGTTTGTCATAGCCGATACCCCTGGCCATACGCAGCATACGAGAAACATGGTCACCGGGATCTCCACTGCTGATCTGGTGGTGGTCCTCGTAGATGTCCGTGCTGGAGCAACTGAGCAGTCGAGGCGCCACGCGACCCTGGCATCTATCATGCGGGTCTCGCATATGGTGGTATGTGTCAACAAGATGGACCTGGTCTCCTGGGATGAACTCGCATTTGAGCAGGTGAAGCAGGAATTCATCGACTTCTCCGCAAAGCTCGAGGTTCCGGACATATCCTTCATCCCGATATCAGCCCTGCTCGGAGATAACGTCACGCAGCGATCGCCCAACATGCCTTGGTACGAGGGCCTCTCATTGCTGAATTACCTGGAGGAACTTCACATTGCCTCAGACAGGAACCTCATAGACGTCCGTTTCCCCGTTCAACGTGTGGTACGCCCCGTCACCTCCGAGCACACCGGTTACAGGGGCTATGCGGGCGAGGTCGCTGGTGGCGTTCTGGAACCCGGTGACGATGTGATCGTACTTCCCTCTGGGCTTTCATCCACAATCGCATCCATCGACACCATTGACGGCCCGCTCGAGGCCGCGTTTCCCCCGATGTCAGTAACTCTAAGGCTTGCGGACGACCTCGATGTCTCCCGAGGGGACATGATATGCCGACCTCACAACCAACCGGCAGCGGGCCAGGATGTGCAGGCCATGGTCTGCTGGATGTCACGGGACGCGATGAGAACAGGTGCGATGTTCGCTATCAAGCACACCACACGCAGCGCTAGAGCCCTCGTAAAAAAGCTGCACTATCGCCTCGACGTGAACAGCCTTCACCGCGATCGCAGCACTGACTCTCTCGAGCTAAATGATGTTGGCCGGGTTGAGCTGCGCACGACATCACCGCTGTTCTTTGACAGCTACGCGCGCAATCGCCTCACGGGAAGCTTCATCCTCATGGACGAGGCAACCAACTCCACTGTTGGAGCGGGCATGATCGTAGATCGTTCTTCCTGAGGCAAAGGTGCGGGACTTGCCGGCTGCACCGATGAGGCCAAATAGGGCTGGCTCCGTACACGACGGTCGCGGCGCTACGGTCTGGTTCACAGGACTGCCGGCTTCAGGGAAGTCGACTGCCGCGGCTACGCTCGCCAACCTACTGGAAGAAAGCGGCGTGAGATGCTGCATCCTTGACGGGGATGCGTTGAGGACAGGCTTGTGCTCGGACCTCGACTTCTCTGTTTCCGGACGACAAGAGAACGTCCGCCGGGTTCTTGAGGTTGCCCTGATCGCGGCCCAGTCGGGCCTGGTTAGCCTGGTTAGCCTGGTTAGCCCGTTCGCGGAAGGGCGCGCAAGGGCACGCGCCCGACATGAAGAACAGGGCATACCATTTCTCGAAGTTTGGGTTTCTACTCCAGCACGAGAATGCGAGAGGCGCGATCCGAAAGGCCTCTACTCGCGTGCAAGGCGCGGAGAGCTTCAAGATCTGACAGGCCTGGATGACCCGTACGAAATTCCATCTCATCCAGACGTGACCATTGACGGGTCAACAAGCACTGATGCCTCAGACGCGGCCAAGGTAATCCTTGATGAGCTGCTCAGCCTATGGACCCCTCCACCACGGGGAATTGTGGTGTCCGAACTGGCCCTGTCTGACAAAGGAAACCCACAGGGGTAACGTCGAGGTGGTTACTGGCCGGCGTCTGAGGCAACGAAGCGGCGAGACTGCACCGATGGAGTTGCGCTGTCCTAAGGTGATCCTTCGACCGCTCACGATGGACGACTACGCTTCGTGGCATGAGGTTCGATCCCGCTGCAGAGCTTGGCTCCTGCCCTGGGAACCACGGTCGAGCGCCGCCGGCTACCCAGAGGAAAACCGATCGACTTACCAGACCCGTTGCGAGATCCGCGATCGCGAATGGCAGGCTGGAAGCGGGTTTGCGTTCGGCATCTTCACGCTGGCCGAACAACACTTCGTCGGCGAGGCAAGCCTCTCATCGATCCAGCGAGGACCTTTCCAGAGTGGTTTTATCGGGTACTGGATTGACAAGCTCCACGCTGGGAATGGCTACGCGCCCGAGGCGACTGCGACGCTCCTCGCCTTTGCTTTTGAAAAGCTCGCCCTCCATCGAGTGGAGGTGGCGATCGTCCCCAGGAACCGGCCAAGCAGGCGCGTCGCAGAGAAGCTTGGGCTGAGGAACGAGGGCGTTTCCGTTGGGTACCTCGAAATCGACGGCCGCTGGGAAGACCACGTCCGCTACGCGATAACCGTTGAAGAGTGGATTGCCAGACGGGGTTGGTACGCAACCGAATGGCTGGGCGGCCGCTGAACCGAACTAAGATCAATCCTTCCCGCTGCGGTCATTAGCCGCAACGGTAGGCGAGTGGCGAAAGAACGCTTCCACATCGGCTTCGTATGTGTAGCTCGGCTTGGTCGTGCCGACCGCCCGCTTGAGACGCGTCGCACGAGCAAAACTGTCTACGGCGCCTGCCGAGGTGAAGTTGTGCTCGAAGCCAGCGCTTTCAAGCCGACTCGTGTCCACTCCGCGTCCGTAGCGAAGTAGGCATTCCATCTCCGGTGGGAGATCGATAAGGCCCGCCCTGATCAGCGGAAGCGCAGCAAGCCGGGTTGCCACAGGTGGCAATAGCAGGCGCTTTGTACCGACCATTGCCACCACCTCACTCCATGGCATCCTGCCACGGCCAGCGACGTTGTAGATGCCCGGACGCTGTTGCATGGTAACGAACTCCAGGCAGCGGACCACGTCGGTCTCGTGAACAAACTGAAAGAGCGGGTCGAACCCGAGAACCGAAGGCACCAGTGAGCGCGACAGGTTTCTCGTGATTGGGGTCGATATCTCCTCACCAATCACATTCGCAAACCGGAGCAAGGTGACCACTGTGGATGGATTGTCATCAGCAAAGTCCCGCAGGAGCGCTTCTACATCCAAAAGAGACCTTTCAAGCCGGGTTCGCTGCAGCGACGGCCCCTCCATCTCCTCTGTAAAGAAAGTTGGGTCTCTGGCTGAGCACCCATAGACCATCGTTGACGACTTCACTATTACCTGGCGAACTGGCGTGTCGGCCGAGCCAGCCGCGGCAAGAAGGTTCATGGTCCCGATCACGTTCAACTCATGCAATGTGCGCGCGTTCATGGAGGTCGAGTCGACGATCAGGAAAGTGTGCACGATCGTGTCCACCTTCGCAGCGCGCACTATCCGGGACAAGATCGAGTAAGTCTGGTCGGAGCGAACGTACTCCGTCCTGTCGAGCGCAACCGAGGGACTTCCGGTGCCCAGGCCAAGCACGACATCTACATCCGGCCGGGCCTCAAGTGCCTGGGCAACCCTGCCTCCCCAAAAAGTGTCCAGGCCTGTGACGAGTATCCTACGACCCACGGTTCTCACCATTCCTGCGTGCTCGCTCTGTCGAATGAGGGCCGGCAACCGTCGTGTCATTTGAGCAGTCGCAGTGGATACGCGCACCGGTGCTCATCAAGATCAGCCCAGCCATGGAGAGTGCCTGTCGCGGAGCATGTCGAAAAGAGCCTCCTGGATCTCCGTGCGGACATTCTCGGCTTCGTCCATCACCCTGCTCTTCGAGTAACGCTCCTGTCCCGGCGCGACATCAAAGTTGATCGGGTCCAAGACTCTCATCTTAAACTTGGCTGGGAAGTAAAGTGCGCTGCCAACAATAGGGCCAAACATCAGGTGGTTGACCGTGATCGGGAAGTAGGGTAGACCGATCTTCTTCGCGACACGGGGCAACCTGAAAAGGATAGGCATTGCTTCTTCTGCCCCCACTACGGCTATGGGAACTATCGGCACTCCCGCCCGCATCGCGATTTCCACGAACCCCCCGCGGCCAAATCGTCTTAGCCGATAGCGGCTGGCATAGGTCTTGCTGGGGCCCTTTGTGCCTTCTGGAAACACAAGCACTAGCTGTCCCTCGTCGGCAAGGAGCCTTAGTGCGTTGTCGGGATGGGCAGTCACGCCACCAAGGCGAGCCCAAAGAGTTCCCCCAACGGGAATTTCCTTGAAAAAGTAGTCGGCGAGACCGTACACCGGTCGGGCGAGTTCCTCTTCGATCCCGTGAATGATCATCGGCGCATCTGGTGGGATCGCTCCAGCGTGGTTCGCTACGAGCAACGCTCCACCCGTGGTGGGGATCTTCTCCAGGCCCTCCCACTCCACTCGGAACCAGTATCGGTATACCGGCGTAGACAGGCGCCGGATGATGGTTCGCATCCTTTCGGAGCGGCCCCATTCGTCAACATCCGACATTCGCGGGTCACATGGAGCCGCCTTCGGCCTCTCGGCTCGCAACGGCACAAGCGCCGCTCGTTTGTTCGTCCCAGCAGCCTGTCCGCCCGTCGTCACAACCCCCATGCTATCTCCGCCAGCACGACCCGGGGTCACGGGACCGAGCCTGGCAACCTCAGATCAACGACGGCGCATCGCAATTGCAAGGTTCCACGTTGCTAGTTCCCTCAGGATCGGGATCGACACTACCCAGCGAGCCCAGTGAGGGTAGTAACGGGGAAATGCTTCGATAAGCTCAGCTGTCCCGGTTGTGTGCTGGCCATGTGCCCAAGCAAGGACATGTGACACTTGAAGCGGGAAAAGCGAGGAGCCATAGTGGTTCTTCGGCGGCCTTCCGTGGCGACGCTCAAAGCGCCTTGCGGCCCGCTTGCCTCCGAAATAATGCCAGGGGGAGGTCTCGTGCCCCCCCCAGGGAGAATGCCAGTTCGTGAAGGCAACAAAGAGCACTCCACCAGGCCGTACCACTCGGAGCATCTCGTCGAGCATTCGGAAGGGCTCCGGTACATGCTCGAGCACATTGGAAGAGCAGGCAAGGTCAAAGGTCGCGCTGGCAAACGGCATTTCACATCCGTCACCAATGATCCCGCAACCAAGCTTCCTGCCCTGCTCCAGTAGCTCATCCGGCTCGTACTCGATGAACGCGGCCCGGGCACCACGTTCACGCAGCGCCTTGGCAAGATGCCCGGGACCGCCGCCAACATCCAACACCAGCTTGTTTTCAAGCTCACAGTACTTGCTCATCTGCGCAACTGTGTCTCGAGCGAGAAGCTCGTAGAAGTAAGCCGGGTCGGTCTGCTCCTTTCTAAACGCCCTGAACAACTCAACCGAACGCGACAGCGTTGCCTGGTCCCGGCCACTGTCTCGAAAACTCATTCTGCTCGACGTTTCCGGCTTCTCACAGCCCATCTCGCGTGCCTACGCTAAATGGTCCAGCTCTCTGGTCAGCTCTCAGGCGTCGTACACATCGAGTGATCAGGGTTGACCTGCTCCCACCAGGCCGGTGTACCAAATCGGAGAGAACATGACATTTGTACCGGTGTGCGCCGCCTGGATGACGGTGGATGACCCATAGGGACCCGAGCCGACGTACATCGTGACATGATCGATCCCATTGCCGCCGAAATCGTAAAACAACAAGTCTCCCGGCTGCAGAGACGAAAGAGGCACATGGGTTGTCTCTGCATACTGGGTGGCTGCGAAATGAGCTAGCTGAACCCCAGCCTGGGACCATGCCCACATCGTCAGGCCAGAACAGTCAAATCCGACACCTGGAGTCGCACCGCCCCACACATATGGCACGCCCAACTGGGACTCAGCTGCTCGAACCGCAATAGCGCCAGCCGTGGAACCCCGTACAGTAGGGGGCGGAGGCGGGGGCGTGGTTCCGGTCGGTTGAGACCCAAGGGTCGCCGCGAGGAACGAGCTCTCCGCTGCAACCTGAGCTGCTGCTCGCCTCTGAGCTGCGCTCGCGGCTTGCTGAGCTTGAATTGCTGCTGCACGTGCTTGGGCAGCAGCGCGTTGTGCGATCTCGGCTGCCAGCTGTCCTTTCACCTTGACAAGGATTGCCTGCTCAGAGGCGCTCGCTGCAACTGCGGCACTCCTGCTCGAACGGACTCGGCTGACGGTCGCCGCAGCGCTCTGTTGCTCGATCTTCAATCGAGCCTGAAGGCCACCAAGGTGACGCCTGGTTGCCTGCAGCGTGGATACATCAGCCGACGTACTCCCAAGGATCACCCCCATGTATTGGGATCGCAGGCCAAGCTGGCTCGCTTTGCCAGCAAAGAGCATGCTGAGCTGCGAAGCTGGCGCGTCCTGAACGAACTGGTCGATCGCGTCGCGCCTGAGACGTGACTGCTCAGTCGCTATTCGCAGCTTGGTCAAAGCCACGGCCAGATTGATCTGCGCAACCCGCGAGTCGATGCTGGCCAGCATCGACGAAGCTTTAGCGAACTGCTCGCTCAGGGATGCGATCTGCTCGCTCTGGGCAAGGATCTTCTGTTCGAGCGTCATCACCTCGCTCTGGGTCGAGGCGATGCCTGGTGAACTTGAAGCTACGGGACTGGCTGACGCCTCGCCAGCCGGCAGGACGCCAAGAAGCATCGCGGCCGAAACCAAGAGCATGAACGGGTATCCGAGCAGGCAACGATGTAAGCTCTGCGAAACGGTCCGATGGCGCGCGCGCACCTGGGGAGCCTGCGCAGCTGGGGACGCTCCGCAATCCGACGAACGGCAATTACACACGCGTATGATCACACGCTCCATCATTGTTCATTCTAACACCACTACCCACTTTGTACAACAACAACAACACAGCTCGTTGCCTACCCCCAACGGGCGCGCCTATCCTCTGAGGGGCCGGTACGACCGCTATGCATCAGCGTGGAACACGCGAATGGTGGCCGTCGTTGAAAGAAAGCGGTAACTGTTCATGGGCACTGTTCAAACACATCTCGGTGAGGTCATTGGATCCCGCGAGGCAGACACGTGGGTTTTTCGCGGAATTCCCTACGCATTGGCCCCAGAAGGCGACCTGAGGTGGCGCCCGCCGGTGCAGCCTAAGCCGTGGAAAGAACCCCTTAGCGCCCGCGAGTTCGGCCCGATAGCACCGCAACTCCCACCGTCGCCGATCACCGCCGTACCAGGCGACCCGAGCGAATGGAGCGAGGACTGCCTCACGCTCAACGTGTGGACTCCTGGTCTCGACTCGTCTCGCAGACCAGTTATGGTCTGGATTCACGGTGGCGGGTTCGTGGCTGGTTCTGGCGCGAGCGTCCTCTATGATGGCACGACCCTTGCAACGAGAGGCGACCTGGTCGTGGTAACGCTTAACTACCGCCTTGGAACGCTTGGCTTTCTCGCACACCCCCGCCTTCGAGACGAAGCGTCAGGATTCGACGCCAACTGGGGACTTCTGGACCAAGTAGCCGCGCTTTCCTGGGTGCGAGAGAACATTGCCGGATTTGGCGGGGATCCGGAAAACGTCACGATCTTCGGAGAATCCGCTGGGGCCATGAGCGTTGGATGCCTCATGGCGTCGGAAATCTCGCGGGGATTGTTCCGAAGGGCAATCCTTCAATCCGGACCGCCACTAGTCGTCAACATGGATGTAGCTGCTCGCACTGCAGAGGCCGTTGCAGAGATCCTTGGACTTGACGAGGTGGATCCCGTAGCAATGAGGAAGATACCTGCCGCTGAAATAGTTGCTGCTCAAGGTCATATCGAAGAAAGGGCTGGGGGGGCGCTCGGGTTACCCTACGGCCCGGTCCTTGATGGCAATCTCATTCGCCAAACTCCCATTCAGGCGCTTGCCGCGGGATGCGCTGCGGACATCCCACTTCTAATCGGAACAAACCGCGATGAGGTAAAGCTGTTCGCGGTTGCGGAGCAGTGGGTAAAGGACATGGACGAGGCGGAGTTGGTGAGCTTCATGGCATCCACAGCCGCCCAGATCAGCGAACGCATAGGTGGACCTGACGGCTCCCAAGAGCAGGCAGGCAGCTCCGCTAAACACCGTGGACTCTCCACGCAGACCCCTTCCTCAGAACACCTTGCCTCGGCAGTGGAACGCGTTGCCAGCGCCTACCGTGAGATACACAACAGTCGCGGCGAGAGCACCACGCCTTTCGATATCTGGTCCGGAATCGCTACGGACTGGGTGTTCAGGATGCCATCCATTCACATGGCCGAGGCTCAGGCGGCTCATCAACCGGCAACGTTTTCCTACCTATTCGCATGGGAAGCCCCTGCGTTCGACGGAGCACTTGGAGCTTGCCATGCGCTCGAACTGCCCTTCGTGTTTGGAACACTTTCGTCGCCGTTCGTAGGTCTCTTTGCTGGTTCGGGACCGCAGGCCGAACGACTTTCCACCCAGATGCAGGACGCGTGGATCTCTTTCGCGCACTCAAGCGATCCTTCTCACAGTGGCCTGGGGCCATGGCCCACGTATGATCCTTCAAGGCGAGCTACCATGCTGTTTGGCGCAGACTCCAAGGTGGTCGAAGCACCAATGGAGGAGGAGCGGCACTTCTGGGGGACCTTCGATCACTTACCTACGCTCTTCAAGTAACAAAGGCTCGCAGAGGCGAGTCCGGAAGCTGTCGTCTCAAAGGTGCTCCGGCATGGCCACCTGACTCGTGGACCTCGGCGACATTGTGAGCACTGCCAGTGATCTAAGTTCGGGGACGTAGCCCAATGGCAGAGGCAAGGCGCTTAAACCGCCTCCAGTGAGGGTTCGACTCCCTCCGTCCCCACCAAGACGTCTTCACGTTTGACGACGTCACTACTTCACGTTTGGGCGCAGGCTTATTGTGCCATGGGCCTGTGACTCGTCTGCCGGTGCGCTGGAAGTGGTCGGGCCTGTGCACATGTGCAGCAAGGCCCAGCAAGGTCCCCCGACCCCGGAGGATCAGGCCATTACAGCCAGCGAGTCCGGTTCTGCCTACGGTGGCGCATTTGCGCCCGCAAGATCTGTCAAGGTCTTGCGCCGGCGCTTGCGTGTGCGGAGGGGTTTTCCGAGCTGTGCCCGGCGAGCGTTCTCTTCCTGGCGCTCCTCGAAGGCATCGATGACCGCTATGTTGCGCACGACGAGGCCGCAAACCAAGAACAGGCTCATCACCACGAGCCCCATCACCCGACACCAGCCCCGCGACACATCGACCGTGGCGGGGTCCTTGATCCGGGCATTCGAGCGCTCCACAGCGGTTCTGCGCCCGTAGGAGATGCGATGGGCCCTGGAGGGGTAGTCGTGCTTCTGGCGGGTCTTCGCGTTGACCGCAGGTGGCACAGTGACGCTAGCCTGCATGCAACAGGTCGGTGGATGCTTCGGGGTTGAAAGAACCTCGGGACGATCGAATGAGAGAGCGATCGAGTCTGCACGCAGCGGACAGCGAATCTTGTTGGCGAGAGCCGGACACCCAACACGGTGATATCCGTCGGGGTCATCTGCACTCAATCTCCCCAGCTTGAAGCGAGCAAGCTCGGCGGTCTTCTTATCGTGATCTTCGATCTCCTCGGAGCTTGCTGACCTTGACAGCGGTTCCACCTCGAAGAGCGCCTCCGGGGTCGCAGGGCAATAGAGGTTGGCGTTGAAGCAGCGTGCTCCGGCAAAGGTTCCCGCCTTGCCACGATCGGCCGGGTGCAGGTCAGTAACGATATTAGCGCCGAGCATGCGCAACGGGATCGCCCAGTTGTTGGGGATGCGGTGTGCATAGCCCGAATCGGCGAGTATGTCGCCCAGGGAGACTCCGGAGCTCACCAGTCTTTGAAGCACAGCGACGAAGGCGGGGACCGGATCGCTTGAGCAGGTGGTTACGATCATTGCCCGCACGACCTCTGGCACCTCGTCGCGGCTAAGTACCAGGCAACCAGAGCCAAGGACGCGAAGGAGGCAACCACCGCACGGGCGCACGAGGCACTCGCGAAGCGGTGGTGGTGAGACCATAGCGCCTACCGGAAGCGAAGCGCGCCAGGTGGCCCAGGGCTCATCGGGGCCACCCACTGAGCGATACTCACTATCGCGCAGTGTATAGGAACGGTTGAGTAGCTTCACTGCCTCGCCAATTTCAATGAGACGCACTCGAACGACATCGAAGACTAGCCCGTCAGAGAGGTCACCGCGGGCAAGGTGGCTTCTGATCGCCGCAATTGCGTCGACGATGTCTGCGAGGCGCTCGTCATCGCGTCTCGGGCTCACAGCGGGATGGCCTCGCGTTGGACGTCTTCCCGAACGCGAGGTCGTAAGCTGTCTGACGGAGCGACATCGACCGAGACGCCAAGGATCTCCGAGAGTTCTCTGCGCAGGGCTTCCAAGGCAAGAAGCCCGACGTTCCCATCCAGGTCCACCACGAGATCAACATCGCTGTCTAGCTGGTCCTCGCCACGCGCCACGCTTCCAAAGACGCGGACATTGCTCGCACAGTGACGCGCCGCGCAGGCGAGCACCGCGCGGCGACGCTGGCGGAGCCGCCTACCGAGCGGGGTGTCGGGAAGGCCGAGCGCCGAGCCATCGCCTGTGCGCTCGAGGTTGAGGACCAGGCGGTGGCCCGTCGCGCTGACGAGGCGTTCGAGCGTCGAGACAGAGGGCTCTCTGCGACCAGACTCATACGCGCTGACCACGCTTTGCGCAATGCGTGCTCGACGAGCGACGTCGGCCTGCGACAGATGGACGCTCGTGCGTGCTTCCCGAAGGAGCTGTCCCGGCGAGACGTTCGAGACGTTGTTGCGCGGCACAAGGATCAGCCTAGTACTTATCGTCTATGGGCATCGACACGCTCTCAATCGTGCCGAACGATGGCGCTTGGCGACGCTGGCCGAAGCGGTAGGTCGTCCACCTGGGCAAATGAATGTGCCTACGGAAGAAACGCGCTCGTTGGCTTCCGGGATCGCAAAGCGCTTGACGAGGGCTCTTGCAGACGAGCGGCTCGTTGTCGCCAACGGGTATCCTCCGTGGCGGCTGATGTGGCGAAAAGGCTCGCCGTGGGGATCTCTGGTTGAGTGTCAGCGATACCGGTCCTCAAGAGCGGTAGCAGCGGGCGCTACGACAATGCCTGTAGGCGATCTAACAGATCGACAGCGTACCGATGAGGTCGCCGCTAGATGAGACGCAGCCTTCATGCTTTTTGCTGGGGCTGGCTCACTGGCGGGAGATTCCGCGTCGTTTCGGGTGGGACTCCCGGGCCTAGTCGCCCCTTCTGTCGCAACAAGGCGAGAACCTGGTCACGGAAGGGACGCGGCTGGGGATCTGACTAGCCGTGCGACTAGCGAACCAGGACGGTTTCCAGGTAGCCCTGCAGTCGTAGCCGCAAACCGGCATCGGAATAGTGCGTCACGACGCAGAAGGAGGATCTCGGCCCACTTGGAGGTTCCGGAAACGGAGGTGGCAGACCCCCCACGATGCTGACCTCGTTGGCGAGCTCGCCAAGCTCGACCTTGAAGAGGCAGCTGTCGTAGCGATCATGAACGCGGTCTGTCGGCAGCCGAGTGAGCCGGCAGCCTTTCACGAGGGTCGGATGGTGGCGGATGGTCTCCGTCAGTGAACGACCTCCCACACCTTCGACCAGTAGGCGCGCCCGCCTTCGCCGAACCAGGAGACAGCCGGTTCCTCTGGCTCTCCTGTCATGAAACGCAGCGTGACGGTCCGCGCTCGCTCGATCGGCACGCCGCGCTTAGGCCAGCCGCCGACGTCCGAAAAGATCCTGGTCCCTCTCGGGATCCGGACCTTCGTGCCGGGTACGGGGTCCCCCGGGCGCTCGCCTGGCTGGATCGAAGCAGCGAGGTTGACACGCCGCAACGGCGACGCGAGCGGCGCAGCGCCTCCCGTCGCGATCAGCGAGACCATCCAGACCACGTGCCAACAGTCCAGGATCACCGTGGCTGGATGGACGCTGCCGCGTCCGTGCGCGAGCAACTCGGCCATGTCTGCCCAGCAATGATGGGCAAAGTCCGGAGCGTCGACGACGGTGTCCCCGGCGACGCGGTAGACCGCGGTCCCGATGTCCTTACGTTTGAGAGCGCCTGCGACGATCATCTCGTCGACCACGCGGTCCGCGATCGCGATCGCGGCCTTCGTAGCGTACTCGGCCAGCTCGAGCTGGGTGTAGGTGAAGATCCGGCTTGCCCCGGAGATGTCGTGGGCCTCCTTGGCGTCGAGCCACTCGATCATGCGCTTCATTGTGAGTTCGCATGCCTGTGCCTTGTCGTCAGGATGCGAGCACGTTGCCTTGTAGTGCTCCAAGAACTCCTTGATGGCCGCTGGGTCGCTCGATCCCGCATCCTGAGCAAAGGTGCGGATCAGGTCGTCGTCTGTATAGTCTGTACGAATCATGCCGCAATGATGCCACCAAGTGGTGGGGACGCACACGGCCTGGAAATACTCGGCTCGTACGACCGACCACGAGGCGGACGGGAACTCGATGCCCACCACGACTTCGTGGGCCCTCGGGAGCGTCCTAAAGGAGGGCACGACACCTGTTGGCCCGAGGCCAAATCCAGCGCGACCGGATCTTCATCCCTCGACTCCGGCTCTTCGGTACAGGCTTACCCCCGAAGACCCACTTGCATGTTACCACCCCGAGAAGGGGGAGGCAATGGTGGATGGTGGACCAGCCGGCTCACCGGGATGGCCTGCCGGCAGTACCCAACATCCTCGTCGGCGTCGGGCTCGCAAGCGGGGTAGCCGCTCTCGAAGAGCTCGCTGGTCGCCACCAGGTCGACCGCCTCGATCCCTCGGAGATAGGGGACGCCATGACGGCCCAGATCGAAGAGGGAGCCAGCGGCTATGCTGGGTGAATGACGATGCAATCGAGGAAGGCAGCACGTCGGAACGGACCGTCGTCGTGCTCTTCGAGCAGCCGATGCGGTTCCTGGTCAACCTCTTCGCCGCTGTGGGCGACGCGATCAACGAGCCCCATGTGTGGCGTTCCTCCGGTGCCGAGCTACTCAACGTCTACGCAGAGGCGGTCTCCGCACTCGCCCGCATTGGTCAGGCGTAGCTGGCTGAGGGCTCAGGCGCGGAAGTCGGAGTCAACTTGACCTGGTTCGTAATAGCTGACATTTCCTTCCAGCGCGTCCCCTCCATGACCAGGTTCTCGCCTTGCGGCGACAGAAGGGGCGACTAGACCCGGGAGTCCGACCCAAAACGACGCGGAATCTCCCGCCAGTGAGCCAGCCTCGGCAACGGCACGAAGGCAGCATCTCATCTAGCGACCTCATCTGTGCGCCGTCGATCTGTTGGATCATCTACGGGCATTGTCGTAGCGCCCGCTCCTCGTCAGGGTCAAAGCCGTGGAGTGCCTCAAGAAGTGAGAAAGTCGAGACACATCCGTGGGCCGGTGAAAGCGAACGTGAGCTCGAAGGAAGAAGGCAGTCAAGCCAGTCGCAGGGCGGCTGGCTTTTTGACATTGTAACTGGCGGGGTCATCGCCACGACACCCAGCCCAACCGTAACTACACCGTCAGCCCCAGGTGAACTGGCTGCACCGAAAGTGGGAAGTTGTTCTTGGGTCGGCTCTAAGGTATTTTGCAGCGCGCCCTTACGTTTTGGCACCCGCTTCTGCACCCAGCCCCGGCTCGTAGCGCCGGACGCGGTCACGTCCCTTCTCCTTGGCCAGGTACAAGGCGATGTCAGCGTGCTCAACGGTGAGCGCGGCGTCGCTCAGGCTGTCGGCGTGGACAGCCACGCCTGCAGAAAATGATGTGGTCGGATCGAGTGCCTGCCAGCCTTCATGGAGGCGCTGGGCTGCTGCTAGGGCCCCCTCGCCGACGTCGTGAAGAATGACCAGGAACTCCTCACCGCCATAGCGGACAACTTGGTCAACGTCACGTATCGCGGTTCGGAGGTACTCGGCCACCTGGCAAAGGACGTCGTCGCCCGCGGCATGGCCGAGGCTGTCGTTTACGTCCTTGAAGCGGTCAAGATCGATCATCACGAGCGCATCCCCTTGGGCCAGGGTGGCGAGGAGCGCCTCGGCCTGTCTGCGGTTCCCGATCCCGGTCAGGCAGTCGGTGAGAGAGTCTGCGCTGGCCTGGTCGGCCAAGTTCTGCTCCATCTGATAGGTGCGGGCATTCTCCAGCGCTCTACCCACCTGTGACGCCAGGATATCGAACGCTTCGACATCGCTGCCTGGAAGCTCCTGCCTATGGGTCTCGCCAGCGACAAGCACCGCGACGATTTGGCCGAAGACGCGGATCGGCGCGGCGATCACGGCCTGGAGGCCGAGGTTCTTCAGCGCGGGGAGCGCTAGGGGGTTTGCCGAGTAGTCGCGGAGAATCTCGGTCTGGCCGCTTCTCAATACCAGGCCAACCATGCCTTCCGAGCTCGAATGAGCGGCCTCAACGAAACCCTTGGGTGCGCCGACAGAGCACAGCACGCGGCAGCTCAGTCCCGTATCCAGCCCATAGACGACGGCGATCTCGAAACCAATTCCTACGAGCGAGTCCACCACGCGCGACATCACCTGCTCTGGGTCGAGCACTGAGATCGCCGCCTGGGCGCGGTTTACCGCGGCGAGTAGGTCGGCACGGTGCTCGGCTAACGCCATCGAGTCCAGATTCGCGCGCATCTCCTGAGTCCGCTCAGCAGATAGGAACCTCGCTATGAACCAGACAATGGCAAGGGCTCCCATCCGAAGGGCGATATCGGCGGCCGGGATCGGGGCGCTCGACAGTGCGCAGAGCGTCAGGTAGGACCCGAAGGTGAGACCCAACAGTGCCAGTTGTCCCCCCTCGGGGTAGGAGACGGCAAAGAAAACGGTGGTCAACGGGTAGAGGAGCAGCACTGGGGAGTTCGCCCCTCCGGCACATGGCGCGAGCAGCGTGATCAATACGATGTCGAGCACTGACCAGACATACATTGCCGGGTCACCCCACCCAGCTAAGAACAGCCTCTCCCAAGGCACCACCAGATAGGCGATGGCCGCACCTGCAGCGGCCATCAGCATCAAGACCGCGTAGCCAACCAGATTAATCGGCGGATGGCCGGGAAGGCCGACCCAGGCTCCGAGGACCAACAACACCAGCGCGGTGGCCTGTACGCCGATCCGCACGGTCCTTACCTTGTAGGCAATGGTCAGCCGCTGAACCGAATCGACCGTCCCAGCACCCTCATCAGCCGGTACATCGAGATGAAAACCGGCTTCAACCGCAGATCGGGATCTTCGAACCCGCCAATCAGAACAGTCAAGGGGTCCGTCGCCAGGCCCCACCTGCTCCGTACTCGAAGCCATAACGGATATGTCGGCATCTGAAGGCTCCAACTTGAGTGGCGATCGCCCCTCAACCAGGCACTTTCCTACCCTGCTTATTGGTGTAGAACAACACGATCGCCGCCTTCAGCTCGTCTGGGAGGACCACCAAGCCCGGGCCGAGGGAAAGACGGCTGGCCTCCAGCGTCATGGGCCGAACCGGCGCGCAGCTCAGCACGGCGAACAGAGGGCTCAGGCGAGAGGTCGACGTAGCGCCCCGACACCTGCTCGCGGGAAAGGCGCCCGGAGCGCACTAGTTTGAGCAGGGCCGCCTTGGCCTCGACGTTCAGCACGATCTCGAACTCCGCGGCGTCATAGCCGGCCTCCGCCGAAAGGACCAAGGCCTCTACGGTCGCAACCAACGTCCCGAAGCTGCTGAAGAAGACTTGGCAGAACGACCACAGCCCGAGGGCGTCGAAGCGGGCGACCTCGTACAAGGTGTAGTACCGGCCCCGGTGCAAATAGCCGGCCTTGTGGTCGAGCCCAGCTGGCTTGCGGAACACCGTCGCGTCCGCGGCAGTGCCGAGGGCCTGCTTGAGGTCTTCCATGGTGGCGATTTCTCGTTGTCGGAGCAGGCTTGCCAGGGCCTCTGGGTCGTACTGTTCAGGTCTCATTATGAGAATAATCCTCCCCAATATGAGGACCTCTAACATAAGAACACACCTATAGTCAGCGAACACGTGACTGACAGGGCGAAGTGCGAGATCCCTTTGATTCACAGCCCATCGCGCCGGCTAATCGTATTCGACACTTCGACCTCTCGGAGCTAGCGATGACAAACCTGAGCTCGGAACTAGGAAGTTATTTCTGCGTCAGGCCTGATCGACGGCGACTCTCACTTGAGGCTCGTTTGTGAGAACCGGCAGCCTGGAGGTTGCTCCTGCGATACTGGAAGCAGTCGAAGCGATGCCAGTCCCCGGCCTCACGGCCCCCTGGAGAGATTGGAGCGGTCTGTAGCGCTGGCGGGAGGTACCCGAGCATGACTGCCGCGACGTGGACAGCCATCGCAGCGGTCGCGACGGCCCTACTGGCGATCGTCACGGGCTTCCTCGCCTGGAAGACCCGGTCGATGGCCAACGAGACCAAAGGGGTGGCAGAAGCGACGTTTAAGGCTGCCCAGGCGACCCTTGACGAGGCAAAGGCAGTGGAGCGCTAGTCCGAACAGACGGAGCGGCAGGTCGCCATCTCGGCCGAAGCCCTACGCGCGACCGTTCAGCCCTGGCTGGTGTGGCAGCCATCATTTGAGGTCCCCTCTGGCAGCGCTCCTGAGGCATACCGCCACGGCTCTACTTGCATGGCAGGTTCACATCCATCGCTGAACGTCGGGGAGAAGGGCGATTCGGTGACCGGTTGGCTTACGGTGAGGAACGTCGGCAACGGGCTCGCACTGCTCAATATGTCGGAGAGTCGAATCTTCCCGAGAAATGGGGACATTGCCTTCGATGGTGTGCATCCAATCGTTATCTCGCCCCACGGGCCCATGTGTCGCAACTGGTACGAGGACTGCCCCAGCACTGCGGCACGTGACGGCTAGGAGGACGCAGTCCTGAGTCCGCTCCCGCAATCGTACGAAACAGTTCACGGCTCGCGCACGAAGATGGAACAGATGACGTCCTCCGGACAGGCCGCCGGATCGACGGTCTTGGCGTAAATGGCGAGATCCTGCAGCTCCCGGCGGGTGGCGCGCAGTTCGGCAAGCCGGGCGTCGATCTGTTCGAGATGGCGGTGAATCAGTTCTCGCACGTGCACGCACGGTGCCCGCCCCTCGGAGCGGATCGCGAGCACCTGGGATATCTCCCGGAGCGTCAGGCCCGCTGCTTGAGCGTGCTGTACGAACCGGAGCCGCAGGAGTGCGTCGCGATCGTACGAACGGTAGCCGTTCATCTCTCGCTCCGGTGCAGGAAGGAGCCCGATCTCCTCGTAATAGCGGATTGTCTTTGCCGAAACCCCGCTCACTTCGGCTAGTTCTCCAATCTTCATGCGTTACCTCCTTGACCTTCCAGTGCACTGGAAGGCTTACCCTCATCATAGGAGGTATCGCTATGAACGTCACCATCTTGCACACCGAGGACTGTCCGAACCTGGAGCTGCTGCTCGCCGAGCTACGCAGCGTGATCGACGGCCGGGACGACGTCACCCTGACAACTACCCTCGTCCGCTCCGACGCCGACGCCATGCGCCTCGGCTTCCATGGCTCACCGACCATCCTCATCGACGGCACCGACCCGTTCCCCGGACCCACAGAACCCGTCGGACTCTCCTGCCGGAGGTACCCCAGCTGTGCCGACGCAGCCGGACGTGCTCCCGGATACCCGACCCGGGAGAGGCTTGCCGAGGTGCTGCAGCACACCTCGTGACCGCCCAAACCTGATGGCCTTCGTGATCCGTCGGTGGTGTATGCGGAACTCCTTGAACTCCGCGGGTGGCAATTGGTCGAGTGAACTACGTACAACTATCTATTGCGCCAAACACTCCTCTTGGATATCGCGTTGGATCTCGCGATCGAACCTCTTGAATCAGCCCGGTGTTGGGCGACAGGTCATTTGATCACGACAACGACACAGAGCGCGAGGATGGAATCCATCGCATGGACGCCCACATCGTCGCCGACGAGGAAACTGTCAAGGCCGCAGACGACCCTCACATGCTGGACTTTCGGCCTTGACAGGAACGAGAGGCGACGCACAATGTGGCCATGGCGTTGGTGCCAGCCGTGCTCACGTTGAATGTCTCCCCGTGCTCATTTAGCGTGGCGGTCTACACCCGGGACCCCGTGAGGCTCCATACCTTGGTAGGAGAGTGGATTTGAGGTGTCATCGACGTGTTCTCCCGCTCCCTCGCCGGTTGGAAGGCAGCCTGGGCAATAGAGGGTAGATCCAAGCTAGACCGAAGTTCCCCCCGGCCTCACCAAGAGCGGTTTACGTGCCCAGGTCACGGAGGCGCAGTGGCCGGAATTACATGTCTAGGCGTAGTCATGTGAGATACGCGTTTCCCCACGTAGACGTGTTGCGGGCGTATCACTGGGGGGAACTTCGGGTCAGTTGGTGAGGGACTTCCAGCGGTTAAGCCGAAGGACCATCCGAGTACCACCAAACGGAGTCAGCGGAGACTGCACCTGAACCACCGCGCCCATAGCCTGAACCAGCTCAGCTACGATCGCAAGGCCCAGTCCCGAGCCAACGGCACGCACCGGAGCGCGATGAGATGTGTAATGCCGCTCGAAGATGTGTGGAAGATCGACGGAGGGTATGCCAGGTCCGTCGTCTTCGACGGTTACCCGGACGCCATCAGCTAGGGCCGTGACATCGACGATGACCCGTTTTGTTGCGAACTTGACAGCGTTCTCAATCAAGTTCGCAACCACCTGACCAAGACGATCCGGATCCGCACTTACCCATGAACGCGGGTCCGGCATACCTTGCGCCGCGGCGATCGAGACGACGAACTCGAGCCCCGCACCCTCTACCGCTGGCCGAAGTCCCTCTGAGGCATCTGCAACGATCTTCGCGCAGTTCGTTCTCTGCATGTCCAAGGAGAACCGTCGAGCGTCCAAGCGAGCCAGCTCGAGCAGATCTTGGACCAAACGGTCCAAGCGTTTTGCCTCCATACTGATTATCGCTGCCGCGGCCGCGGGATCCGGCGCTGCTCCGTCGCCAATCGCCTCTGCATATCCCCTGATTGAAGTCAAGGGCGTGCGCAAGTCGTGAGAGACCGATAGCAGGAACTGGCGTTCAAGACTTCGGGACCGGCTGAGACTCGCGCTCATCGTGTTGATGGATGTTGCCAACGCGGCAAGCTCCGGCAAATCTGTCTTCACCACGGGCACCTTCGCCTCCAGATCGCCCGCCGCGATCCTTCTCGTCGTCTCTACCGCGTCAACGAGCGGCCGGGTGATCCGCCTGCTCAAGAAGGCGGCTATGAACGCCGCGATCACCAGCGCACCTCCTGCTACGGCCAGGAAGTAGAACTCACCGCCACCGGGGCTTTTCACCTTGCGCACTGTCACGAGGAAGTCTTGATAGGCAAGCGGCAGCTTCAGCCCGACCGCCTGCCGTCGCGACAACGCGATCGGCACGATCGCAAACACCAGGTTCCCCTTCGACCCCGAGGCCGGGTACCCATTTGCAAGCGTCTGAAGAGGAAGATCACCCTCCCTGATGCCGCTAGGAAGCTTACCAACAATGTTCCCTGCTGGGCCCAGGGCAACAAGGCCAACAGCTTCAATCCCCGCAGCGTGCTCTACAAAATGAACGAACCCGATCCGTGCTGACTTGAAAAGTGCTGGCGGTGCATGCTCGCCGATCGCGATCGTCTCACCGAGGAGCTCCTGGCGCGACGTACCGGTCGCGGCCCGATGGACAAGCACCAGAGTGCCGAGGCTTGCCACGAGGAGTGTGGCCGCAACCACACCAAGGATCGTTATGGTAAGACGCTGGCGCACTTGCGCTCACGCCTTCCTTGAGCAACGCGAGAACCTCATCATCCAACACAGGTCAACGCAGTCCCTACAGATTGCGGCGACGGATCTCGCTGGTACCTCTGGATGCTTCATCCCAGCCGGTACCCAACACCCCACAGGGTCGCAAGCGGCAGAGCATCACCAAGCTTCTTGCGCAGCTGGCGAATGTGAACGTCGATAGTCCGCTCGTCACCATACCAACCCGGCCCCCATGCGCCGTCAAGGATCTGGCGGCGACTCAACGCCAATCCTTGGTGCTTCGCCAGGTACGCCAGCAGGTCAAACTCTCGCGGGGTTAGCGAAGCGACATCACCACTCACCCGCACCTCCCGCCGTTCGAGGTCGATGACAAGATCGCCCAGCGCAAATGGCTCTGGCGCTACTCGCCCCTTCAGGTCAGTTCTGCGAAGGATCGCCTTCACCCTTGCTACGAGCTCCCGTGGTGAAAATGGCTTCGTGACGTAGTCATCCGCGCCGAGTTCCAACCCAAGAACCTTGTCGATCTCATCATCGCGCGCGGTCAGAATGATAACCGGCACGTCCAGCTTTGCCCGGAGCATCTGGCACAGATCAAGTCCGTCCAGCTCGCCGGGAAGACCGATGTCGATGAGCACCATCCTGGGACGCTCGCGCTCTACCTGTGCAAGCCCCTGCGCCGCGTCCCGGGCACGCACGACTCGAAACCCCTCACGGGTCAGGTACATGCTCACCAGCTGTCCAATGTTCTCGTCGTCTTCCACCACAACGATTGTGTCCACAGCGTTCGCGTAACCCACACCACCAGCCTGCCACCACCAGCACCCCCGCGTCTTGAAGTATTCACCGGCATGCTTGTCCGAGCCGGTACGATTGGTCTCGTGGCGGGATACCTGGAAAATATAGTTTCGGCACACAGGCAAGCAGCCGCGACAGCGCGGCGGGATATGACAACATTGATGACCAGGGCACTTTCGATGCCTTCCCCCAGGCAGTTCGAAGACGCGCTTCGCGCCTGTGACGGCTTGGCGGTGATCGCGGAGATCAAGCGGCGCTCTCCGTCTAGGGGAGCCATCCAAGAACAGCTTGACCCTGCAGCCGTAGCACGAGAGTATGCTGCAGGCGGTGCCGCCTGCTTGTCTGTACTGACGGACCACGAGTTTTTCGGGGGCTCGCCCTCCGATCTCTTCGAGGCTCGTCAGGCCGTAGACCTCCCTGTTCTGCGCAAGGACTTCACCATCTGCCCAGCTGACGTGCTGGAGGCGAGGATAATGGGAGCGGACGCTGTCCTCATCATTGTTGCCGCGCTCACAGACAGCGAACTTGGCAGCCTCCTTGAGCTGGCCACCGAGATCGATCTGGCAGCCCTGGTCGAGATTCATGATGACGTCGACCTCAAGCGTGCTCTCCATGCCTGCTCCACCACAACCACCTCGGTCATGATTGGCGTCAATCAAAGGGACCTCGCAAGCTTTGAGATACAGCCCGAAAAGGCTCGCTCGCTCACAGCGCAGATCCCCGCCCACATGACCAAGATCGCCGAGTCCGGCGTGCAGGGGCCCGAGGACGCGATCCAGCTCGCGGATCTTGGCTTCGACGCGATTCTCGTGGGTGAGTACCTCGTCACATCCAGTGACCGCTCATTGGCGGTGGCTGGACTCACAGCCGCAGGAGTACGCACGCCGTGTTCGTGAAGATATGCGGGATCACGACCGAAGAGGACGCCCTTCTGGCTGTTGCACTGGGCGCCGACGCGGTGGGTTTCGTATTTGCGCCATCGCCTAGGCAGGTCACGCCCTCGCTCGTGGCCGATATAACAAAGCGTCTTCCGCGCGAGATCACAACCGTTGGGGTGTTCCGCAACGAGTCCGCGAAGCGCGTCGTTGAGATCGCAAATGGGATTGGCCTTCTCGGCGTACAGCTTCACGGCAACGAGGGCATAGAGGAGTCCCAGTGGATAGCCAGACGGGTCCGCACCGTGATCAAGGCCTTCCCGGCGGGCCATCCCATGATCCGGGACTTTCCGAGCTACGGCGCTGACATCCTCTTAGTCGACGGGCCGGTACCCGGCTCAGGACGGATGTTCGACTGGAAAATACTCGAGGGGGTGGTGGATCCGTCGAAGCTCATCCTCTCCGGGGGATTGAACCCTGAGAACGTGACTGATGCCATACGCTACGTGCAGCCTTGGGGAGTTGACGTTTCAAGCGGCGTAGAGTCCACTCGAGGAAAGAAGGATCCTCAAAAGCTCAGGTCGTTCATTACCAGGGCAAAGCGCGCAGCTACCAACTACGACCCCGATACAAGCACGGAGGCCCAAGACGGCGGGACCAGGAGGCTCTACGACTACAACAGCGAGGCCTACCCCCGCGACACCAGCGAAGCTATCGGGCACACCACCTCAGGGGAGCCACCAACCGGAACGCTCTATGACTGGCAGGAGGATCATTGATTCGAGAGAACCCGCGCTCCGACGATCCAAGCCGGTCGAGCGCGCCCCTAGTCTCAGAGCCACCGAACCACGCTGCTCCGGGAGCCAGGAAGGATAACCCTATGGGTGATCCCGGCCCTCGCGGCTACTTCGGCGATTTCGGCGGCCAGTACATACCCGAGTCCCTCGTGCCAGCTTGCCAGGAACTGGAGGCCTCCTTTCGCACGGCCTGGTCAGATCGCTCTTTTCGGGAGACCCTGGATGGGATCCTCCACAACTATGCAGGCCGGCCAACGCCGATCACCGAATGCAAGAGGCTCTCCGACGAGCTCGGGGTCAGGGTTCTGCTGAAGAGAGAGGACCTCACCCATACCGGCTCGCACAAGATCAACAACGTACTGGGCCAGGCTCTGCTAGCAAAGCGTATGAAAAAGACTCGCCTGATAGCTGAGACTGGAGCGGGTCAGCACGGCGTCGCTGCTGCGACCGCTGCTGCTCTCTTCGGGATGGACTGCGTTGTTTACATGGGCGAGGTTGACGTCCATCGCCAAGAGTTAAACGTCTTCAGAATGAAGCTGCTCGGAGCCGAGGTGCGACCGGTCACGACGGGCAGCAGAACGCTAAAGGACGCCGTGAACGAAGCGCTGCGGGACTGGGTGGCAAACGTTGGGCAAACCTACTACTGCATTGGATCGGTCGTTGGGCCTCATCCGTATCCATGGATCGTACGCGAGCTTCAAACGGTCATCGGCACTGAAGCGCGCTCGGCCTGCAGAGAGATCCTGAACGGGGCAGATCCGGATGTTGTGGTGGTGTGCGTTGGTGGGGGGTCGAACGCTGCAGGAACATTCGCCGGGTTCGCAGGAACCACCGCCCAGCTAATCGGGGTTGAAGCTCATGGTGGCGCAGCTATGACTCGCGGAATCCCGGGCGTGGTCCATGGTATGAAATCCATGTTCCTCCAAGACGAAGACGGCCAGATACTTGAGGCCAGCTCGATTTCGGCCGGTCTCGACTACCCAGGCACAGGACCCGAGCATGCTTGGCTTGGGTCCACAGGGCGAGTTCGCTACGCTACAGCCGACGATGTCGAGGTGCTCGACGCCTTCAGCCTGCTCGCAAGACTGGAGGGCATCATACCCGCTCTCGAACCTGCCCACGCGCTCGCCTTTGTCATCAGAGCAGCGCGTGCCGGTGAGATCCCCTCTGGTGCAAGCGTGCTCGTCACCCTCTCCGGACGGGGCGACAAAGACGTTGCTCAGGTGCTGGAGGTGATTGGACCTTGATGATGTCGCAAGAAAAGGTTCCAGCCGCGCCCGCGGGCTCAGGCTCCGAGCAGGCGCAGGCTCCCGGCAAGCTAGAGGCCACTCTCATCGAGCAGCGAGCAACTGGCCGCAAGCTCCTGGTGCCGTACGTCACCGCAGGGATGGTCCCTGACTGGCCCGAGATGGTCTCAGCAGCCCTCGATGCAGGAGCCGATGCGGTGGAGGTGGGAGTGCCGTTCTCCGATCCAATGATGGATGGCCCAGCGATCCAGGAGGCATCCCGGCGAGCATTGGTCCTCGGCACATCCATTCAAGGAGTCGTTGCCGCGATTGCACACCTCAACGCAATCGGCACGCCTGCTCCCTTGTTCATAATGAGCTACTACAACATCCTCTTTCGCCTGGGGCTGAAACGAGCAGCCCTAACGCTCGCTAGAGCCGGCATTACAGGTGCCGTGCTGCCCGACTTGCCGTTACACGAAGCCACAGCATGGATCAGTGAAGCAGCTGAGGCGGGGATTGCGAACGTGATGCTGGTAGCGCCGACGACACCTGACGACCGGTTACGCTCGATCTGCAACGCTGCAAGCGGATTCGTCTACGGGGTGGGACGCATGGGGGTCACCGGCGAACAAACAGACCTTGCGCGGACTTCGCGGCAGGTCGCTGCGCGCTTGAAGGCCGCGACCAGCCTACCGGTCATCGTCGGCGTGGGAATCTCGACCCCCGAGCAGGCAGTAGAGGTGTGCCAGGACGCCGACGGCGTGATAGTCGGCTCCGGCGTTGTGCGCAGGATCATGGAAGGAAGCAGCCCTGGTGAGATCACTCGGTTCCTTGGAAGCTTCAGGAGAGCACTTGACGCTGGCTGAGCAACAGACCGGATTCGTTCACCTGAACAGGCGGGGATAACCCTCAAGGAGGACGTTGTCAGCGCGGGTGATTTCGCCCGCGGTGCTGACGGCTTTCAAGGCGCTTGAGTATCAGCTCACGGCGCTCGCGCAGTTCGTTATAGCTCAAGCTCTGAACCTCCTCAGCGAGCCCCATCGAGTTACGCAGCACGCTCAGATCCACCTGCATCTTTGCGGGGTTCACCCCGACCTCACGCGCCAACCTGTCGCCATGGCGTCCCGCAAGGTACATCACAAGCGTGGTGATCTCCGCGAACAGATCGACCCCAGGCGCCATCACCGCAACTGCGCCGTCTATGAAGAGCATGTCCTTTACAAAAAGCATGAGCTCTTTCGGCATTCGCGCACCATAGCCAAGAAGCCTCTTCGTCATATCCCGGACTTCAGCGGAAAGTTCCTGGGCGGTCATCGCAAGCGGATCCTTTGCGGGAGCATCCAGGCCAAAATCTCTCACCACCGTCTCCTCGTCAATGTCGTGCGGGAGCGCGCCGAGCACCTTCAGCGCTCCAACTTGGAGCGAGACGTCACCCATCGCAACACCGAGGAGAAGGCGGACAAATGCAAGCCGCTCCTTCTCGTCAAGCCTTCCAGTGATCCCGAAGTCAACCAGCGCGACCCTTCCGTCCGGCCTAACGATCAGGTTGCCACCGTGTAGATCCCCATGGAACACGCCGTAAAACATGAGGCCCTCAACGAAAGCGGTCGTACTCGCCCGAAGCACAGCAGCTGTGTCGATCCCACTCGCCCGCATGCTTTCAATATCCCCCCAGGAGAAACCGTCGATCCGCTCCATGACGAGAACCTTCTTGGTCACGAGACTCGGGTGAGGCCGCGCCACAATTATCTGGCGCTGGTCCAACTCTGCGAGAATCCTCGCTACGTCAAGCATGTTTCCCGCCTCAAGCCGGAAATCCAGCTCTTCCAGGACGGTCTCAGCAAACACCTCTACCAGAGCCGGGGGATTCGCAAGAGCAGCAACCGGAATACGCCCGACTAACGCGGGCGCCAGCCAGCTCATCACCGCGAGGTCCCGGCGAACGAGCCGCGCGACCTGCGACCGCTGGACCTTCACAACCACCCGCTCCCCGGTGACCAACACACCCGCGTGCACCTGAGCGATCGATGCGGCTGCCAACGGCTCGGGAGAGAGCTCGGCAAAAATATCTTCTAACGCACAGCCCAGCTCGGCCTCTAGGGTCTGCCTAACAGTCTCGAATCCCTCCGGAGGGACCTGGTCTCTCAAGAGCCTGAACTCAGAGACCACCTCCTCGGGGAAGAGTCCCTCACCAGCTGAGAGTATCTGGCCCATCTTGATGTAGGTAGGGCCTAGCTTATGAAAGGCCAGTCTGAGGCGCCGTGAGATGCCGCGACGGGACTCAGACCTAGAGTGCCTTCGCTCCGAGAAATACCAAGAAACAACTGCGATGACAAAGGCAGCAACTACCCTTAGAACGCGACCGCTCGGGACGGGAAGCCGCCTTCGCACAAGGAGCGGCGCTTCCTCCTTCGTGCCTGCGCGAAGCCTCTCCAACCCCTTCAACCAGGAGAACTTCGCCGGATCCACCAACCATGCCGGGTTCTCCCCAAAGGACCCCTGGTCGCTGTCGGCCGCGGTTACACGAGCAGATTCCCTCTCGGAGCTCGATCGTTCGCAAACCGCTAACTTTCGATCCACTTCGTCAGGCTCATCCGATCTTGTCACAGCACATAGACGGTATCGCGGTGTATATTATTTGGGTTGGCAGCACTGATCACCAGCAAGGAGGAGAGGGATCCGGTGGGAATAACGATGGCGGGACGCTTTCAAGCGATCAAGACAATGTCCGCAGGAGCTGTAGTCGCAGCGGCTATTGCCCTGATGATCACGGCGGTGTTGCCGCCAGCACGAGCCTCCGCAAGCGCATCGCAAGCGATGGTCCAGGTCGGCACCGCGCCGCACGTTCCACAAAGTGCGTTGCGACTAGCTACGGTACCCGCAGGCCAGAATATCCATCTACTGGTCCTGCTATCCCCTCGCAACCCTGCAGCCCTTTCCGCCTTCGCAAAGGACGTGTCAACCCCCGGCAACCCACTTTTTCACCACTACCTCCCACGCGGAGCCTTTGGAGCCCGGTTTGGAGCAACGCCTGCGACCTTGAGCGCAGTTCGTAACGCGCTCGAACAACTCGGCCTCAGCCCTGGTAAACCTTGGTCAAACGGCCTCGGGATCCCTATCACGACGACAGCGTCCAAAGCTGAGGCGGCCTTTAGGACCACGCTAAAGAGCTACCGGCTCCAAAGCGGCAGGGTCGCTTTCGCGAACGCCACCGCGCCACTCCTGCCAGAGGTACTGGCGAAGAACATTCACACGATCGTCGGCCTCGACACCATCGCTCGCCTACATCCACTAGGCGCCAGCGCAACCCACGGAGCGGTACCTCCCGCCCGACTAACTGCGAGTCCCGCGCCGTTGGCATCGGGGCCAACGCCGTGCGCGAGCGCTGTCAATACAGGCGCCTACACAGCAAACAAGCTCGCCTCCGCATACCGCATCAACTCCTTGTACCAGTCCAACTACACCGGAGCGGGCCAGACGATAGCGCTATTCGAGCTCGCTGACTTCAGCATGAGCGATGTCTCGGTCTACCAGAGCTGCTATCACCTTTCAGAGCCGATCAAGAAGATCCCCGAAGCAGGCGGCGGGAGCATCGGCTCCGGGACACTCGAGGCGACATCTGACGTCGAGGACGCGATCGGCCTAGCGCCAGGTGCGAGCATCCGGGTCTATGAAGCGCCAAACAGCATCGTGGGAGATCTCGCAAATTGGAACGCCATAGTAACCCAGGACATTGCTGAGATTGCGAGCACCAGCTGGGGCATGTGCGAGCAGAATGCGCAGGGCCTTGGCCTCGTCTCGGGGGAGAACACGCTGTTCCAGGAGGCCGCGACACATGGTCAGACAATCGTCGACGCGGTAGGCGACTTCGGCTCCGAGGCGTGCTACAACGCAAACAGCCCTGGAAGCACCTCTCAGCTCGCGGTCCAAGATCCCGCGTCACAGCCTTACGCGACCGGCGTCGGCGGCACGAAACTGCTCAGTGTGGGGCCACCTCCGAATGAGACTGTCTGGAACGGTACTTACGGAGCGGGGGGCGGCGGAGTCTCTATGCGCTGGCCAATGCCTTCGTGGCAAAAGGGGCCGGGCGTAATCGAGCAGGGGCTATCCAGCTCGACGCCCTGCAACGCCCCGGCCGGCCAGTACTGCCGCGAGGTTCCAGATGTCTCAGCTCTCGCCTCCGCAAGCCCCGGTTATGCCTTCTACTGCACCGCAGGGGACTGCGTACAAAACGGTACACCGATCGACTGGGGAAACTTCTACGGCACTAGCTTTGCGACGCCGCTATGGGCCGCAATGCTCGCAGATATCAACCAGAGCTGTACGACGCCACTCGGCTTCATCAACCCAGCTATCTACAAGGCTGCCGCGTCCCCAGCTACCGACCCCTTCAATGATGTCACCACCGGGAACAATGACTTCACTGGAACGAACGGTGGCTACTACCCGGCCGGGGTAGGCTACGACATGGCGTCGGGCCTCGGCACCCCGAATGCCCAACTACTCCAAAAGGCACTTGGCTGCCCACAGAACGGCTACTGGTTCGTAGCATCAGACGGGGGAATCTTCAGCTTTGGCAACGCATCCTTCTACGGCTCTATGGGTGCAAAGCACTTGAACAAGCCAATTGTCGGCATGGCTGCAGATCCGGCCACCGGTGGATACTGGTTCGTAGCCTCGGACGGGGGAATCTTCAGCTTCGACGCATCCTTCTACGGCTCTATGGGTGCAAAGCACTTGAACGCTCCGATCGTTGGCATGGCTGCTACGCCAGATGGCAAGGGATATTGGTTCGTAGCATCAGACGGTGGCATCTTTAGCTTCGGTGATGCGAAGTTCTACGGTTCGATGGGTGGAAAGCCGCTGAACAAGCCAATTGTTGGCATGGCTGCTACGCCAGATGGCAAAGGCTACTGGTTCGTAGCCTCAGACGGTGGCATCTTTAGCTTCGGTGATGCGAAGTTCTACGGCTCTATGGGTGCAAAGCACTTGAACGCTCCAATCGTCGGCATGGCTGCTACGCCAGATGGCAAAGGCTACTGGTTCGTAGCCTCGGACGGAGGCATCTTCAGCTTTGGCGATGCGAAGTTCTACGGTTCGATGGGTGGAAAACACCTGAACGCTCCGATCGTTGGCATGGCGGCTACGCCAGATGGCAAGGGCTACTGGTTCGTAGCCTCGGACGGTGGAATCTTTAGCTTCGGTGATGCAAAGTTCTACGGTTCCATGGGTGGAAAGCCGCTCAACAAGCCAATTGTTGGCATGGCGGTCAGCTGATTCGTTGCCGGGCTGGCGATCAAGCCTTTAATCGTCACCGGCCTGGATGCCGTATCGACCGCTCCATAGTCAACCACTCCACAGCTAAAGCCGGGGGCTTGAGGGAATGTCCCCCAAGCCCAGGTTGACCAGACCAAGACATCGAAAAGGGGGTGAACAAGATGTCTACGTCGCACACAAGCGAGAAGACCCACCAGCAGATGCTTCCTCAGTCTGCCGATGCGCAATCCGCGTCAGCAGACAACCTACAAGGTAAGGACGAAACGGGGCGCGGACGCCGGGGTAACCCGGCAACTGTTGTACAACATGGTCGAGCAGAGACTGTAGGGGATCACCTTTGCCTACAGCGTCACTCCGCGAATCTGGCTTCGGTCGGTGAAGCGAGAGATCGGGGCCTTGCGGTCCCACCTGTAATAGCGGCTCAGCGGGTGTTCGTGGTTGACCGCCACGGTCACCCGCTCATGCCGGGCGTGCGCCAGATTTGTAGGTAGCGGGGTCACGCCACGCTCGTCTGAGTGCGGGGCAGCCTCCAGATTTCCTCCCAGCGCCCGCTGGCTTCTTGGCAGCGTAGGGTGGCGATGCCGGTAGCGCCCCGCACGCTCCAGCG
>JAJZXF010000082.1 GCA_021802485.1 Actinomycetes bacterium | reverse complement strand
CCGCCCATCGCGCCGCCGGCTCGTATCCGACAGTGCGATCTCTCGGGGCTCGCGATGACAGAACTGCTCTCAGATCTCTGAAGTTATTTCTGCGTCAGCCCTAAGGGCTGCAATAGCCCGAGTGCGCCGGGGTGCGGAGAGTGGGTCCATGCAGATTCAGAGCACACTACTGGTCATCTCAACCACGCGTGTTCCCCAGAAAGCGCGCACGCTTCGCACCGCAGTTGTCATGGGCACGGCCACCTCGCCAATCAATCCCTTGTGCTGGTGGGTCAGTTGGGTTGATTCCCATACATTTCGTTGATCGCATCTGAGGTCGAGAGTCCAGCACCTTCTGGAGATTTCACCCTGCTCGGGGCCGAATGTCAGCGGTGGACCGGGCTGCTATGTCTATAAATTTGGAATTCCACATTTATAGAAACACCACCGTCGCGACCAGTAAATCGCAGCAGGACTCGGCCCGCTGGAGGTCTCTCGCCGTGCCGGTCACACAAGCACCAGCTTTACCCTCGACCGATATGGCCGCCTTTCCCCAGGCAACGAGGCAGAATCCGTATTGCAGGTATATTCCACATCCATCCTCCTACTGGATGAACTTCACATGCTATAGGGCCTCTGACCTGCCCTAATGTGGTGGGCGCTAGAGGACTCGAACCTCCGGCCTCAGCCGTGTGAAGGCTGCGCTCTAACCAGCTGAGCTAAGCGCCCGTGCGTGAGCGATGTTATCGCACTGGAGCCGAAACCGTAGCAAGTTCGAGTTGTCTCAGAAACCACCTTCGCCCGCACCTGTACGCTCCCTCGAATTGCGATCTCCGAATTTGAGAGGCTATCGCCTCGCACGTTCCTGAGACAGGAAACGACGCCAGGAAACCATCGATGAGTTGACTTTATCGTTACTACTGAAGTATATCATGGTCGGTCATCGGCCGACGCGGAACGGCTCCAGCATCTCTTCACCCGAAGTCATGCAACCTCGGGTTCTCGCGACGATAACGGCACAACCACGTAGGACCGCATTGGTGCTGGCCGAGGCCAGGTTGGAGCCGGAGGGTGAAAATATGGCAGGTGAGGGGATGTTGCCACCCGAGGCGTCGCCAGAGGTATTTCCCTTACTCTGAGGCTTCGCAATCGAAGCCGAGTGCCCCCAGGGAGGCACAACCCACCCGGATCCCAGGTGGAACGTCGCCTGGCCTTGTGTGACCCGACGCCAGCGCCTTTGCCACCAGCTTCAGCTTCGCCCTTTCGGACTGGTCGCCCCCGACGCCTGAGCGAGATGAAACGGTTGAGCTGTGCCCACCAGATTCGCACCTCGGAACCTGACAAGCCACCTGTCCCCTGACCAATCCACGACGGCCAAGAGGGCGCGTCCGGCGATCACGCACACCCCACCGTGGGCCACCGACACCCTGTAGACGCCTGCGCAGTTCGCCTGCCTAAGGACAGAGCAGTACGCGGAGTCAACGGGTGTCGACCGCCACGCTAAATGAGCACGGGGAGACATTCAACGTGAGCACAACGAGAGGCGACCGTGGCAGCGAACTTGGCGTACGCAATTGAGGAGCGCAACCGGGCGAGGATGCGCGGCATATAGCGCAGGTCTCCTCGCTTCCTCGCGCAATCGAACTCTTCGTGAGCGATCGGGGCACCGTGCGCCATCGCGAGCGATACGAGCTTCGCAAGCGCTCTGGCAATCTCGTCGAAGTTCTGCCCCGAGGTGCCCGACAGGTCCAAGGAAGAACCAGAGCAATGCCGGGAAGGGGTCTTTTTTACGAGCAGTACTGCATGGCTACGCTATTTCACGTGGGTAGATCGCTTTCACGTGGGTAGATCGCTCACGCTGATCTACTCCAGCCTGACTCGTTCGACAACAGCTCTAGCCGTGGGCTTGCGCTCGCCGTCTCGGGTCAGGGGCCAGCGTCCTACGACTTACCTGGAAGCGGGAAGCCTGATCGACGAGCCAGGTGGAGCACAAACATGCGATGCTTGTATGATCATGACACTCGTATCACACCGAGCAAACATGCCAGGCAGCTCAGAGTGGACCTGACAACAAGTGCCCACCAGGAAGAACTTCGGTCCCAGCTGAGACTCTGGCTCCGGGACAACCTCCCATGGGAGTACGGGACTGGCCTCCCACCGCGCTTTGACAACCTTGATGAGCAGGTGCGTTTCCTCACCCGGTGGCAAGAAAGGCTCGCCAGCGAGCGCTGGGTGGGAATCACCTGGCCCGTCACCTACGGCGGCAGAGGACTTGGACCGGCCGAAAACTACATTGTGACAGAAGAGCTCGCAAGAGCACGCGCTCCGGAACTCATCGGTCGCATCGGAATCAACCTTGCAGGGCCCACCCTTCTCGCTTATGGGACCAAGGAGCAGGCGTCGCGATGGCTTTCGAAGATCCTCACAGCAGAGGAGCTCTGGTGCCAGCTGTTCAGTGAGCCTGGTGCAGGCAGCGACCTCGCGTCGCTTTCGACAAAGGCGCGCAAAGTCGACGGCGGATGGGAGCTCACGGGGCAAAAGGTCTGGACCTCGTACGCACAGTTTGCGGACTGGGGGATATGCCTTGCACGAAGCGACCCGGATGCGCCCAAGCACAAGGGGCTCTCGTTCTTCGTCGTCGACATGCGCCAAGCAGGCATCGAGGTGCGCCCGCTCATCCAGATCACCGGCGAGGCGGAGTTTAACGAGGTCTTCTTGGACAGGGTCTTCGTGCAAGACGACTGCCTCATCGGAGATCCCGGCGAGGGGTGGAAGGTCGCTACAACGACGCTTGCCCACGAAAGGGGAACGAGTTTCGCTTTCAAAGAAGAGGTGGTTCATGAGTCGTATCTGAACAGGCTCTTCGAGTATGCGATCTCAAGCGGCGAGATCGAATCGCCGGGGATTTCGAGTGCTCTCGCTGACGTGTTCGTTGCTCTGTTGGTGTTGCGTTGCCACAACTGGCGCACCCTGTCGCGGCTTTCGAGGTCGGTTTCGCCAGGAGCGGAGTCGAGCATCGTAAAGCTTGCCTGGACTGAAGTGACCCAGCGTCTTTCGGATCTGGCATTGGAGCTTTGCTCAGATGATGACATAGCGGGTGCAGTGGATGTATCGAGACCAAGCGCTCCGCGGCCAGTTGACTGGGAGCGCCAGTGGCTTTGGAGTCGCTCGGCGTCTATTGCGGGCGGCACGTCGGAGATCCAGCGAACGATTATCGGTGAGCGGTTGCTCGGTCTCGAGCGCTAGTGGGCTTTATGCTTGCGCTCACAACGTAGCAGTAGCTACAGTAGCTACGTTGTGGAAAGGTAAGGGACAGATTGCCTGACCACCGCCAGCATTTACAGTGGAAGTAGCAGTACAGATGGCCTGACCAGGTTTTTGGGGTTGAGTCACAGAGTTGTGTCACAAACGCGGGGTTCGCGTCGCATTTAGGTGGCATCTTAGAGCTGAGGGCGCTTCGAGAGAACTGCTCGCATCTGGAAAGGCGGGAATGAAACATGGCAGGAAACGAGTATTTCGAGCGGTCATCCTGGTCTAGAGTTCGCACGCTGTCGCGGCGAAGCAGACCGCTTGAGCGTGGCGCATCAACAAGAGAGCGCACACTTCGTGCGGTTGCCACGATCCTCCCCGGTGTCGCTGTGTGCGCGGTTGGTGTGATCATCATGGCCGCGACTACAGCGTACGCATACGGCGTCCCCGCGAGATCGCCTGCTGCTCAGACGGTCCGCAAGGCTGGCATAACCGCTGTGACACATGCTGTGGCTGGTATTCACCTCAACGTGGCGAAGCCCGCTACAGCGGTTGGCCGGACTCTGTATTACACAGACGTATCGTGCCCAAGCATCACGCTCTGCGTCGGGGTGGTCAACGGAGATGTCACCTACTCGAGCGCCTCTGCTGGCGGGTTGGGCAGCACCTGGAGCACGCCGGTTTCTATAGATCCAGCTGGCGATCTTGTTGGGGTGTCGTGTGCGACGGTGACGTTCTGCCTAGCGGTTGACTTCAAGGGAAATGCATTCGTCTATAACGGCACAAGCTGGTCGGAACAGGCCGGAATCACTCCGAGCGGGTTCGTTGGGGTGTCGTGTGCGAGCACGAGTTTTTGTGTCGCTGTCGACCAGGGGAACTTTGCCTGGAGGTACGACGGGAGCTCATGGGCCCATACAAACGGGGCGCTGGTCGCGAACTCCGCGATTTCGTCTGTTTCGTGTCCGACAGCGTCGTTTTGCATCGCAGTCGACAGTGCTGGTCAAGCGATCGAGTACAGCGCAGGCACGTGGATGGCACCCGTTACGATCGGAAGCGGCCCGGTGAACGACGTATCGTGTGCAAGTACATCGTTCTGCGTAGCGGCTCAAGCTTCTGGATCGTCGATTATCTATGACGGAACGACGTGGCTCGCTGGAGAGAGCATAGATCCGCAGGGAGGCCTCACCCAGGTTGCTTGTGCGGGATTGTGGTCGTGCCTAGCGGGTGACTCTAAGGGCAATCTACTGCGCTTCGACGGCACCTGGTCCCAGCCAATTGCCGTCGTGCCCAGCACCTATGAGTTCGTTGCGCTTTCATGCCCGTCGAAGACCCAGTGCGTGGGATTCGCGTTTGACCCCTCAAGCAAGAGTGTCACCTTCATGGGTCTGAGAGTTCGCCCACCTATGTCGGGCTACTGGGAGGTAGCGTCCGATGGGGGATTGTTTGCGTTCGGAAACGCGGCTTTCTATGGCTCCATGGGTGGAAAGCCTCTCAACGCTCCCATCGTTGGTATGGCATCGACCCCAGGTGACGCTGGCTACTGGGAGGTCGCATCCGACGGAGGACTGTTCGCGTTCGGCAACGCTGCTTTCCACGGCTCAATGGGCGGGAAGCACCTGAACGCTCCAATCGTCGGCATGGCAGCTACGCCCTCTGGTATGGGCTACTGGGAGGTCGCATCCGACGGCGGGTTGTTCGCGTTCGGCAATGCGAAGTTCTACGGCTCGATGGGCGCAAAGCATCTGAACCAGCCGATCGTTGGCATGGCATCCACCCCGGATGGCAAGGGATATTGGGAAGTAGCCGCGGATGGAGGCTTGTTCGCGTTCGGAGATGCGCACTTTTACGGCTCGATGGGCGCAAAGCACCTAAATGAGCCGATCGTAGCGATGGTCGCTACGGCGTCGGGCGGGGGCTACTGGGAGGTCGCCGCCGACGGAGGCCTGTTCGCGTTCGGGAATGCAGGCTTCTTCGGTTCCATGGGCGGCAAGCCGCTCAACAAGCCGGTGGTCTCGATGGCGGCGACGCCTACGGGCGCTGGTTACTCGGAAGTTGCGACCGACGGCGGCTTGTTCAACTTCGGCAATGCGAAGTTCTATGGCTCGATGGGTGGCAATTTCCTGAACAAGCCAATTGTCGGAATGGCGACAAGCTAACTGCCACGGGCGTGGCAACGCAGCATTTGTCAACCCAGGGATATTGAACGAGCTGCAGAGACAATCAGGCGCGGGTGAGTATGTAGTTGCCGTTGCTGTCGAGTTGGGCCTTCGATCCGGGGGGCACAACGACGACCGTGAAAGGTTCCTCGATCAATGCTGGGCCTGGAATGTCAACACCCGCAGCGAGGACTGATCCGTCATAGACCGGGGTTCTCGTGAATCCCTCGCCGAAGTAGACGTCGCGTTCCGCCTTGCGTGCCAGGATGGCATCTGTGACCGTACCGAGGGTTGCAAGAGCGGGTGGCTTGGGGGTGGTGCCCGCTACGACCAAGCGGAGACCCCTCAGCAACGGCTGCTGGTTGCGGAACGAGAAGCCCCGGCTTGCCTCGTGGAGGTCATGGAAGTGACCTGCTAGATCGAGCAGGCTCTCGTCGGTGAGGTCGCGTCCCTCGGGTATCGGCACACTCATGTCGAAATTCTGACCTTGGTAGCACATCTGGGCGTAGTAGGACAGATGAAGCTGAGAGCGGTCGAGCCCGCTTGGGGCGATCTCGGAGAGGCCCTCGGACTCCAACTCTGCGAGGAGCTTTGCAGCACGCCTTACGTCGACCTGTGAGAGCGGTACGACGTATGCACGCACGAGGTCTATTACGTAGTCAGCAACGAGCAGCCCAAGGGCGGAGAACGCTGGCGAGGCCTTCGGTACGAGGATGCGTGAGATATTGAGCTCTGGGGCCTGCGCCCAGGCATGAACCGGGCCACCACCACCATACGCGATCATCGCAAGATCTCTTGGGTCTGCTCCATGGCCGGAGAGGACCCGTCGAACAGCGTTGGCCATGTTCCCGTTTACGATCCGCTCGATTGCCCATGCGGCTTGGACCTCGTCGAGGCCTAGCGGCTCTGCAACATCGCGAGCGATTGCGTCTCGAGCTGCATCGAGGTCGAGGGTCATGCGACCCCCTGCGAACCCAGCAATAGGCAGGTAGCCAAGGAGAGCGTCTGCATCGGTAACGGTGGCGAGGATCCCGCCGCGTCCATAACATGCCGGTCCTGGGATAGAGCCCGCACTTTCGGGGCCAACCAGCAGAGCACCTTGGCGCACCCGGGCGATCGACCCGCCACCAGCGCCGACCATCTGGATATCGACCATTGGAAGGCCGATGTAGTACCGGTGCCTCCAGTTCCAGTCGGTAGAGACCTCGGGCTGGCCTGAGCGAACCAGGCAGACGTCGTAAGAGGTTCCCCCCATGTCGACTGCGACGAAGTCCGCAATATCGCTCTGGCGAGCGGCGCGAGCAGCCCCGATCGCTCCTCCTGTTGGTCCAGAGCCAAGGAGCGCCACGGCCTTCTTTGCTACGTACTCGGGTGGCATTACACCCCCGGTTGACTGCATGATCACCATTTTCCCGGCGAACCCCGCCCCTTCGAGCCTCTCCGTGAGCCTGTTTGTGTATGCCACGATGCGTGGGGCTACGTAAGCGTTCACAAGGGTCGTGGAGGTGCGCTCGAACTCAGGAGCCTTTGGCATGACCTCATGCGACATGGAGATGTGGTCAAGATCCGGCATCTCCTCCAGCAGTATCTCCTTTGCCCTGCGCTCGTGGTCGGGATTCACGAAGCTGAAGAGGAACACTATTGCTACGGAATTGACCCCTAGCTTCGCGAGCCTGCGGGCGCCGTGACGCACAGCCTCCTCGTCGAGGGGCTTCAGGACGTTGCCCTCGAAGTCGAGACGCTCCGGGATCGGGATCCGGGCTCGACGGCGCGCGATTGGGGCTGGTGGCGGGTATGTCGGATCCCAGATCTGCTCCTTGTGCACCCTGCGTAGCTCGATCTCGTCGCGATGTCCCTCGGTTGTCAGGAGTCCCGTCGTCGCTCCGGTCATCTCAATCATGGTGTTGTCCGCGGTCGTCATTCCGTGGACGATGGCTTCGATGTCCTCGCAGAAGTCTTCGACGCTCACGTTGAGGCGCTCAGCGAGTTGAGTGAGGCCGTTCATGACACCTTTGGAGGGATCGTCGGGAGTTGTCGGGACCTTTTCGAGGATCAGAGCGCCAGCGCGGCCGACGCAGATCAGGTCGGTAAAAGTACCGCCTACATCGATACCTACCCTGTATGTTCCCATAAACGCGGAGCATACACCCGTGACACTGACGGATCCATCAGGTATCCGAAGGCGACCACAGCGTCCTGATTCGAGCGGAGTCGTGTAGCGGCAAGAATATGGGCGCGGGTATGATCCTCGCTCATGGAAGCGGGGGATACGTAACTGCGGCGCTGTGGTGAGCGCTGGGGGTATTAGCGTGATTGCGGCTGCGGACTTGCTTCGCGTCCGGTGGGTTCAGCGCCAATGGGCCGCGTAATACTACATGTTGGACATTTTCTACTGGAGGTTGCAAGGTTGGCAATTCATTACGAACGAGACGAAGAGCATGTGGTGTTGATCACGATCGACCGCCCGGAGGCTCGCAACTCCCTCGACATGGAGCACTTCTTCCAGCTTCGCACCGCTTGGGAACGCTATGCGCAAGACAGCGAGGCCTGGGTTGCGATCGTGACCGGCGTCGGTGACGCGTTCTGTGTGGGAGCAGACCTGAAGAAGTACATTCCAGAGATCACAAAGCACTACCAACTGATCACAGAGGGCAAGGCCGAAGAGATCGGAGGCTACAAGCTCGATGACGGGATGAAGGCGGTCTTGAGGGACGTCGATCTCTACAAGCCGGTTATTGCCGCGATCAATGGTGTATGCGTTGCTGGAGGGATGGAGCTTCTTGGCGGCTGCGACATACGTGTGGCAGCAACCGGGGCAACCTTCGGGGTGATGGAGCCGAAGAGGGGACTGTTCGCAGGGGGTGGTACGACGGTCAGGCTGCCGCGGCAGGTGCCCTTCCCTGCTGCGATGGAGCTTCTCTTGTGTGCGGATCGCGTGCCGGCCGAGCGGGCCCTGCAGATGGGATTGCTGAACGAAGTCGTGAAGCCGGAGCTTCTGATGGACACTGCAAGGAGCTATGCGCGTCGCATTGCCGTAAATGCTCCGTTTGCAATCCAAAAGACGAAAGAGAGTGTACTTCGGGGGCTCGCGGAGGCGATCCCGCGTGCGTACGAGATCGAGATGGAGATCGCTGGCGAGGTATTTGGGACCGAAGACGCGAAAGAAGGACCGAAGGCGTTCGCCGAGAAACGGGCGCCGGTTTGGAAAGGACGATAAGCAGGGGCCGGTAGCAAGGCGTTGGCGCCAAGTCGGGCTTGTTCTCCTTCGAATGCACTGAGCTTGGTGTGTAAAGGGGTCGTTTCTAACCGAGCGGCCTGCGCGGGTGCGTGAATCGGTCACGTACTAGCATGACGCGTATGTCACAACCTTGGCGTTATGTTGATTGTGGCGCGGTCGACGCTTTCGAGAACAGTGCCCAGTTGCCGGTCCTCGTGCGCTCTGTTGCAGAGACGCTTCAACCAACACTTATGACGAGTGTGTGGGGCGCGACGCACCTGAACGTTGGTTGGTTCGACGATGTCGATTCAACGCTGGACCTCGGGCGTTGTGATGCGCTCGGGGTACAGGTGGTAAGGAGGGCGGTCTACGGTGGCGGCACCGCCTTTTACTCGAGTGGCTGTGCGGCGATGTGGACGTTCCTCGTTCCGAAGGACGCGGCGAGTAATCTTGATGCCGAGCTGGCTAGATTCCAGCCGATAGTGCTCGACGCACTCGCTGAGCTCGACTTGGGCGATGTTGGCTTCGAGGGATCGAGTGACCTTCGCTGGAATGGTCGCAAGCTTGGAGCGCTATCAGCTCAAGATGTTGTCGTGTGCAACAGCGTTGGCGGTTTCTTGAACCTGCGACCTCCAGAGATGGATCTCTACCTGCAGGTTGTGCGGGTTCCTGATGAGAAGTTCAAGGACAAGGCAGTCAAGGACATGAGCGAGTACGTCGTTGCAGCCGAAGAGATCCGCAAAGCGCCGCTTTCGTACGAGATGTTCAGGGACGCCTTGCTTCGTGCTGCATCCCATGCTGGCATCGACTTGAGTGAGGTGCCGCTGAGCGATAGTGAGAAAATGGGGCTAGAGAAGATCGCTGCAAAGGTCGCGGATCCTCGATACGTGAGACGGGTGTCCTCTGAGCGTTTCCGGGAGGCTGTCCCGACAGGCGCATCGATGGGCTTTGGAAACCACAAAGGGCGCAAGCTGTGCCGAGCGGGCCTTGCGGTTGACCGCTCGGGGAATGTGGTTGCGGCAATGATGGCCGGCGATATGCATGCGAGTCCCCCTGACGTCATGGACAGGGTGTCTGCTGCGCTCGTTGGTGCGAACGTAACCGATACCGCAGAGCTGCGGAGGCGAATTGCAGGCATCTTCGAGCAAGATGATGTCCACCAAGCTGACGCGGCGATGGGCGTCACGACGGATGACCTTCTTGCAGCTGTGGTGAAGGCGGCGGCTGAGGCGCTCGTAGCCCGCGATGACGGCTCATCGGAGCGTGCGCAGCCGGCACGTTTCGAGCGCACAGCGAACGGGGCCCGGTCGTGAAGCGCAGTGATAGAGGCGTCGCGATCGCAGGAATTGCACTGAGCGACTACCCGAGGTCCCCGTTGAGCCCCTGGGAGCATCATGCTCTCGCGATGCAGCGTGTGCTCGAAGACTGTGGTGTGCGAAAGAGCAGCATAGATGGTTACATGACCGCTGGAGCACACGATGAGGCTGTCGCAATGGCTGAGTACCTTGGTATTACTCCGAGGTACATCGACTCCACTATGACAGGCGGATCCTCGTTCGAGGTTCTTACCCAGCACGCTGTTGGTGCAATCGAGCATGGCATGTGTGAAACGGTGCTGATCACCTACGGATCTGCGATGCTTTCTCAGCAGGGGAGGAGCCTTGGCACGCGCCTGCTTGGTGGACCGAAGAAGGTTCCTGGTCCCGTCCAGTTCGAGGGCCCTTACGGCAACACGCTTGTTGGAGCTTATGCGATGGCGGCCCAGCTCCACATGCACCGATTTGGGACTACTTCTGAACAGCTTGCCGAGATCGCAGTAGCGGCGCGCAAGCATGCGAGAGGCAACCCGAATGCGATGTACTCGGATCCGATCAGCGTTGAGGACGTACTTTCGTCACGGATGATTGCTTCGCCACTGCACCTGCTGGATTGCTGCGTTATATCCGACGGCGGGGGAGCCCTAGTACTGACCACTTCGGAGAGGGCGAGAGACCTGGCAAAGCCGCCAGCGTACGTCCTTTCAGCTACTGCTGCTCAGACGCACTGGAACATCAGCCAGATGCCGGACTTCACGACCACAGCAGCAGCGATCTGCGGTCCGGACGCTTTCAGGGATGCTGGCCTTTCTCCAGAAGACATCGACACGGTCCAGCTATATGACAGCTTCACGATCACGGTGCTGCTGTTGCTGGAAGACCTTGGCTTCTGTGCGAAAGGGGAGGGGGGCGCATTCGTAGAAGGTGGCAGGCTTGCTCCAGGCGGTGCATTGCCTGCAAATACCGACGGGGGTGGATTATCAGCGTGCCATCCTGGAATGCGAGGTATCTTCTTGCTCGTCGAGGCCACCCGCCAGCTCAGGGGAGAGGCGGGTGATGCTCAGGTGCCGGGGTGCAGGACTGCGCTTGCGTGTGGCTCCGGTGGTTGGCTCTCGTGCATGGGCGTCGTCATACTCGGGACGGAGGAACGCTAGATGCCGGTATCGGACGGCGGTCAAGTGAGTGGGCAATCGAGTGTCGCACCAGTGGGAAGCGGCCAGGCCAGCGGGACTGGTGAGGACCGCGCTACGGATCGAGGTGACAGCGACCCGGACTACAGCGGGGCAGCTAGTGCTACGGAGTGGGGAGACCGGCCAGTGCCGATTCCCGACGGTGTTTCGGCAAGGTACTGGGAGGCAGCGGCCGGTGGCGAGCTACTCCTTCAGGCGTGCAAATCATGTGGCACGCTCCAGTTCTACCCGCGTCTTGCATGCAGGGAGTGTGGTGGCGCGCCTGAATGGGTGAGCGCTTGTCGCCGTGGCACAGTTTATACTTTCACGGTCATACACCAGAACGGTTCGCGGGCCTTTCGAGAGCGCGTTCCATACGTGGTAGCGATGGTGGAACTCGACGAGGGGCCGAGAATGATGGGGAACATTACGGACTGCGAACCGGGAGACGTTCGAATTGGCATGCGGGTTGAGGCATACTTCATCCCGGCAGGGGAGGGCATCGGGATTCCTATGTGGCGTCCGCTTGCCGCTGGAATGTAACTTCTTTCGGTCCCGAATTGCCCAACATCGAGGGTGCATCTGGCCTGAGCGCCGTTGCGACACTGCAGGCCTTCGGGCTCGACATGCAGCGGATCTTTGCTTGCGAACGCAGGGTTGAAGAATTTTCCTGGAAATTTCCAAGAAACACTTGATATGTCTTGTAGCGTAGAGTATCCTGACAGTGTTGTCAGGGTGAGTTCGGACTAGATAAGGTAGTCCACACAGCAGAATGAAGCACATGGGCGCGTCGGAAAGCGCACATGGAGGGAGAGGGCGGCCATGGCAAGGGATTCGGAGATATCGAGTACTGCTGTCGCGTACGAAGAGCGTAGATGGTATCGACGCAAGAGATCCTTTCGCTACACCCGTGGCGTCGCGTTGATCATCGCTGGCATCGCTGCCTCGTCGTGTAGCTCAACCGCAATCTCCCCCTCCACACACACACACGTAACAGCCCTCTAGCTGCTTCAGGCAGCGAGCCTGGGGCCGTTTCCAACAGGGCAAGGCACGCAGTTCTAGGACCAGGGCTTGCTCAGCCTGTTCTTGATTCGGTGTTCTGTGCGAGCGCTGCTTCGTGTGTAGCGGTCGGGGTGAGATCCCACGGTGCAGCGGTTTCGTATTCAACCTCTGATTCTGGTGCGCGCTGGACCAGAGGGTCTGTTCCAGCACATGCTAGCGGGCTGACAAGTGTCTACTGCTTTGTCGAAGCGAGCTGTATAGCGACCGGCTCGCATACGATCCTCACCTCCAAGGACGCCGGTGCTACATGGAGTGTCGCCTCCGACCCCGCTCCAGGAGCAGACATCTCCTCTGTCGTGTGCTTGAGCTCAACGGTGTGCATTGCAGCAGGGCTCTATCCGAGAGCGACCACCGGCACTGCAGGCATCATCCTCACAAGCGGGGATGCGGGCACGACGTGGCATGTCGCAAAGATCCCCGTGTGGGTGTCAGGGATCAC
>JAJZXF010000081.1 GCA_021802485.1 Actinomycetes bacterium | reverse complement strand
CCCATTTCCGGAGGTCTGAGGATGGCGCCAAAGCGTCGCCGGAGACGCAGTACCATCGGCGACCTCGTCGGTGCTGCCCCGGCCAACGCACCGCCGTAGTCGGAGGTCCTCACCACTATTTGGGCCGTTCGTCGTTTCGGCGCGCCCGCGACACGGTTCTAGCAGCACCGAGGCGGAAGAGATGGCCATGGTTCCGTGATACAGCCCCGTGTACACCCAAATGTGAAGATAGTGAGGTCCCAATTGTGAAGACCTCCTTGGTGGGCGAGGGGGGACTTGAACCCCCACGAGGTTGCCCTCACAGGAACCTGAATCCTGCGCGTCTGCCAATTCCGCCACTCGCCCAAGAGCATGAGACACAATAGACGATTTCCACGTACGCTCCGCGTGCGCTCAGTGTAGCTGCGGCTGGGTAGGCTGGACGACAGATGGGCATCGGAGACTTCGAGCAACGTTTGGAACGGCTGGTGGAAGGTACGGTCGCGAGAGCGTTTCGTAGCGGCGTCCAGCCCGTGGAAATCGGCCGTCGCCTTACCAGGGAGATGGATTTGCGCAGGTACGCTGGGATCCACGGCCTGATTGTGCCCAACGTGTTCGACGTGTTGATTGCATCTGATGACATGGAGCGGTTCTCGCCCTTTCTAACTACGCTTATTCACGAGCTGGAAGATGTGGCACGTGAACATGCAAGGACCGAAGGTTACGTGTTCGTCGGTCCGGTAAGTGTGTCGATCCACGACGATCAGGAGCGTACGCGGGGAACGGTGCTGGTCAAGAGCGAGGTAAGAGAGGCTCCTGGAGGGTGGCCCGGGGCATCCCTTGTCCTTAGCTCAGGGGAGCGTATCCTGGTGGAAGAGGAGCCGGTGCTCATTGGCCGGCTTCCATCGTGCGATATCGTTCTGGCGGACTCAAATGTGAGCAGACGCCACGCGGAGGTACGGCGAGAGGAGGGCGCGATCATCCTAAAGGATCTTGGTTCGACAAATGGGACCAAGGTGAATGGGACGCGCACTGTTACCCGCGAGCTCATGGATGGAGACGAGATTATGGTTGGCACCACAACGCTGCGTTTCGAGAGAGTGTGAGCACCCGGACAGGAAAGCTTCCGGGGCCAAGCTTCCGGTGCGGATTGCGCCGCACCTTGAGAGTGGCGCGCCCAATTCCTGCACTGCTTGATTCGGCATTAGAACGAGCACTCCCTCCAGCACTTTGCGCGACAGTCGGTAGAAGCTGCTACATGGGAACGCTTGCATGCCAGTGAGTGTTTGAGGCGTATGTCCAGTTCTCTCCTTGACATTCTCAAGTATTTTCTCATTGCCCTGATCTGGCTCTTCTTTGCGCGGGTGATACGAGCCGTGTGGGTGGAGGTGCGCCGCGCACCTCCCGAGGCTGAGCTGGCCTCTCCCGGAGTCCGAACGACTAAGGCTGCCGACACCAGGCGTGATCGCAGGCGCAAGAAGCAGGCGGCTCTGCGGTTGGAGATCATCGAGCCCCCTGGCCGTAGGGGTCGCATCTTCGATGCGACCGATCTGGAGGGTGAGCTGACAGTTGGACGTTCGCCTGACTGCTCTGTGCATGTAGACGGCGACCAGTTTGCATCTAGCATGCACGCACGCGTCTTTACCCAGGATGGAAGGCTGTGGGTGGAGGATCTTGGATCGACTAACGGCACCTACGTGAACGCGGAGCGAATATTTGAGCCGGTAGATCTGCGCAAGGGTGATCTCGTCCAGGTAGGCGAGACCGTCTTCGAGGTGAGCGCAGGATGACCACGCTTCGACACGGCTCGGCTACCGATGTCGGCCGCGTTAGAACCGTGAACGAGGATCGAGCGCTTGAAGGTCCCGCGCTCTTCGCGGTTGCAGATGGAATGGGTGGCCATGCAGCTGGCGAGGTAGCCGCAAGAGTATCCCTGGATGTGCTGAAAGAGTCCTTCGACCATGACCCTTCAGAGGTCGGCTTGCTGCAGGGGGTAAGGAATGCCAACCGGGCCGTCTGGGACATGGCGCAGGCTGACGTCTCGCTGAGAGGTATGGGAACGACCCTGACTATCGGTGCCTTCCTGGCTAGCGGTGCTGACGAGTGCTTTGCAGTCGTGAACGTTGGGGACTCCCGGGCATACCTGTACCATTCGGGGGACTTTCTCCAGCTGACTTTGGACCACAGCGTCGCGGAGGAGATGATGCGTCGCGGAGAACTCAGCATGGAAGAAGCGCTTGTCCACCCGCACCGACACATTCTTACTAGGGCTCTGGGCGTGGCCCCGACGGTCGAGATCGACGGGTGGAGGGTCTTCGCCCGCGGCGGTGATCGCCTCCTTCTTTGCAGCGACGGCCTCACGAACGAGGTTAGCGACGCAGACATAGCTCGCGTTCTAGCACGTCGAGAGGATCCCAGTGCTACGGCGAGCGAACTCGTTGCTCTCGCGAATTCCCATGGTGGCAATGACAATGTAACAGTGGTCATAATCGACGTACTTCCGACAGGCAACGGCAGCGGTGCCCTTCAAGAGGAAGCGTCGGAGCAAGCAGCGCTGCCACTTGTGGTGCCGATAGAGGGCCTCAAAGTGCCACCTGCGGTCGCTAAACGCCGGTCTGCTGCGCTCGCGGCAGCCATCCAGCGAGCGTCGTCTGCTGCTTCTGTCACAAGAAATTCGAGACCATCAGCCCCACCATCGGACAGTGCAGCTGCGGGCGAAGCCTCAGCGGCGAAAGTCCCCGGCATTGCGAGCGCGGTGGCTTCGAGCCCCAGCGTAGAAGAAAAGGGCGGCGCCACAGCGATGGAAGGCACTCAAGAGCCCAGTCAGAAAGAGGTGCTCTCTGGGCTCCCAGCGTCCAGAACGCGTCCAGCGCGCGCTGGACGGGAAACCACCAGGCGACTCACACGGGGCTCTGAAACAAAGACCGGAAAACACTTTACGCTGAGGGTGCTCGCGTTCTTTATTGTGCTTGCTGTAATTCTTGCAGGGGCAGTGGGTGTTGTGTACTGGTACGCACAGCACTCGTACTACGTTGGCCTCCGAGGCAACCAGGTCGCTATCTTCCAGGGCCGCCCGGGTGGCCTGTTTGGCATCAAGCCAAAGCTGGTTCAACTCACCGATCTTACGACTGCAACAGTGGTAGCGGTACGGATACGTGATCTGACCAAGGGAATGAAGGAACCATCCATCGCTGCAGCACGACGCTATGTGGCTAATCTCAGGCAAGAGTACAAGAGCACGGTGAGCGCCCACACGCACAAGAAGCCAACCGCGTCACGGACCAGTACCAGTACCAGTACCAGTCCTAGCGGTTCGACTGGTCCCGGCACAAGCACGGGTGCTGGCACGACATACCAAAGACCCTCCTACTTGGGCTTGGGTACGGGTAGATCTGGCAACGTCAGATCGCGAATCGGCAGAACGGTTTGGGCGTCTATCGCGGTGATGTCATGATAGATAAGCAAATCCGCAAACTTGGAGTGGTACTGATCGCGTGCTTCGTACTGCTATTTCTTCAACTGAACAACCTCCAGATCGTACAGGCAGGCAAGCTTGCGAATGCGCCAGGAAACCCGAGAGTTGTAATTGGCGAGTATCAAAATCCCCGCGGGGCCATCTTGAGTTCGAACGGGACGATTCTCGCAGAGTCCGTGCCAGCAAAGAACGCTTCACAAAGCATCTTCAAGTACCAGCGCGTTTACCCACAAGGATCGCTTTTCTCGCAGGTGGTGGGCTATGACTCTGTGATCTACGGCGAGGACGGGGTAGAAGCAAGCTACAACTCTTACTTGACCGCCCACAAAGCTTCGATCCGCACACTGAAGGATCTCTTCTCGTCGAGGACAGAAGTGGACAATGTCACGCTGACACTCTCTGTTCGTCTCCAGAACGTTGCAGCGCAAGCGCTCGGGTCGATGAAAGGCGCCGTCGTCGCAATCGACCCGTCGACGGGCGCGATACTCGCTATGTACTCCTCCCCAAGCTTCGATCCCAACCCACTCGTGTCTGCCAACACCGCAACGGTGCATGCAGCATGGAATGCCTACCAGAACAACCCGTCCCAGCCAATGCTGGATCGCGCCTTCCGTCGCAGCTATGCGCCGGGGTCAACGTTCAAGGTGGTCACGGCCTCGGCCGTTTATGACCACGCGCCGGCTCTGGCGAAAAAGGCCATTCCCGTCCTAACCGCTCTGAAACTCCCTGGCACTACCCACCTACTTCACAACTACGGCGGAGAGTCCTGCGGCGGCAAGATATTTGTACTTTTTCAAGTCTCGTGCGACACCGGGTTTGGCCAGATCGGCTTGGATCTTGGGCCTCAGAATCTGTTCTCCCAGGCAAACGCCTACGGTTTCAACAAGAGACCGCCACTTGATCTGCCATACGTTGCAAAGTCGACCTTCCCCGCGCCAGCGTCGTTTGCCCAGGATCCATCCGCTGTGGCATTTTCGGCCATTGGTCAGCAGAACGTAAGCACTACTGCACTTCAGATGGCAATGGTGACAGCGGGGGTCGCGAACGGTGGGGTCGTGATGGTCCCTCACGTGATGGAGCAGATTCGTAACCGACAGGGTCGCCTTGTAATTTCTTGGAAACCCAAGAAGTGGCTTACCGCCACATCCCCCGCAACCGCTGCGGCAGTGAAAACGCTCATGATCGGAGTAGTGCAAGGAGGTACCGCTATGAACGTCGGTCTGCCAGGGGTTCAGGTGGCAGCGAAGACCGGTACCGCTCAGGGCGTGCCAGGAAAATGCTGCACGAACTGGCTGGTTGCGTTCGCGCCGGCTTCCCACCCAACGGTAGCTGTAGCGGTGGTTGTTCCCTACCAACCCGGCCTACCCATCAATCCGACCGGCTCTGCGGTCGCGGGCCCGATAGCAAGAACAATGCTGGCCGCAGCACTTGGGGGGTAGTGAGCGCATGTCACGGATCAACGATCCACCCCCGGCGCATGCTGTGGGCCTAGGCTCATCGATGGTGAGGAAGTGAGGACAAATGATCGTCTCTAAGAAAGCACCCAGAGCGCGGCGAATTGCAGTTGGCCCAGGTTCTGAAGAACGCGACCTACAACGAGGGCGCATGTGCTGGCTCCTTATGAGCGCGCCTAGAGCAGAGGAGCTTCCAGAGGGCACCTCGGGGGTGGGAGCTTAATATGCAGCTTGCTCCAGGCACCATCCTGGGAGGTCGATATGAGCTGTCACACCAGATTGCTCGCGGTGGTATGGCGGATGTCTACAGAGCCAGGGATCGCCAGCTAGACCGGCCAGTTGCACTAAAGGTGCTTTTCCCTGAACTCTCCGTAGACCGGGCGTTTGTGGAACGCTTCCGCCGAGAGGCGCAGGCCGCCGCAAACCTCAGCCATCCTCACATCGTGCCCGTGTTCGACTGGGGGGAGGACTCGGGCGTATATTTCATCGTGATGGAGTTCGTAGACGGCCGTCCGCTGTCTGCGATCCTTCACAGTACGGGCGCGCTTGCATCAGCGAGGGCTGCCGCAATCGCGGCTGATGTCGCGAACGCACTCGGGTACGCGCATCGCAACGGCGTTGTGCACAGGGACGTGAAGCCCGGCAATGTCCTGATCACCGATGAAGGCTTGGTGAAGGTGACGGACTTCGGGATCGCCCGAGCGGTCAACACGACCGAAAGCCTCACTCAGACCGGGGCGGTAATGGGCACCGCAGCCTACTTCTCGCCCGAACAAGCCCAGGGACATCCAGTGGATGGCCGAAGTGACGTGTACTCCCTTGGTGTCGTGCTCTACGAGATGGTAACGGGCCAGCCGCCCTTTACCGGCGATACACCTGTGGCTGTTGCCTCGAAGCATGTTCGGGAGTTTCCGGTGCCCGTGCGCGAAAGAAATCCCGTGGTTCCTGTGGGAATGGAGGCAGTGATCATGCGGGCGCTGGCGAAGTCGCCCGCAGAACGATACGCCTCCGCAGACGACCTCCAAGCAGATCTGGTTCGCTTCCAGGAAGGCGCACCACTGGCCGCGAGCACCGCCACCCAGATGGTGGGAATTCCGCCCGCTACCACCGCACTAGGCGCCGTCGATAGTCGCACCCAGGCACTTTCTCCAAGCATGGCCGCAGCGCAGCATGGACCCACGGAAGCGGACGAGGCGCGTGAGCGCCGGCGCACCGGACTATACGTGGGGATCCTGGGCGTCCTCGTTATAGCGCTCGCGGTAGTTTCCTTTTTCCTCCTACGCTCGCTTGGGTTTATCAGCTCATCCCAAGGCACCTCGATGCCGTCGCTCGTAGGCGAGCCATATGCCAGCGCCTATTCCACTTTGACAGCCGATGGGATGAAAGTGAAGGAGAAGAAGGTAGCAAGCAGTGACGTCGCGGGTACCGTAGTGAGAACAAGCCCGCGCTCAGGAGCACCCCTGAGCGCGGGGCAGACAGTCACGCTCTACGTCAGCACCGGAAATGGGCCACCTGCAGCAAGCGTCAAGGTTCCAGATGTGCGAAATCTGTCTTATTCCACGGCAGTTGAGACTTTGAACGCTGTTCATCTACAGGTCGGTAGTCGCAGCTACGTCTCGAGTAAGAGCGCTGCCGCGGGCATAGTGATGAGGCAGAGTCCTGGCCCAGGAGCGAGCGTTCGGGCCAATTCAACCATCAACCTCGTCATATCAAATGGTCCTCCAGCGCCCCAACAGGTGGCGGTCCCGTATGTAAGAGGGGAAACCCCTGCTGCTGCTGGAGCGAAGCTCGGCCAGGCTGGATTCGAAGTTGGATCAATCGTCGATCGTGCGTCAGTGAATGTTAAGCGAGGTTTAGTCATCGGCACTAATCCACCCGCAGGAACACCAGAGCCGTCAGGTACCGCAGTGAATCTGATCGTGTCCACGGGACCATCCCAGTCCCCAGTTCCCGATGTCGTTGGCGAGACCCAGAGCCTCGCCGAGTCGACACTCACTCAGGCGGGGTTCACGCCTGTGGTGGTGTGTCAGGCTCCGCCGTTCGGCTCATCGGGAACGCCAGGGGACGTATGGAAACAGTCACCGCAACCGGGCACCCAAGGCTCCGCCGGCAGTCAGGTCACCATATATGTGGATCCGACAAGCTCCACCCCAACCACATCTACGCTGCCGACCACAACGACCACGACAACCTCGTCGGGTAGCTGCTAAGAGACAGCTCGGCGCGACCTGAGTGGAGCACCTCTCTTCCGTCAGACTGGGCCCGGGGAATTCGCAGTAGGGAGCACATGGGCTGTTGTTGACAAGAAGTTGACAAGTAAGTCGTAGCCGATCCTGGTGAGGATAGATTCGGGATGAAACTGCACGCCTTGGATCGAAAGATCACGATGTCGGAGTGCCATGATCACGTTGTCCGTGGTGGTCGCTGTGATCTCAAGCGACGGTGGCACAGTGCTCGGGTCAACAACCAGGGAGTGGTACCGAGTGGCAGTGAACGGGCTTGGAAGCCCGTGAAGCACTCCCGCTCCGGCATGGACGATCTCCGAGGTCCTGCCATGCATCACCTGTGGGGCTCTGACAATCGATGCTCCGAAGACCTGGGCGATGCATTGGTGGCCAAGGCAGACACCGAGAACAGGCACGCTGCTTCCGAGCACGCGGATCACGTCCATACTGATGCCGGCGTCCTCTGGCCTTCCCGGCCCGGGAGAGACAAGTACACAATCGGGTGCAAAGTCCACCACCCAGTCGACGTCGACTGCATCGTTACGCACGACTGTGGGCGCGGCGCCCAGTTTGCCCAGGTACTGCACGAGGTTGTACGTGAAGGAATCATAGTTGTCCACGACGAGTACCCTTGGTGCCATGGACCCGACGATATCAAGCTATTGGCCCTCGCCCCTTGGCATTTTACGTATCCTGCTGGGCACCCACCGGGTGTCCGATCGCCTCGACTCGCGCCGTAAGGCGCAACAAGCCAACCGGGGCATAGTGTCATAGGCATGGCACGAAGAACCATCCCGGGGATCCACCAAGACGCAGGCTCGGCCAGCGACCGCTCTGCTTCACCACGTTCGCCACGCCTCGGGCGTCGAGGCCCAGGTCAAGGTGGGCGAAGGGGGAAGAGTCGACCCGGGCGCGCTACGGCTCGTGCGGGATCTCAGCAAAGCAGCCGCTACACACCGCCTATCCCCCGTAACCGCCGCAAGAGCCCGGCGTGGATGGGAATCTTGCTGCTTGCCTTTCTCATCGCTGGCGTTCTCGTCATCATGCTCAACTATCTGGGCGTTCTTCCCAATGGAGCCAGCAACTGGTACTTACTCGGGGGGCTGGGGATGATCTTCGTGGGTTTTGCGATGGCCACCCGGTACCACTAAACGGACTTCTTCCTGTTCGCGACGCTCGAGCTACGCTTTCCATCGTCAGGTGGGTACCCCGAAAATCCGGAGCTGGCCTAGCGCTAGCGGTACATTGAAGACCCGGGTCGCCGCAGTAGTGAGTTAGCCAAACTTGGCGACACGGGCATACGCGCAGGTGGCACGACATCCTGTGTTATCCGGAGGACAGATTGTGGCTATCGTCGCCTGGAGGAGCGCATCATCGAGAACGAACCAACTCCCACGTGCCGTTTCCTCCTGAGACCCACATTCGCGAACCGGTCATCCGTCCCGTGCCCCCACCGAAAGCTACGACACCGCCGATCGACCCGTCATAAGCGAGGCTGAGAAACTGAATATTGCTCGGCGTATTATGCAGCGGAGCATCGATCGGGTACCACCTTCCGCGAAGCCAGGTGAAGAGTTCCCCGCGCTGGTACGGTGCGTGCGACGTGGTTGTGGATGCATAGAAGTTGCCGAAGGCCATGATCTCATCGGCCGACTGGTCAGTCACCCAGTTCGCTCCGTCTACAAGGATTCCAGGAATCGATCCGGCTTTGAAGTGAACGACGACGTGGCGCGTGAACAGCCGCCAGCGCTTCCCGGTCCACCACCACATCGCCCCTGTCTCGCCGTTTTCCCCCAGCAGCCGACGTGTCACTGGGTCGTAGGCCATCCACCGCAGCAATGGTGGCTTGTGTTCGCGCAGCCATCGGGACTTCCCGAGCACATAGGTGCTGGTGGTGGAGTTTCGCCGTCCATTGCTCGGAGAAAAAACGAGTTGTTGCGTCGCGACGTCATAAGCCATGAGCGCTGCGCCCGCGTAGGTCACGCTCCCAGCAGCCCCAGTACCCCAGCGCGGACCGTCCCCGAGTAGCTCCGACCAGTGCGAGCCGGTCCAGGTCCAGGTGGTGGACCGCGCAGTCAGGCGAGTCGTGCCTTTCACGAAGGTTGGTGAGGTGACGAGGATTAGCTCCTTGCGTGCGGGGTCGTAGGCTAGGACATCGGGTTGCGCTCCGGTGGGTGGCGTCCGGCCTGAGGTCATCTCCGTCCAATTGCCGCGAGTGAAGACCCACGTATCGCCGAGAATCGTCGAGGTTGCGACTGGAGAACCGATCATCGGAGTGACCTCGCGAATCCCACCAATCAGCACCAACTGGCGAGTAGCGGGGTCGTAGGCCATTGGCGCTCCAATTCGAACCGATGGCGCTGAAACGGTAGCGATCTGCACCCAGCGAAAGCCGCTCGTACCCACCGGCCGGATGTTAGCCGAGGGCGCGGCGTGAGGCGGGGGCGTCCCAGCACCGGAGGCAACGGCCGCAGCAATAACTGCAACCACGCCGACGGCAAGGACAAGCGAGGTCCCAGCCGCTAATCGCCGGCGGTTCTGGCGCCGCTTGGCTTCACGGAAGATGGCCTCAGGGCTCTCCTGCACTTCACGGTCTTGATCAGCCAGCCACGGGTCGAGGAGTTTCATCGCCGTTCCAAGTTGGGAAAGGTTTGGAGCAACTGAACAAGGTCATCGCGCCTATACCCGCTTTGGCGAGCAAGCTCAAGCAGCTCCTTGAGCTTCTCTAGGATCTCGACACGCTCGGGCGTACCGGCAACGCGAATGCCGCGTCCACGCCCGAGTTCGAGAAGTCCCTGATCTCGGAGAATCCTGAGTGCACGCAGGACAGTGTTGGTGTTGACGCGGAGCACCGCTGCAAGGTCCTTTGCCTGCGGGATACGCTCGCCCGGGCCTACCTCGCCATCAGCAATCGCCCGGCGTAGCTCAAGGGCAACCTGCTCGTGGAGCAGGGTCGGGTCCGCTCGGTTCACGGCGGCGAGACGCAACCGGGCATTCTGAGTGCTCTCGCTCGGTCTCCGGCTAGATACCATAACGCTAGCGAAGATAGCGTTATGCAACCTGCGGGTCAAGTTGCCAAGACAGCGACCGTCCATGGCCCAAGCTGGAATACCAGTCGCGTATCACCGAATGACCGCATCGACCAGAGCAAGACCCGTTTCCGGACGCCGGTCGGACTCCCCCCGGAGGCTGGCTGTTGTCCACAGTTGACCAACCTACTGATAGCCATACCTCTCGATTCTGGCTAGTCACCGACGGTAAACTAACTGTGGGTTGCACACTCTGAGCGTTTGGCGCGCTCTAGCGTGGACATAGAGGCCGCGCGAATAGAAAACATGGCCTCTGCACTGGGCTTTTATGGCAGGAAGCCGGGAGCTCAGCACCGATGTTGCCGTGGGGAGAAGGATGGGAGACAACCCTCGAATAGGCTGGCTTACCCAGACACGACATCCAAATACATAGCTCTGCACTGAAAGCTTGCCCTGGCACGGCAAGTGTTTGCTGCACGCAACTGAGCTGATCGGCTCGCCAGACCTGCTGGTCACTGGCCCTATTTCCCTATCCGCTGAGCCTCTTAGTAGTAACGGTGAAGCCAGCGGCTTGCTAGCACGTGCCGGTCAGCCCAGTCGTTCGATGATTGTGGCGTTCGCCATCCCGCCACCCTCGCACATGGTCTGCAGCCCCCACCGTGAGCCGGTTCGCTCCAGCTCGTTCAAGAGCGTGGCCATGAGCTTGCCTCCCGACGCGCCCAGTGGGTGGCCAAGGGCGATTGCTCCCCCGTTGACATTCACCTTCGACATGTCAGGGTGAAGCTCCTTTTCCCATGCCAAGACCACGGACGCGAATGCCTCGTTGATCTCTATCAAGTCAATGTCCTCCAGGCTGAGCTTTGCCTTCTCAAGAACCTTCCTGGTCGCAGGGATGGGGCCGGTTAGCATCGTGATCGGGTCCACGCCGAGCACTGCAAACGCATGCACGCGGGCGCGGGGCCTGAGCCCGAGCTGGTTGGCTCGTTCCTCGCTCATGATCAGCACAGCCGAGGCACCGTCGGTAATCTGAGAGGAGTTGCCGGCCGTGACCTTGCCGTTCTCCTTGAATGCCGGTTTGAGGTTTCCAAGCACCTCTACGGTTGTGCCCGGTCGAATGCCCTCATCAGCGTCTAAGACCTCGCCGGTCTCTTGCCCTGATTCGTCACGGACGTTTACCGGGATTATTTCCTTGCGAAAGCGGCCCTCCTCAGTTGCAACCGCTGCTCGCTCCTGGCTGCGAACCGAGAACGCGTCCAAGTCCTCACGGCTCAGATCCCATTGATCTGCGATCATCTCCGCTGATATTCCTTGGCCGACCAGACCGCCCCTTTCTTCGTACCTGCTCGATAGCCAGGCGCTGAACGGGAATCCGAGGTCCTTGACGAGAGATGCACCCATGGGAACGCGGGTCATCGACTCAACCCCTGCTGCTATTGCAACGTCGTATGCACCAGCCATCACCCCCTGGGCAGCGAAGTGCACCGCCTGCTGGGATGACCCGCACTGGCGGTCTATGCTCGTGGAGGGCACGCTCTCTGGGAACCCGGCAGCGAGGACGGCGTTGCGGCCGACGTTTACTGCTTGCTCCCCAACCTGCATTACGCACCCCATGATCACATCATCGACGCTCGCTGGGTCCAGATCGTTCCGCTCAACAAGCGCTTCTAGGGTCTTCGCTGCGAGATCAACTGGATGCCATCCCCGTAGCTTCCCGTTACGCTTACCGCCAGCGGTGCGTACAGCATCGACTATTACCGCGTCTGCCATTGAATCCTCCTTGGATAGTCTCGTGTGCGCACTTGTCTCATCGCGCTTGCCTTGTTCTTCCTACGCAAAATCTGTCGACACTCAACCTGCCAGGACCGCCAAGCCTGCATCACGGGCTTCTGAAAGACCTGCTACAAAAGCCACAGTGGCGCCCGACTCACCAGCACCATGCATGTACGAGTAGTCATCACGCGACAACAAGCTGTCGTGTGAGCAGACCATTATCAAGAGGGCCTCGGTATGACCGACGCCCTTCGATTGCTCTCGCCGCCAGCCGATCAATCAACTGGCGTCTATAGTCTATCGCCTGGTGCTCACGCGAGCGCCATCCCACTCGGTGAGAGCTTAGAGTTCGCCAAACACTTCAGCGATCCCTTGGCGACAGATCCCGGCGCTTTCAAGAACCTCAGGTATCTTCTCACTGGAGAAACGGCTTGTCGTACGGGTCATGTAGCTGTTGGCAGACATCACAGGGCCCGCTGCGAGGTGGCACAAATCGTGTGCTCGCCGGTAGTCAGCACCCGAGAGCGTGACGGGGACGATGGACGTGGTACGACCTCGCGGCTTGCTGGCGGACTACTCGTTATTGCGACCATATGTTTGTTACTACTGCAGGGGTGTAACAGTTCCTCGGATGGGTGCGCATTTGTCTTGTCCGCGGCCCAAACCCCGCCCTTGCGGAAAGGAGGTTGCGGCCGCACCTCGGCTCAACTTGCTTGGTCTGTGTTTGCCCGATTCATCCACTTGACGCACTTGCGCCTGGGCCTCCTCGGGCTGCCCTGCTAAGGGTCTGTCGCTGAACAAGTCGCGCGGTCAGAAGACCTACGCGGCTGTCGCGTAAGGAGCCGACCCGGCCCCAACATCTGTCTTGCGTCGTCGTAACCGAGGCT
>JAJZXF010000007.1 GCA_021802485.1 Actinomycetes bacterium | reverse complement strand
CTCGACAAGCTGCTCGGCATCACAGCCGCGATCGACGGCGGCGGACCTGCGTTCAAGAGCCGCAGACGCGGCCTCATGCTCGGAGGCGTGATGGTGTCCCTTGCAGAGACGATGCTTGCTGGTGGGGACTTCCTGTGCGATCTTGACCACCAGCGTGAAGACACAGCTGGGCTTCGGCTTCGGGCAGTGCCGGGCGTTCCTGCGTCGACGACGGTGATCGGCCTCGGCAAGCGCTTTGATGAGCAGGCCCGCACACACGTGGAGCGAGCGAACGCGAAGCTCATCAAAGGTGCCTTTGCACTGTTGCCCGAGAAGCGCCGCGCATCACTTGTCGCGCAACGTCCGACCATCGACTTGGACCCGACAGACACCGAGGTATATGGACGGATGAAGGAGGGCTCCGCATACAACTACCAAGGACAACGGGTATATCGCCCACACCCAGCTGTGTGGGCAGAGGCCGGATGGACACTTGCTGCGGACTTTGGATCTGGGCGAAGCGACCCCCGTCCTCAAGCGCCAGCGCTCCTCGAGCGGGCCCTTCACGCGCTGCCTGAAGGGCTTCTTCGCCCCATCGCGCGAGTTGACTCCGGCTTCTTCGACCACAACTTCGCTGAAGCTGCTCTCGCACTGGGATGCGACTACGCGATCGCGGTCAAACGGAGCGCCGCTGTGTGGCGCGCTGAGCGCAAGATCCCCGATGGGAACTGGCAAAGGGCAAAGGGCATGGATGCTGAGGTCTCCGAGTGCGACTACTCGCCTCGTGCCTGGCCCAAGGGAGCCCGGGTCATCTGCCGGCGGGTGAAGATCACAGCCGACGAGCTCTCCTCCGACCCGAGGAGCCGCAGGCGCCGCACCATCGACCCGAACCAGCTCAGCCTGCTCACCTCCGGTGAGGCCGCCTACGCCTACGCGTACAGCTTCATCATCACCAACTTGACCGGCGACATCGTCGACATCGAGGCATGGTTCCGCATGCGCGCCCTCGTCGAGGAGAAGATCAAGGATTCGAAGCTCGGTCTCGCTATGCGCCACATGCCCTCTGGCTACGAGGCGGTGAACGTGATGTGGATGTGGGCGGCGCTGCTCGGGCTCAACATCTCCTCGTGGCTCCAGGCGCTCACCGGTCACGACGAAGCAGATGGACGTGCCCACGGCAAGCGCCTTCGACGTGAGCACATCTGTGTCGCCGCCCGCGTCACGAGCCATGCCGGACGGATCGAGGTCCACACATCCCCTGAAGATCATCACGGGCACTTCGGCGCAGCGTGGCGCGCACTCGACGTCTTGCTCGCCGGCGCCGGCCCGTAATCGCCGATCCGTTACCGGCCGCCCCGAGAGGCCAAGCCCCAGGCGACCGACAGTTCCAATGACAAGAACCCGACGGCTTGGTCGAACGCGCCCGTGCTCGCGCGATGCGTGTCGAGCACCGTCACAAGGAACGATCGACCCTCTCTCCGGAGCCGCACCGAGCTAGGCGTTTGGTTACTCGCCGATCTAGGTCAGAGCCCGAACAGGCGGCGTGCGTTCCCGCGAAGGAAAAGACCCGTCACCTCATCGCCGAGGTCGAGCTCATCGAGGCGTGCCAAGGCACGAGCGGCTGTCATCATCGGGTAGTTGGTCCCGAACAGCACCTTCGTCTTGCCCAGGCCCTTCATGTACTCGACTAGCTCGGTGGGGTAGCGGTGGGCGGCGTAGGCGCTGGTATCGACGTAGACGTTGGGGTGTTTGTCGGCGACGGCGATCATCTCGGTTGTCCAGGGGTACCCGATGTGACCGCAGACGATGACCAACTCGGGAAAATCGAGCGCGACCTGGTCGATGTAGGGGGATCGGACGTCCGGTCTCAGAGGGGCGCAGTGGGCCCGTATGCCCGACCTGCGTGCAGAATGGCACGCCGAGGTCAACGCATGCCGCGAACAGCGGGTAGTACCGCCGGTCGGTCGGAGCCAGCTCCCAGAGCCAGGGCACGATCCGGAGCCCCACGAAGCCCTCCTCCACCCGATGGCGGAGGTCTCGCACGGCCTCCATGGGCTTCCTCGGGTCCGCTCCGGCCAGGCCCCGCAGGCGGTCAGGGTACTGAGAGACGAAGCTTCTGACCTCTTCGTTGTCGATCGGGGACCCTTCGGGGCCGTACCAAGCGGCGATCAGCCCCGTGGTGACACCGCCCTCGTCCATGGCGCTGATCGTGAGCTCCAGGGGCAGTGGCTCGGTGAACAGCTCCGTCATCCCCATCCAGCGGCGGAGGGAGTCGAACATCTCGTGGTTCGAGTGTCGAAGGGTCGGGTGTTGCATCCACACATCGACGACATCATTGGGCATCACGCCATCTTGGCCGCCTGGCGTGGACGGAGCAACCTCCGGGCCAGGGCTGCCCCCGACCAGGGGCTACGGGCGGATCTATGGCGAGCTCGCCACCATGGGCATCGGTCTCGCCCCATCGAGCGTCCGGGCAATCATGAAGCGTCGGGGCATCGACCCCGCGCCGTGACGCTCGGGTCCCCATGCAGTTGCCCTACTCAGCCACCGGGGGCTCGTGGCCACTGTGAGTGGCGTTCACCGCGATGGTGCCCTTGACGTGAGGCCCGGTTCCCCGCCGACTGCGCGCCCTTGCGTCGACAGTACGCTTGGCGCTGTCGGAGTCGAGATGCGCTGCGACGGAGGACTCGGTTCGCCACGCTCGGCCTCGGTTGTGCCCGGGGACCGGGTGCTGGACGTTGCCGCTGGCACGGGCAATGCGGCGCTGTTGGCGGCCGAGCGGGGTGGCCGGGTCGTTGGGGTCGATTTCGAGCCTGCGCTGCTGCGGGTGGCCGCGAAGCGCGCCCGGGAGATGGTGCGCGAGCTGGCTCGGGTGGCGACCATTCAGGTCCCTGTCGGCCCCAGCCGGCGATACGCCGATTGGGGTGCGCTGCGGCGGCTGGGGCGAAGGGGGGACCGGCGCGGTTGGCCGGCCAGCTGGCGTATCTCGCGGAACGCGGCGCTCTGCGTCGCTACGGTGACACAGCGCTCCGCCGTCTCGCCAAGCGGACCGCGTTCGGCAGGTCCGGCGATACGAGGGGTGGCTGGCCACATGGTGTCCGATCCACTGTGTCGTGGCGACCTGAAAGGCCGAACCCCGTACGGTATACGGCGGGAGTGTCATGCATCTCGTGTGGCGCTGCGGCGGCTGGATGGGGGAAGGGGAGCGATGGAGGGCAGTGGGCTCGCGCTCGCTGACGAGGCTTTTCAGGGTTGGCGAGGGCCCCATATGGTGGTGCGGCCACGGCACTGTTTCTGCCTGAGAAGCCCAAGCTTGTTCCGCATGCGCCATGTCCGTCTCGCATCTCGTATCCCGCGCTCCCGCGGCCGCTACAAGACCCGCAAGCCCGGCCAGACAGCCAAGCTGACCCCGCTCGTGGTGATCAGATTCTGGCTGATGTCATCGCCACCGTAACTTAATGCCATTGGGCTTGCGCAACGCGGCGCTCTTTCGTGGCCGCGGCGATACGGCGCTGCGGCAGGTGGTGGGAGGGGCCGCGGGGAGTCCTACGATCCGAGGTCCTCGGTGGCCTCATCCACGACTACTGAATCGCGGCTTGAACTGGAGGGATGGGGTTCTCGGCACCCACAGGTCCACCCTCGTACCCGACAGCGCCCGTAGAACACGCCTGAGCACTAGAGGGCAACGGTGTTGGGACAGAGATACACCAGCCGGGCGCGACGGGGCCACACGGGCGACCTGGTGGGCTGATCGTCGGGAACTCCTCGCTCCGCTCCCCCGTCGGGGTGCTCGAAGGCTCGGCAACCCGACAGACATGGGTCAGCGCAACGACCTGTCCCGGGAACTTCCGCTACTTCGCGCCGGAGTAGGTGAACTCGTAGCCGTTGTTGTCCACCGCAACGCAGAAGCTCGCCGTCGGGCACGAGACTGAGTTGAGCAGGTCGTTGTTGTTGTTGTCGATCTGCTGTCCGACGGACCATGAGCCGCCGGAGTAGGTGTACTCGTAGCCGGACTCGCCCACCGCAATGCAGAAACTCGCCGTCGGGCACGAGACGGAGGTGAGGCCGGCACTGTTGTTGCTGTTGCTGCTGGTGTCGATCTGCTGTCCCTTGGACCATGAGCCGCCGGGTGTTGTGCTCTGGGCTCCGTTGCCACTCGGGCCGGTCGGTGCACCATTGGATGGCGGTCCCGACGACCTGCCCCCGGGAGTCGAAGAGCCACCAGGTCCTGAGCTGTAACTGGAACCACACCCCGCGAGAAAGAGTCCTACAACCAGAACCAAACTGATGATCTTGCACGTCATCCGCGGCGAGGGCACGGTCTTCAGCTGCCTGCTGGTGTCGGCTATCTGGCCCAGGACGGACACAGGCCGAACAGCCCGAAGAATAGACTGCTGACCGAGACCAGGGCTATGCATCTGCCCGTCGACCGTTGGTCGGCTCGGTGCATATGAGCCGGACGGGACGACAGTACCGCTGGGTGAAGCAGGGGACGCCGAGCCCGGATCCAGCTCTGGCGGGTACCACTTGCCGTCACGCGCCAGCCACCAGCCTGACCCACCCGACACGTCACTCATGGCCCACCTCTTCGCTCTTGCTCCACCTGCTGCCACGACCGTAGCGCACTGTTGGCCAGGGAACCAGCAGAACTGCCCGTGTAACGCAAGCGTGAGACCCGCGCTAGCGGGTAGGCGAATGACCTGAAGGACGGTCGGCATTATTCGCAAGCGCTGATGCTCGGGGCCGGTAAGTTCTAGCCTGCGAGCCTGATCGTCGGAGGCTCGCAGGCTCGCAGGCTTGGCACGCTCCGGACTCGGGGTGATCGAAGGGCGGGCTGCGTTGCGTCAGGCTGGAACCCGGTTGCGCCAGGTCGGAGCCCGCCCGTGCCGCGCACCATGCCGGCTGCGCCCGGTCAGTGTGCAGGCCGGTTCAGGGTCCTGGACGCAGCCCGCGGTAGACAAGTTGGCTCGGTTCTCCCTCAGCTATACACCAGGTCCATCTCGCATCCCGTGTCTCCGCGGGCCCCCGATCCGTCCGCTCCGTGCGGTCAGGCCCCCGGCTCGCGGACCGGCGGTGCGCTGCGTCGTGCGGGGGGAAGGGCCGCGGAGAGTGCTGGGCTCGCGCTCGCTGACGAGGCTTCTCAGGGGGTTGCTCCCCATACGGTGTGTAATCCACGGAGCTGTGCCCACCTGGAAAGCTCAACCCCAACTGCCATACGGCGGATTTGTCGCGCACCTCGCTCGCACAGAGGGCAACGCCCACGCGTCCCGTTGTCGCTGTTGATCGATCCGTCGATCCGGATCGTGGACCGGCGGTGCGTTGCAGCGGCTGGGGGGAAGGAAGGGGCTGAGGAGAGTGCTGGGCTCGCGCTCGCTGACGAGGCTTCTCAGGGGGGTTGCTGCCCCATATGGTGTGTGACCCCACGGAGCCCACCTGAAAAGCTCAACGGTGAATGCCAGACAGCGGCTTTGTCAGCATCTCGTGTGGCAGGGAGGCCCACGTCCCGTCCGTCCCGCTCACTTCGGCCAGCGGTGCGCAGACCGGCGGTGCGCTGCGGCGGCTGGCAGGGAGGGGCCGCGAGAGCACTGGGCTCGCGCTCGCGTGCGAGGCTTTTCAGGGGGCTTGTCCCATATGTTGGGTGACCCAAGGCGCTATACCCACCTGAAAAGATCAGCCCTGTGCCACATACAGCTGGTTCGTCACGCATCTCGCCCTTGCGATAAGCGAAGTTACCGAACTCGCTCCTGCACACCGGCGTGAAATCCGCCGGGTGGGAGAGCGGGAGCCCCAGCTGTTGCCGAGGCACTGGTGCAGACCTTTCACCTCGATCGTCTCTGCGGCGAAGTCAGGGGTGGTATCACCCAACTGGATCGCCATGTGTCCTTATGTTCTCAGATTGTCTATTTGTTATTAGTATATTCAGTGGTAGGCACGATTGCCGACTTGCGAGGGCGGATTTCTGGATTGGTGGTCTGGGTACGGCGGGACCGAGGAGGAGTAGCGTTGAGCAAGGCGGTGATGAGGAGGTGTGATGGAGCATCTGGCAGTCCCCGGTGACGTCGAACATTCCGAGGGAGGTGACGCCGCCTGCTGGGCCCAGCTCATCTGAGCGGAATGCGGGGCCGTGGAGACCGAGGGGTGTCGAAGTGGGTGTCGCTACGAACAAGCCAACGTTCGAGCCACCGGGACCTGACCGGCGCCGGGTCCGGTTCAAGGTGTGGAGGACACGGCGAGTTCGGCGAGGTCGACGTCGGAATCGGCCAGCCGGGCAGTAGCGGAGCAATGGCTTTCTCGTCTGGAACGGCGGGTGACGTTTGGCGACGGCAATCGGTGTCGAAGCAATCGGTGCCTCACTGAGGAAATGAAGGAGGCCGTTAGGTGTTTTCGAGGTGGCACTTACGAACGCCACCACCAGTGGCGAAGGAGTTGACGTGACAGACCGTTATGGCAAGAACCCAGGAATGATTTCTCAATTGAGTGCTAGGCAGTACTACGTCACCCAGGAGAGCGGCACTGAGCCGGCGTTCGACAACGAGTTCTGGGACGCTAAGGAAGTAGGCATCTACGTTGATGTGGTGTCGGGTGAGCCCCTGTTTTCTTCCACGAAGAAGTTCGACGCTGGATGCGGCTGGCCGAGCTTCACGGTGGCGCTCGAGTCTGGCAACGTCGTGGAGAAAGAAGATCGGGGACACGGGATGATCAGGACCGAGGTTCGGTCGACCCATGGGGACAGCCACCTCGGCCACGTTTTCACTGATGGCCCTATCGAAGAAGGTGGCCTGCGGTACTGCATCAACTCGGCCGCACTGCGGTTCGTCCCCTACGAGGACCTCGAGGTCGAGGGATATGGCAAGTACCGGAAAGTTTTCGACGGAGCATGGACAGAAGGGCGGCACCATGAGCGGCACGACAGATAAGGCGATCCTTGCCGGAGGGTGCTTCTGGGGGATGCAAGACCTCATTCGCAAGCGCCCGGGCGTCCTTTCAACGCGGGTCGGATACACCGGAGGCGAGGTTGCGCACGCAACCTACCAGAACCACGGAACCCATGCCGAAGCGATCGAGATCACCTTCGAGTCGGATCGAACTTCCTACCGAGAGCTGCTCGAGTTCTTCTTCCAGGTACATGACCCAACGACGCTGAACCGCCAAGGGAACGATGTCGGCACGAGCTACCGATCGGCGATCTTCTACCTTGACGACCAGCAACGTCGGGTCGCCGAGGACACTATCGCCGACATCGAAGCGTCTGGGCTGTGGTCTGGCAAAGTCGTCACGGAGATCGCGCCCGCAGGCCAGTTCTGGGAAGCAGAGCCCGAGCACCAGGACTATCTGGAGCGCCACCCGGAGGGATACACTTGCCACTTCCCCCGCCCAGGCTGGCTGCTGCCTCATCACAGTGATGCTGTAGCCCGATAAGGCCTGCGCGTCGGTAGACCGGCCGTGTCGGCGCAGGAACAGTGGGTCCGCAACCAGCAGTTCCTGGACCAAGCGATTGCCCGCGGTAGTCAGATTCGACTGGCCTCTCCGATAACAGCTGAGAACCTGACTGGAGGCTACGGCCAAGATATTGAATACCTACCAAAACAGGGATTCACTCCCGCCGCGGATGACAGTGTGATGCTGCCGCCAGGGGGATAACGGTGCTAGACCTAACCTCGGCTCCGACAGCTATAACGAAACTTGTGTCGTGGCTACTTGACAATGGCTTCGAGTTGAGTGAAGAGAGCGTCTCTGATCGGAACAACCAGAATGTGATCTGCACCAAGCGAGACCAGTTGGTGGAGATCAACGCGACGCGGGGCGAGTGGTCCCAAGGTGGCGGAATGTGGGGCCAGACCTTCCATCCGGAGCAATGGGAAGCATGGCTCGATGGGATCCGCTTGCCGGCGATTTGGCCGGTGTCGATCGGCAGGTTGATTTCATCACATAGCGCTGGGAAACCGCCGTCGACCAAGCCCAGGAACGAGCCGGAGCGCAGGGAGAGATTGCCGAGATCGGTGACGATTGGGTTCAGCGCCGTTTTGGATTCCGACCCCCGAAGCCGAGCAGGTGAGGACCAGAATGTCAGATATGAGTTGGCGTAGAAACAGCAGCCGATCGGGTCATGATCGGAAAGATAGCCGACATCATGGCCGGTCCGTTGCGTCGACTGCGAGGAACTCACCAACCTTGCTGGACCAGGTTCCGAAGCTCTCGACCGAAGAAGCGCAGTGGGCCCAGAACGAGCAGCCACCTCTCCAAGAGATGAAGAGCGGCAATCCGATCCGTGACATCACCGTCGATAGTTCTGGAAACCCGGTGAACAACACCGGCTACCTCCTCTGGGAACGGGCCACTTGAATGCGTGAGGGATGGACGTACGATCCCTCGACCACTCTGTGGTCGTCGGGAGGCTGACGTGGTCGACCACAGCGAGGACTCGATCTTGTCGGTCACGCAATGGTTTGCCGACCGGGGACTTGGTGTCCAATTCTCCGCCGATGACGATGAAGACGGGGAGCGATTCTTCTGGGCAGACCCAACTCGTCTGCCATCCGGCCGAGTTGTCACTCCGCTGTACGGGAGAGGGGAGGCCGAGCTAGCCGCGGCACGGCGCGCCCCTGTTGCGTCGACCACTTGAACTCACCGGGTCAATGTCAATTGCTCATGAATTCTCGGTGGAAGACTTCCCTCATTCACCGGAAGGCCCCTGCCCAGCAGGGCGACTGCGGCGCTCTCACAAACGAGGGATTGCGAGAAGGGGAGGTGCTGCCGACGCCGATGTAACGAGCAGAGTTCGCCGAGCATTCTCACAAACCATTCTGGTATCCTGTTCTCGGTATCTCCGGCTCTCCACGAGTTCTGAGAACCGGACGCATGGGGCATCCGCAGTGCGCATTGGCTACGCACGTTAGCCTGGCATGAGACACGTCCAGCGCCTCTGAGTCTCAGGCGCGTCCGCATCCCGACACCATGGCAGCGGGTACAGATTGCTAAATAGGTCTCTTCTCAAAGAACTGAAACCGCATGGGACAAGGGGTTGTTCTGTGTAGCACTGCCGGCGGAGTTCGCGTAGCGATCGATGAGGCTCTGTCAGCGTGCGGAAGGTTCCATCCGCGATAAGCACAGGTGAATGACAGCGGGCGAACTGACGGGCTCCGCGCAGTGATAGGTGTTGCCAATTCCGGCAAGGTCCTCGAAAAGCCTCTCCCCGCTGCCAAGTAGAACTGGCACGATCACGAGGTGCATCTCGTCTATCAGTCCAGCGGCCAGGTACTGGCGAATCGTGGCCGCGCCTCCTCCAATCACTACATCATTGCCATTCGCTGCTTCGCGCGCTCTTTCGAGCGCAATTTCGATACCGGCGTCGACGAAGTGGAATGTCGTCCCCCCTTGCATCTCGATCGGCGGACGGGGGTGGTGAGTCAGGACGAAGACCGGGCAGTGAAAAGGCGGGTTCTCTCCCTACCAGCCCGACCATTGCTCGTCGCCCCACGGTCCGCGGATTGGACCAAACATGTTGCGCCCCATGACGATGGCACCAGCGCCAACTTCCCACTGGGCGAAGGAGTCGTCGTCGATGCCTTCTTCGCCCCCGGCTTTGCCAATCATCTGACGTCCGGCGCGAGTGTTGAACACCCACTCGTGGAGCAAGCGCCCGCCTGCGCCAAGCGGGACGTCGAGAGTCTGTCCGGGTCCAGCGGCATATCCGTCGATTGAGATCGAGAAGTTGTGGACTCGCACTTTCGACATGGACTACCTCCTTTGGATCGACGGCTCGCATAACCTAGAGCTGACAGCTTTGCATTTACGGTAGTCCGCGCAGCGCCCGGATGACTGGCTGTTGAGCCCTAACGAGTAATCTGCACTGTTGGCGGGCAGAGATGGCCGGTGTTCTGGCAGCGGATAATGACGACTCTAGATCGCATGGCGCAGGACATATTCGGCCCTCCGCTGCCTCGGTCACCCCCGGCTCGAGCGGCGCGACGATGACGTTTCGTCACCGCCTCGCGACCCTGAGCCTCGAGGTCGTGAGCCCCGCTGGCGTAGTGCTCGTCACCCACCGCCTGGCCCGCTGGGCGCGGGGATGATGGTGCGGACCCCCAAGCATCGCGCAGCGCTCGAGAAGGTCGTGCTCGGCCAGTTCTCAACAGCACGCCCATGCGACCGCAAGGCGATCCGCCCGGCGCGGCCGCTCTCGCTCAACCGTGTTCCGCATACAACGGGCCCATCACGCATCTCGTGTGACTCTCACGCCTCGCGTTCCGCTCGCTCCGTGCGATCCGGCCAGCGGTCCGGCGGACCGGCGGTGCGCTGCGGCGGGCGGGGGAAGGGGGCGATGGAGAGCGCTGGGCTCGTGCTCGGCTGACGAGGCGTTTCAGGGTTGCTGCCCATATGGTGTGCGATCCACGGACCTGTGTCTGCCTGGAAAGCCCAACGGCGACTGCCATACAGCAGGTCTGTCCACATATCCCGTGTTGTCGCAGGACGACGGGTGGGCAGTCACGATGTGACGAACGATCCGCGCCCCGCCGGTACGCGGATCGTCAGGGTGAGAGGGTGACGATGTGGTATGACAAGTCGGCTTGGTGCCCACCTGACAAGCTCTGAAGTCGATGTGGATCCGGCGGGGTCGTCATGCATCTCGTGTACACGCGGACCTGATACGTCGTCCGGGCCGTCCGGCTGGCCCTCCGTCGGTTCGGCCAAACGGCGTAGCGTAGACGAGCCGCTACTTTCATACTGGGTCAACCGTTGGCCAAAGCCAGCAGGTGCCCAAAACCGCCAGCTGGGTGGCGTCACCACACCGTCATGAACGACAGGAGGCGCGATAGAGTAAACGGAAGCAACATACCGGACGAGGGAGTTACTTGACGGTCGACACGTGAACGCGGTCAGACGTGGTATGGTTTCGCTAGATAGCCATGCGAACAGATGTTCGAGAAGGAGCAGCATGGGATGAACATCACCGACGGCCAGCGCCGTCTTCTTGCTCTCTGTGCCATCAGGATCGACAAGGACTGCGTCGATTGGAATCTGATCGCGCGCGAGGCTCAATGTGCCGCTGGGCTAGACGCCCTGTGGGAAGGCAAGGTCCAGGAGCGCAGCGCGACTGCTGACGACTCCCTGAAGGTCCTTCGTTGCGGCATCCGGAATCCAGACGAACTGTTTGAGCGAGTCGATGCTGAGCTTGCCGTTGCTGGCGATATCGGAGCGCAGCTCGTCACCGTGCTGGACGATAACTACCCGGCCAACCTTCGCCTGATCCCCAATCTGCCCCCGTTTCTCTTCGTTCGAGGCGGGTTGTGCGATGAGGACGTCCGCTCGGTCGCAGTCGTCGGAACGAGACAAGCTTCGGAGCCTGGAATCCGAAGAGCACAGCGGATGTCCAAGCTCCTGGTTGAGCGCGAGGTGACTGTCATCTCGGGCCTGGCTCGAGGCATCGACACCGCCGCCCACCGTACCGCCATCGAATCCGGCGGACGGACCATCGCCGTTCTTGGCACTGGCATCACCAGGTGCTATCCGTCGGAGAATCGCGATCTCGCCGAGGAGATTACGGCGCACGGTGCTCTCGTCTCGCAGTTCTGGCCAACCCGGTCCCCTGGGAGAGACACGTTCCCGAGACGCAACGTTGTTACCTCGGGCCTCAGTCAGGGCACCGTCGTCATCGAGGCATCGAGCACATCGGGTGCGAAGATGCAAGCCCGTCTTGCCCTGGAGCACGGCAAGAAGGTCTTCCTCGTCCAATCGCTCGTTACGGACCAGAACTGGGCGAAGACCTACGTTGCAAAGCGCGGCGCCATCGAAGTGGCCGATGTCGGAGAAGTCATCCGCCACCTGGCCACGCCGGAGAAGGTCCGCCAAGCGAGCGAGCAGCGCCAGCAACTCACGCTCTCGTTGCTGTGAGAACCCATGACCACGACTATCGAACCGCCCGTCGGTCCGCCACTTGGCTTCCCGAAGTGCCAGCAGTGCACCTACCTGCGCAACGGTCCACCAGGGCTCTGTCTCGCGTGCGCGGGCAGATCATTCGAGGTCATTGCCTCGCATGCCTGCCCAGTGTGCAGCCAGATCATGGAGAACGGTGAGTGCCCGAACTGGCTCTGCACTGATCCGGACCGGCGCATCGCGAGGGTTAGAGCCATTGCGTATAGCTCCGGGCAGCTGCGCACCACCATCCACCGCTATAAGTACAAGGGCAAGGCAGGGTGGTCACTAGTCTTCGGGCGCCTTCTCGTCGCGTGGCTCGACCGCAACGCCAGGCATGAGGTGCCAGACCTCATCATTGCGAATCCGACATACGTTGGCGAAGGGGGCGCATCGTTCGGCCATACCGAGCGAGTGCTCGATGTTGCAGCGACCGAGGATGTTCTCGGAGAGTGGTCTTTCGACGTTGCTGACCCACGAGCGCTGGTGAAAGTGGAAGCAACGCCCAAGTCGGCGGCGAAGGGTGCCCAAGGCAAACGAACTGCTGCCACAGAGTTGCGCAGTACGTTACATCTCGCCAAACCCGAACTGATTGAGGGACGTCGCATCCTTGTGTACGACGATGTGTCCACGACCTGCAGTCAGCTCAACACCGTGGCAGGATTCCTGCTCGACGAGGGCCACGCTGAGCAGGTTGAAGGGATCGTGCTCGCCCGGGCTCCCTGGCGCGCCCGAGGTCGTAGTCGTCAGTAGCCAACATCGGCACCGCCACTGCTGTTACGTACGCATGGATCAACGCAGGCGAGATCTTGGCTACCCGGACCAGCCCCTACCTCGCTGACCTGCCCTTATCCTAGCTGGCGGGGGAGGGCTCGAACCTCCAACCTCCTGATCCAAAGTCAGGCGTTCTACCATTGAACTACCCGCCATAGCCTGCGGTTGCGATCAGTTCATTGACCGGTCAGAGCCCGTTTCCCCGTCTCGGCAAGAATGCTCCAGGGGGCGCTCCACGGAACGACGCTGAACAACCCACAACAGCTCAGAGGCTAGTCCGTGCATTCATCCACAGTTTGCCAGAACCCAGATCCAGGCTGTCACGACGTCGCGTTGTGGTGTCTATCACCGTGGAAACAGGAGCCGAGCAACCCCTTGCGGACCTGCGGAATGGGCCCCGCGTGGACCCGCATTGGCACACCTACCGGCTGCATGTACTAACCTGCCGGCAGACATGGGTTCTCTAATCAAGAAGCGCCGCAAGCGAATGCGCAAGAAAAAACACAAGAAGATGTTGAAGGCCACCCGCTGGCGGCGACGCGCGGGCAAGTAGCGTGCAGGGCGGGCTGGCTAAGGTGGCTCGCAAAACTCCTCCACGTTGCTTACCTGGCAACTCACCCGCAAGCGTCATCCGTGCCGCCCGGTGCTGGTGGCGACCTGACAGTACGCACTGGAACCAGGACCGCGACATCGCCATTTAGTTCAAGGTGCTTGGTTCCGGTCAGCCCCAACTCTTCGGGCGTGCCCTCGAGGAACCAGGTGGCTCCGCTTCCCGCTAGCCTCGGACGCCTTCCCGCCGCCGCGGCGAATGCGTCGCGCCAGGCGCCAAGCCGCGGTTCAACTGACACCGCTGCTTCCTCCAAGTCGTTTCCCCAATCACCGGCTGGTCCACCAAGGGCATCCCAGCGGCTGTAGGCCGCGACTGTGGATACTGCGAACGGGGGGAGCAGGAGAACAAAGGCTCGCTCCTCGAAGTCGAGCGGGAGCACCTCCTCGCCGATGCCACTTACGAGTGCGCGGCCGCCTGCTAGGCAGAAGGGGACGTCTGCGCCAAGGCTCGCCGCCAAGTTCAGATCACCACAGCCGGCCCAGCGAAGCGCTGCTGCCGCGTCCGCAGAGCCACCTCCAAGCCCGGCCCCCGGCGGTATGCGCTTGTGGAGCAAGACCAGTGCAGGCCGGCCAACGGCACGCAGGGCCTTGCACACAAGGTTGTCCTCTCCTTGGGGTATGTCAAGTGGCATTAGCCCAGCGGGAGACTTGGCGTCTAGGTGCACCTCAAGACCGTTGCCCGCGGAGAAGGTGAGCACGTCATAGAGGTCGATCGTCACCATCTCGGCCTTGATAAGATGGTAGCCGTCGTCGCGAACCCCAGTCACCCGGAGCGTGGTTGTTAACTTAGCGAAGGCTAGTTCGCGTTGTTCGAGCTTTCGATTACGCATCTAGCCAGCCTTCCCCAGGCATCCAAGTCCAGATCTTCTGCCCGCAGGCGCTCCGAGATTCCCGAGCAATCGAACGCCGAAGGTGAGACGAGGCCTGCAAGAGAACTGCGTAGCATCTTGCGACGCTGAGAGAAGCCCGCCTTCACCAGTCGGAACAGGAAAGCATAAGGGACAACAGACGGATCGACAGCGAGAGGTTCCCTGCGCTCCAGCTCAACCACCGCGGAGTCCACATGGGGTCGCGGGTAGAACACGGTAGCGGGAACCGTTCCGAGCAGCCTTGGGGTGGACCAGTAGGCGGCCTTCACCGACACCGCGCCGTAGGCTGTGTCACCAACGCCCGCAGCAAGCCGCTCTGCGACCTCCTTTTGGACCATCACCACGATTCGGGCAACGGCGCTCACCTCCTCAAGAACCTTGAGCACTAGCCTTGCCGCGATGTTGTAGGGAAGGTTCCCGATGAGAATCCAGCCTGGCTCCGTCCCAAGCAATCCGTCCCAGTCGAGACCGAGAGCATCTGCCTCAACGACCCGCACGGCATGAGGCCCGCAGACCGAACGCAGTATCGGAATGAGCTGGGGATCCATCTCCACTGCGGTGACCAGCGCCCCTTGTTCCACCAAGAACAAGGTCAGTGACCCCAAGCCGGCGCCGATCTCAACCACCCTATCGCCCGGCCCAACCTTGGCCAGGCGGACCATTCGCCGAAGGGTGTTCTGATCTACCACAAAGTTCTGGCCGAGGCGCTTTCGCGGTCGCAGTCCGCTGGCTGCGAGCTGGCGGCGAACGTCCAGCCCAGGGCTCACGTCGCTCCCGCTGAGTGCGCTGCGACGCTGGCACCCAGATCAAATGCCTCGACTGTGTTCCGGTATACCTGGGTTGCGAGTTCGGCCGGCAACTCCGAGCGCACCTGTGAAACCACAGCGGCGACGCAGGGAAGCAACGACGGCTCGTTGCGTTTGCCTCTATGAGGAACTGGGGCGAGGAACGGAGAGTCGGTCTCGAGAAGGATGCGCTCAGCTGGGCACAGTGCGGCAGCCTCTCGAACCTCGCCCGCGTTCTTAAAGGTCACGAGGCCGCTGAAGGACAGGTAGCAGCCGAGGTCTAGCCCACGGCGCGCCTCAAGGGGGCCTCCCGTGAAGCAGTGGAGCACAGTGCGTTCAGGCATTCCCTCCGCAGAGAGGATATCCAGCGTGTCGTCCCACGCCTCGCGGGTATGGACAACGAGCGCAAGCCCGTACTCTGCGGCTAGCGCCACCTGGGCGGCGAAGACCTTTCGCTGAGCATCGCGGGGCGAGTAGTCGTAGTGGTAGTCGAGGCCGCACTCACCCACACCTACGACTCGATTTCGAAAAAGCTCGTGGGCTCGCCCTGCAGGTGCATCAACCGGACCAGCTTGTGTTCCAGCGCTCTGTCCGACGAGACCGTCAGGGGTTCCAGCCACTAGCCGCTCCAGAAGCTCGATCACCGCTGTAACCCCCTCGCTCGCCCCATGGGGGTGCAGGCCCACTGTTGCCCAGACATTGCCATCAATAGACGACGCGAGCTCAACAGCCCGGGCTGAGCCAGGTCCATCGGTTCCCACGCACACCATCCCCCCGACCCCTGATTCGTTTGCCCTTGCGACGACGGCTTCAGGATCATCGAAGTCCTGCAGATGGCAGTGCGAATCGAACCACGGTGTCGTCAGGTCTGGCGCGGTGGTCGAATCCACGCTTATGAGAGCATCCACTTGAGTATTCGCGGTGTCATCGAAGCCTTTCATCCTTGGCTCGACGCTGCTTGCTTGCGCGGGAACAGTGGGGATCCGCGTTCGACCACGAGGCCGCCAGGGTATCCACCCCACGCCGCGTCGCGGGGAAATCTAGCGTCAAGGGGGCTGGCACGCAGGCCGATGCGCCGCCAGAGCTCGGTGCAGGTGCTGGGCATCGCGGGAGACGCAAGCAGGCCGACGATTCGAAGCACCTCCAAAGCGTCGCCCAGCACCCCGTTCACTTCTGCGCCGGGCTCCTTCTTCCATGGTTCCGAGGTCTCCAGCTCCGCGTTCGTCTCGCGTAGGAGCTTCCAGGTGGCCTCAAGCGCTTCGTGTGGGGCGAAGCTCTCCCAGGCTCTCTGGGCAGCATCGCAGGCAACTTCCGCCTCAAGCGCCAGCCGGCTCTCACGTCTTGGAGCCGGCCCGATTCCACCGCACTTTCCCGCTACCACTGCCGCAACGCGCGAGGCAAGGTTCCCGAGATTGTTGGCGAGATCCGAGTTGTAGCGAGCGATCATCCCCTCGTACGAGAAGTCGCCGTCGGGGCCGAGTGGTGTGTCTCTCAGCAAGTGATAGCGCAGGGCATCGACGCCGATTTCGGATACCAGCTCTGCGGGGTGCACCTGGTTCAGCTTGCTCTTGGCCATCTTCTCCCCTCCCACGAGAAGCCACCCGTGAACAAAGATGCTCTTGGGTGGATCGATCCCCGCTGCCATGCACATAGCTGGCCACCACACGCAGTGAAAGCGAAGGATGTCCTTGCCGATGAGGTGATGAACCGCTGGCCACCAGTGGGCAAAGTTCGAATCGTCGCTACCGAAGCCGATCGCGGTCACGTAGTTCACCAGAGCGTCGTACCAGACGTAGAAGACGTGAGCAGGATCCCAGGGCACTTTCACCCCCCAGTCGATGGAGGTTCGAGTTATGGATATGTCCTTGAGCCCGCCTCTGATGAAGCCTATTGCCTCGTTGCGCTTCGACTCAGGCATCACGGCGTTCGGATTTGTCTCGTACCACTCCAGCAACCGATCGCCGAAACGGCTGAGAGCGAAGAAGTAGTTCTCCTCTTCCACCTCGTCCACCGGGACTCCGTGGACCGGGCAGCAACCGTCGACGAGTTCGTCTGGCCCGTAGTAGGCCTCGCAGCCCACGCAGTAGGGCCCCCGGTATGAATCGAGGTGGATGTAGCCATTGTCGTGAATCCTGCTCAGAAGCTCTGCAACAGCGGAGTGATGGCGGGGATCCGTGGTGCGGATGAAGCGATCATTTGACATTTCGAGCTGCTCCCATGCCTCCACGAACCGCCTGCTCGTCCTGTCGGTCCACTCCTGGGGAGTCATGCCGTTTTGCTCGGCTGCTCGAGCCACCTTCAGGCCATGCTCATCGGTTCCCGTTAGAAATAGCACATCGTCGCCCAAGAGCCGATGCCAGCGCGATATCGCGTCAGCGTTAACCATCGTGTATGCGTGGCCTAGATGGGGAATGTCGTTCACGTAGTAGATCGGCGTGGTGAGGTAGAACCGGGGCACTCCAACAGGGTACCTCTCCGAACCGGCCCGGCTCTACGTTCAGCTCTAACCAACTCCCGTGATAACTTGACTGCCGCTTCGGACTAGTCCTGATGATCCTGAAGTTTCGCTGCCAGCTGGTAAAGCGTCCGTTTGGGGACTCCAAGCTTCGCTGCGACCTCGGAGGCGGCATCCCTGCGAGTCGCGCCGGCAGCTAAGCACTCCCGCAACAGGGCTTCGACTTCGTCGGGGTCGATCCCACCCGCAGATAGTCCCGAACAGCCCGTGTCTGTGCTGTGCGATGCCGGCGCAAGCGAGAGCTCGGTTGTGTCAAGTGCGCATCCTGCGATGACTATGACACACTCGCCACGCAAGGTCCCTGTTCGAGCACGCTCTCTTGCCTGCTCGACGACTTCTGCTGCATCGCCTCGCCAAACCTCTTCGAAAATCTTCGTCAGTTCCCTTGCCACAGCGACCTGCCGGCCCGGCCCGCAGGCCTGACAGAGATCCTCAAGTGTCGCTACAAGCCTGTTGGGAGCTTCGAAGATCACAGCTGCACGCTCGTCCGACGCGAGCGACTTGATTCTACGGGCGCGCTGGGATCCTTTGCGTGGCAAAAACCCCTCGAAGCAGAACCGATCGTGGGGAATCCCGCTGGCAGCAAGCGCAGTGACGACGGCTGATGGTCCCGGGACAGCGCTTACGCTGAAACCAGCGGAGATCGCCGCGTCCACCACGGCGCATCCGGGGTCAGATATCCCCGGCGTGCCTGCATCGCTGACAAGTACTATCTGATCACCACTGGCAAGCATGCGGAGAATCTCGGGAACGCGGGAGCGTTCGTTGCCGGCAAACACCGAGACCAGCCGCTTTCCCGTTACGCCAAGATGAGCGAGAAGCTTCCTCGTGCGGCGGGTGTCCTCGCATGCGATTACGTCAGAGGCCGAAATGCTGTTCACGGCTCGCACCGAGATGTCGTCCAGGTTCCCGATAGGCGTCGCGACAACAAGTAGTCGGCCGCTACTGGGATCTCGGGCTTGCTTGCCATGCTCGCTAATCGCGCTCACTCCCTCACCTCCAGATGGTCACCTGGAACCAGGCACCATCGTTCGAACGCTCCCGCCTCTGCTTCGATGACACACCTTGCCTTGAGGCGGGGCAGGCCCAAGCGCCAGGGGGACATTGTGGTCACATCAACCACCTTCAGGTCGCGGTCACAGAAGGCAACGTCGATCGGAAACCTCATCCCGAGGGTGTGAACCGCACGTGTCGAGTGGAGCAGGAGCGCTCCATCAAAACTGGCGAGGCCAAGCAGTCCCCTTCCGCGCGCGAACACAGAGTCGGCTACCTCGAGGGTGGCGAGAACCTCACCTGCTCTGAGAAGCCAGGCCATCACCGTCTACCGGTAGATGTGCCTAAGCCCGCCGGGAAGGGCTTCCGCTGACGTTGAAGCGGATCTCCAGTACATCTCCGTCCTGAACCTCGTAGTCCTTTCCTTCTACCCGTAGCTTTCCACCGGCCTTGGCCGCTGACCAGGATCCGATCTCGAGTAGTTCGTCCCAACGGATCACCTCCGCTCTGATGAACCCGCGTTGGAGGTCTGAGTGGATCACCCCTGCGCATTCGGGCGCGTGAGCTCCCGACTTGAACGTCCAGGCACGCGACTCCTTCTCGCCGGTGGTCAAGAACGTCCTTCTCCCAAGCAGGTGGTAAGCAGCGTGAGCCACGCGCGGGAGTGCTCCCTCGCCGAGACCGAGCCCTTCCAACAGTTCACTCGCGTCTTGGGGGTCGAGCAAAGACGCCTCAGCTTCCAGCTTGACGCTGACCGCAAGGGCTTCCGCGGCACCGCCAAGTTCCGAGGAAAGCTTGTCTGCGATCTCGACACCCGAGGCGCCCGCGTCCTCGCCCACATTTACCACCACAAAGATTGGTTTGACGGTCAAGAGGAAGAGGTCCTTCAGGACTGCCTGATCGTGCTCCACCAATCCCGCCCGGTAGAGTGGCACCCCGCTCTGCAGGATATCGAGGGCTCGCTCCATTGCCTCCAGATCACTGGCGGAAAGCTGGCCACCCCGTGCCTGCTTGCGCTTTCTTGCCATCTGGCCCTCAAGACTGCTGATATCGGCCATCACCAGCTCCAGCTCAAGCACCGACAGCGCCGTTTCAGGCGCCTCATACCCCGGCACCTGGGGATCCTCGAAACCCCTCAACACGTAGCACAGGGCATCCATCTCCCTGATCCCTGCAAGAAATCTGTTGCCAAGGCCCTCTCCCGCAGATGAGCCCTCCACCAAGCCGGCTATGTCCACTACCTCTACGCTCGCGGGAACCACCTTCCGGCTAGCGCTCATACGGCCGAGCGCTTGGAGGCGCGCATCGGGGACCTGGGCAATGCCAACCGTTGTCTCAGTTGTAGAGAACATGTGGGGAGCGACCAAAGCCGAACCCCTGGTGAGTGCGTTGAACAGAGACGTCTTGCCTGAATTGGGCAGGCCGATAAGACCTACGCGTTCCACAAGCCTGCTCCGAGTTCGCTATCTGCTCCAACCGCCGGGGATGTCATGCTACGAGGCTACTGCCCTGGCAGAGTCCGCATCGCTAGGTCGGCTGCTCACGTTCGCACCTACCCGGCGACCGGCGCTATTGTTACTCAGCGAGGTGATGTGAACGTGTCCAAGAGAACCCAAAAGCGAAAGATTCGCAGCAAGAAAAAGGCCAACCACGGCAAGCGGCCTAACTGCGGCTGACTACGGATCAGCCAGGGGCCTGGAACAGGTTGAACGGCGAAGCCGAAGCCCACGAGCAAGCTCGGAGGCCTTTTGGTCGGCGTGCGCGCCCGTCAAGCGGTCAAGCCGCCCCAGGCCGCGTGCTTCGCCTTGAGCACCCCAGCGAGAACAGACGGCAGGTCCGAGATGATGCCGTCTATACCGAGATCGACAAGGCGCGCCATCTCCTCGACAGCGTTAACCGTCCAGACATGTACGGCCATCCCGTGATCATGGACAGCCTCTACAAGCGCGCGATCCACGATCACCACCCCTGCTATGGAGACGGGGACCTGAATGGCGACGTGTCGCGTCGAGGGGATCTGCGTTCCAGAGCGAACCGCCCGCACGATCTCCGCGACAGTCCTTGTCCCCGCTGAGATCCCCACTTCAGGCGCAAGCGAGGCAAAAAGATCTGTCGCCGCGTCGTGAAAAGACGCGACGATTACATCGTCTGCTCTGTGATAGCGCCGCAGCAGGTCTGCCAAGGCAGCCTCATAGGGAGCGACGTCAGGTGAGGTCGCTTTTATGTCGAGGTTCAGCACTACACCAGGGAAAGCCTCCAGCACCTCTTCGAGCGTAGCGATTGCCAGTTCACGGTCCTGTGGGGCGCGCCCACGCAGCGGGTACTCGTCCTCGGCTTTGCCAGGGCTCACGTCGCTTCCTGGGATGAACCAGTAGGCATTGTCAAGGCTGATGAGTTCGTCGAGGGTCATCTCGCAGATAGCTCCCGAGCCATTGGTGGTCCGGTCGACCCTTGCGTCGTGACAGACGACTAGTTGGCCGTCCGCGGTCGCATGCACGTCCAGCTCAAGCGCTGTCGCTCCAGCCGCAACCGCCCGGCGCATCGCCCAGAGCGTGCTGGAGGGGCCTTCCCATGCCCCTCCTTGATGAGCAAAGGCCGTTATGCGCCGTGAGAGCCAGGGATTATCGTGAACCGTCGCGTCAAACACCACGTAAGATGCTACATCGGCCCGAAGGCCATCCGCTGGTCCTCCCGGATCGCCTCGGCTGGAATCGCCACCCCACTAGGTCCAGTGTTGATAGCCTCGCGACAATGCTCGATCACATCCTTGTAGACGTGATCTCCTCCATTCGCCGCGCTTTCGAGTCAGCACTCCTACAGCGCCAAGCGGTCGAGGAGCGGTTCCAGGTAGACGTGTTTCTCGGGGACGTTTCCTGGGAGACTTCCTACAGTCTCCCAGGGGAAGACACACCACCCCGCGTGACCGCTGACATCAGTCTCGACTGGCCGACGTGGAGTCAGAGTGCCTACCGATCTTGGTCCATTGGAGAGCCCCACGAGGACGCACCGGAGGTCGTCATTGAGGTCGCATTGAGGCTTCAACGGCTCGCGAGCGCCCCTGACATCGACTTCCTCCTTCGTGCTCTGCCCCCACACGGCGCGACTATTGGGACAGCGTCTCTTACCCGATCAGGGCCTACGGTCGAGCAGGACTACGGTGATTACGACGCGAGTTCACCGGAGGCACAACCCACAAGCCAGTTCGCGGTCGAAGCGACGTACCAGGGGACTTACCAGTTGGACGAGGCCGTTCTCGAGGACACTTCCGTACTCAACGATCACTTCGGCGAGTTAGCGCGCTGGGTAGCGTCCATTCTTGTGCGCTTAGGGGACCTTGACCTCACGTTCCTTCCGCCCGAACCCGAGGATGAAGACGGAGACCGCTAAGCAGGGAGTCGATATTAATCATCGCTGGGTGGAGCAAGGCCAGTGGAGTAGCGAGGTGCTTGAAGTTGGCGAGATCAGCCATGCGGTGGAGCGCGTGAGTGCTCGCGGAAGGGAGGCTACCGCGAGCTTTTTCAGGGCGGCTTCTGCGCGGCGCGCACCATGCTCGCGAGCGAGCGCCTCGACAGGCCGCACATGGGTTTCGTGACTGTCTGCAAGGGTCTGAAGGTAGTCAAGAAGAACTCTCGCAATCTCCACGGAGTTCGCTTCAACCAGCTGGACGACCCCCTGGACCTCTGCGGAACCTGTACACCGATACCCGCGTAGTATACTTTACAGCTGCTCGAAATGACCCCTGGGGATGTTCACGGTAAGGAGGCTGAGGCGATATGCGATGGATGAATAAGCTGGTCAACCGCTCGGGAATGACTACGTTGCTCGCTGCAACGATTTTCATGGTAGGCGGAGGGGTCGGTGTAGCTGCAGCGCTGAGCACCTCGGCAGCCGGTGCCGCCACAGCGCATTCCTCGCTGCCGCCAGTGAACGTAAGCGTGGGCAACACGCCGACGGTGAACGTGGGTAACCTACCGACGAATGGCACCGGGCGGCTGAAGGTGGAGAACGGATCCGGAAGTTCGCATGAGACAGCTTGGGGACCGTGGATGAACGTCTCTCCGAGTCAAGCTGGTCAGGTCCTGACCATGACGAACGTGAGCGGCTCCGGCACCTTTGAGGGGATGCAGCTCGCGGATTCAGCGCCGGGCGGATCCTGCGGCTACATAGGCGATGTCTGGATTCAGGTCACTATCGACGGGAACCAAGCCTTTGGTTCGTGGCTGACCTGGATCGGCAATTACTGGTCATCGGGTGGAGGTTCAGCCGCTTCAAATGCAGGCGTAATTGGTGGTACAGATCCTTGCCAGGGAAATGGTCCATGGTATTCGATGCACTACTTCCCGCAACAGCCGCTGCCGTACTCGCACTCACTGGTAGTAACACTGACGCCGTATCCAAACGGAGTGGAGAACCAGCTGTGGGCGACTTCGTTCTATACGACGAACGGTTGATAGGCGCTCAAGCGACGCTTTACCTTCGGTCCAAGATCCTGCAGCTCTTTCAGGTGTGCAGGGGTCGCCCTGGAGACCGTGCCGGTTTCGAAATGGCTGCGTGAGGCGCCGGGGCGCTTACCATGAAAGTCGCGGTGGGAGATCTCCGTGTGGTTTATCTCGACGGAGAGCGTCCGCCCGGAGCGTTCAAAGGATGGGCTCGCCTCGCTCCAGTTTCGCACGCAGCAGGTGAGAAAGGCGCTCCCGGTGCACCTGCGCATCGCCGAAGCTCACCTGGTCGAGCTGGGAGCGCTTCAGGTATAGGTGAAGGTCATGCTCCCACGTAAAGCCGATGCCGCCATGTACCTGCAACCCCGAGGACATCACCCTGGCCGCAGCCTCGGAGCACCAGGTCTTTGCAGCAGAGGCCGCCTCGGATGAGTCCTGAGTGTCGTGGCCGACGCACCACGCAGCGTAATAGGCAACCGAGCGCATCCCCTCTACATCCACCAGCATGTCCGCGCAGCGATGTTTCACTGCCTGGAAGCTGCCAATCGGCCTTCCAAACTGGACCCGCTCCTTAGCGTACGCAACTGTCATCTCGAGGACTCGCTCTGACGCCCCTAGCATCTCTGCGCAAATACCCGTCACGTACCGATTTACCAGCCTTGAAGCCGCCCGCGGCCCGCCGATCAACAGGCAACTTGCCCCATCAGTCTCCAGGCGACCGACGAGCCTGGTGCGGTCCATTGCGGCGTGCGCACTCGGGCGAACGTGGTTATCCAAGCGAATGAGGAAGACTGCCCTGCCTGCGCAGAGCGGGTCACTGGAAACTATGCCAGGTGCGGTCTCGTCTGCTTCAGCGACGCGCCTGCATGCATCCTGGTCCGTGCTGTCTATGCCGGCCACCACGATCGCAAGATCACTCGATGGCCCGTGCACTACGGGATCTGATCGCCCAAGGAGAACCCATCCGCCCTTGTTGTCCAACGCACCCGTGAGTGCTCCACGCTTGCGGCTGAGTGAAACGCACGCGGTTGCATCGCCGGAAGCTAGGCGATCGAGCCATTCGTCGCAGTACTCGTTATCGCGGCTACGCGCAATACGCAGTGCATCCAGTGCTGTGATTCCCGCAAGCACCGGCGTCGGTGCAAGGCTCTTGCCAATCTCCTCGCACAGTACCGCCACTTCCACCAGTCCAAGACCCAGCCCTCCCGCCGCCTCAGGCACCTCCACGGCCAGCCATCCCTGATCGCACATCTCGTGCCACAACTCGCTGGTCGGGGCAGTACTCGCAGCTATGGGCTCGCCAGGCGTGCCAACGAACTCCCGTAGGCGAGCGTGATCCCACGACGAAGCAAGAAACGTCCTTGCCGCTTCAGCGAGCGCAACCTGGTCATCAGAGAGATCAAACTCCACCGGGCGCCAAGTCTATCGAAGTGTGCGGTCGTACCCAGTGCGCAACTGCAGGGGTGGACTTGCATTTGGGCAAGAGACCCTACTGAGCAGTGCCTGGCGGGTGTGGAGTTCTCGGTAGTCCCGGCCGTAACACACGCGAGGTATCACCTCGATCACGGGATCTGAGATGTGAAGGCCCGCAAAGGAGCGCCTGCTCGCGCATCGCAAGAGGTCGCGTGAACGTAGAGCAAACAGGGGGCCAGTTCCGCCGGTCTTTGCAACAAGAGCATGACGGTAGCGCACGTACGCACTCTCCCAGTTGAGTGAGCGCCGGGGTGTCGTGTTGATATGGGAGCTGATCTCGTCGAAGTCGCCTCGGTTAGTTAGACCGACAGGTTGTTCGACTTCGGCATCCACCGGAGAGCAAGGCCGTTCAAGGCCTCGCTGCCAAGGGCTGTGCACCTCGGAGAAGTAGACGCTGGTCCCTAAGTGCTCTGGGAGATCTCGCTATCTCGTGATCTCGCGACCCTGGTCCTAGGTGAGGGTCCAACGAGGCTCCTAGGGTACCTGCTCGAACAGGTTGGCGGCACAGGCAAGTATGCTGTCGGCGCCGTGGTCCTCCGCCAGGTAGCCCAAAAGGTTGCACCTGCTCGCTTGGTTGACCAAGGTGAGCTCTGCAGAGCGGACCATTGCAGCGATAATCAGATCACCTCCGAAGTGACCGACCTCGACGCCAGGACACCGGACATGGTGATCAAGTTCATGTGATGCCAGAGGCGTCCTTGACCGAATAGTGCAGCACGAGGCTCGTCCAGGGATAGGTGGTTTCCGCGTCAGTGAGCCTCTCACAAAGAGCTCCAATCGCCCGAGTGTGCCGTGGTGGGGAGAGTGGGTCGATGCAGATCTGGAGCGCACTACCGGTCATCTCAACGAGGAGTGTTCCCCGTGAAGCGCGTACGTTTCGCACCGCAGTTGTCACGGGCACGGCCCGACCGCCAATCAGGCCCGCATGCTGGTGGCCACTTGCCTTGATTCCCAGACACTTAGATGATCATGTCTATAATCGAAAGCCCCGCCCCTCGGGGGATTTCACCCTGCTCGGGGCCGAATGTCAGCGGTGGACCTGGCTACTATGTCAGGTGTCCTGGACTCTGCGACCGGCGATCTCCGCCTGGATGCAGATTGGGCTGAATGCACTGAGCCAGCTGGCCTTGTTCGCCCGCGGTTAGCGAGTCTTGGTTTGTGGCTGTGACGCAAACGCTTCAGGTGCACATAGAGCTCCGTTCGAAGCCCCCGGCGCTTGTCACGCAGATAGCTCGGCAGATCGTCTCTTCACTCACGGGGGAGCCTTCAGAACCAAGGGCGGGTGCGATCGTCATCGGCGAGTCCTTCGTCGCCGGACGCTTCTCCACGCGTCGCGCAAAGAGAAGGTCCGTCTGGAACCTGGTCTGCTTTAGCCGCGCCCGGCAGCGCTCCGCCGTTGTCGCCTGGTAGCGATCGTGCCCGCCGTTTCGCGCGACCTCCCGGCAGACGCTCGAAGTTGCCCGCCCGAGCTGGCGGGCAACTTTGCTCAGCGGTTTGGCCCGTTCGATCTTGGCGCGGATCTTGTCGCGCTCTTTCGCGCTGAACGGCTTGCCTCGCATACTGGTCGGCCTTTTCATAGTCGGGAGCACGAGGCTGTGACCTGCGGTATTGGGAGTCGATTGACGCGGCCTACTGCCGCGATACTACGTGTGGTGGGTGCGAGATGCGTGGTTCGCAGGGCTGAGCGTCGCCCCGATCGGTGCTGGGGACGGTAGTCGCTTCGACGCGGAGCTTGACGAGCACCACTGGCTTGGCCATCGGATGGTCGGCGAGACGATGCGCTACGTGGCTGTCGACGCGAATGGTGAGTGGGTAGCGTTGGTCGGCTTGGCATCGCTTGCGCTGTCATGTGGGCCTCGGGATCGCTTCATCGGCTGGAGCCAGGAGATCCAGAAGCGAAGGCTCCGCTTCATCGCGTCGAACCAGAGGTTCTGCGTGCTGCCGGCTGGTCGTCGCCATAACGCAGCGTCTGCGGTGATGTCCAGGACGCTGAAGAGGCTCTCCGACAACTGGGTGGAGGCCTGGGGCCATCCAGTCCCACTGGTCGAGAGTTTCGTCGACCCCTCCCGCCATATCGGCACCTGTTACGGCGCGTCGTCGTTTCTCCGCCTCGGTGAGACCGGGGGCTTTGGACGTCGCTCCGGTAGCTACGTCGCCCACGGCCAGATCAAGCACGTCTACGTCCGTTCGCTGCACCGGCGCAGTACCGAGGTGCTCGCAGCAGGGTCCTTCGACCATCCGTTGTTGTTCCCAGACCAAAGGATCCAGGTGGCACAGATCGATTTCAACACCGCAGACCTCTCCAGTCTGATCGAGCGCCTCGAGGCGATCACCGATCCCAGGGATCCGAGAGGGGTCCGCCACGACTTCGTCTCGACACTGGTGCTTATCGCGTGCGCGACCCTGGCTGGCCACAAGAGCCTGGTCACGCTGAGTGAATGGTGTGAGAGCTCGTCCCAGGAGGTCCTCGCCCGCCTCGGCGCTCGAATCTCCCCATCCTCAGGGCTACGAGTCCCGCCGAGCTATGCGACGATCCGGCGGGTGGCAATGTCGGTCGATGCTGAGGAGCTCGACCTCATCGTGAACACCTGGACTGCAGAACAAGCAGATCGGAGATCGCGGACCCCTGTGCGATCCGATGCGCCCGGCTCCGAGATCGAGGACGGATCCGACGAAGCTGATCGCGATGCAGACTCGGACGCGGATGACAGCGCGAGCGGTGTCATCCCAGGAGCGGACCTGGTCGGAGTAGCTGTTGACGGCAAGGCGGTTCGGGGAGCGAAGCGAGCTGACGGCACCCAGGTCCAGTTGCTCGCAGCGCTTCGCCACGACACCGGGATGGTGATCGCTCAGCGCAACGTCGAGAACGACAAGACAAACGAGATACTCGCCTTCGCTCCACTGCTCGAGCCGATCAACCTTGCAGGTCGGGTCGTCACCGCAGATGCGATGCACGCCCAGAAGAGAGCGGCCAGGCTTGTCGTCGGCAAGGGAGGCCACTACATCTTCAGCGTCAAGGAATCAGCCCCAGCTGTGGAACGCAGCGCTCGACGCAGGGGAGGGGATCGACCTTGAGCATCCCGAGTACGAGACCTGTGAACGTGCCCATGGCCGTATCGACCGCCACCGGGTCTGGTCAACGCAGGTCCCGCCTACGATCACCTTCCCCCATGCGAAGACCTTCATCATCGTCGAGCGAGAGTCGTCGACCCTCGATGACGTCCGGGCCAGCATCGAGGGTCCGCTTCTACGTCACAGACCTTACGACCGACGACGCAGGCATCGAGCACCTGTTCCGGCTCGTGCATGGACACTGGTCCATAGAGAACGGCCTCCACTGGGTTCGAGGCGTGACCTTTGGCGAAGACTTGTCCCAGGTCCGCACGGGAACTCTCTCTCGCATCCTCGCGACCCTACGCAACCTGGCAATCGGCATGATCCGCCACACCACCTACCGCTCGGTCAACATCGCAGCTTCAACCCGCCAACTGGCCCGCCAACCGGATGTCGCTCTGGACATACTCGGGATCCCTCGGGGACTTTGCAAATGACCGTGTACATACTGGGCCCTCCACTGGTCGTTGTGTCGGATTGCCCCGGCGATCGTGGCCAGAGCGTTGAAACGATTGGTGGAACTCGGCGAGCCTCCAACTTAGCCGGTGTGGCGGACTCCGATGAATGTAGGGATTGCCACCGCCACCAGCATTAGGGAGAGGCCGATAAAGCCGATTAGGATTCCCGAAATCGCAAGTCCGTCCCCTTTCTGGGCTGGCATAAGCTGCGGGTTTGCGCGTGACCTGTGGATCTGAGAGAGCGCCACGAATCCGAAGATGATTCCAAGCAGCGCAGGCACCACGAGGAGGAACAGAAGCGAGCAGACAAGTGCCGCAATGGCAAAGCCATTGGTGGGTTGGTGCTGACCTTGCGGCCAATAACCGAGCGGGGGCTGAGTGCCGATTTCGGACGGCACCGTTCCTCGTGGAGTTCCAGGAGATGCTCTGCCGGCAGGGGTCCCGGTCGGGGTACTTCCGGCAGGTGTGGGCTCAAGCGCTGCGTACCACTTGCCGTCTGTTCCTTGCCACATTGAGTTATACATGCGCGCTGCTTCCGCATCGTTTGCCGGTGGCGGGTACCGTTTTCCATCGGGTGTTTGCCACCATCCGGAGTTCCCGGCCTCTATACTCCCGTCGCTATCCATGTCGTCCCTCCTGTGCTCTTATCAGGCGATGTGTTGGAAAGAGATGGTAATCGCTTCACGTGCGCGGCTGCTTGGAAGGCGCGCGCTTGCACACTTGCTAGATCAGTCGATCGAGAGGGAGCGTGCGGGCGATGCTGCCCGTAGGGAGGCGCACGAGGACGTCACTCCTAGTCGATGACGAGGACCAGGCTTGATCGAAACCACGATGACGCCTAAATGTCTGTCGCGGCTGAGAAGGAGACCAGTTTGTATTGAAGATGTGCATGACGGCCGCTTGCTATGAAGCAAGTGCCAGGAGTAGACAAGAACGTGTTGTGGGGGCTTTGGTTGATGCCGCTGCATGGTGCTTGGCGTAGAAGACGGGGGTCACGGTGATCTTGCCTGGACAGCTGGAGTCTTGCCGGTACTGTGTGACCTAGCTCGAAAGATGAGGACGACGAAGGTGAACCCGGTGGTGCTTGGCGGGTTCAGGAGACCTGACAAACAAGGAGGGTTGGAAGCCGAATGAAGTTGGCGCGGGCACGGTGGAGATCAGACGTAGTGCTGGTTCGCATCGAGATCGAGAAGGAGGGCGTTAATGATCGTTCGACTGATTCAGCTGATGCATCCAGTCGCGTAACGGGCGTGATACTTGCTCGCGAGTCGGATCATGCAGCTGCTGACGTTCTGCGGGAGACGTTGGGGTCGTCACAGGACCTTTCCGGTCCCGGAGAGCGGGTGGAAATGGCAGACCTAGAGATACTGAGCCCGGTAGTCAACCCATCCAAGCTCCTTGGGGTTGGTTTCAATTACGCGGACCATGCGGAGGAGACAGGAGACGAGCGTCCGAAGGCCCCGTTGCTCTTCCTGAAAGCGCCCAGCGCGATTGTGGGTCCCGGCGACCCGATCCGCTTCCGGCATTCGGACTCCGTCGAAGTCGACTACGAGGCCGAGCTCGCGCTGGTGATCGGTCGCAAGGGTCGTGACATCAGCCGTGACGACGCACTCTCGCACGTGCTGGGCTACACCCTATGCGATGACGTTTCGGCCCGGGACGCCCAGTTCGGAGACGGCCAGTGGATGAGGGGAAAGTCCTTTGACACTTTTGCACCACTCGGTCCGTGGATAGTGACCGTGGATGAGCTCGGCGAGGCGTCGGATCTCGCGATCTCGTGCAGGGTGAACGGCACAATTATGCAGACGAGCAGGACGTCGCGCCTTATCTTTGGGGTGAGGGACCTTGTCTCGTATGCGTCGCGCTTCATGACTCTCGAGCCGGGGGATGTCATCAGTACCGGTACTCCCGAGGGGGTCGGGTATACTCGCAAGCCCCCTGTGTACCTGAGTGATGGCGACCTCGTCGAGGTGGACGTCGATGGCATTGGAGTGCTTTCAAACCCGGTGTCGGTCTGGAGTGAGAAGTAGCGCAGCGTCGGGAAGAATGGGCATTGTGACGGCTTGCAGGCGTGGCTGCGGTGGCTGGGAATCGAAGGCCCTGGTTTCGGGCTTGAACAAAGGTGGGCTACATTGGCGCATAATGCGTTGTGTAGGGATGGGGAAATCGTGAGCTGTTCGGGCTATCCAGGAGGCAAGAGGCGTGGCTGATACAAAACCGTCGACCGAGTTCCGATCACTGGGATTTGACCCTGCGAGGGCAGCCCGGCTGATGGAGGAGCATGGTGTGGGGGCAGTGCTCGTGAGCCTGCCGGAGAACGTTTACTATACGACCGGCTACCCCTGCATCACCGGCACTGGCAATCCGATCTTGTTCAACCTGAAAAACCGTCTGCCTGCCTTCAGCTGTATTGGCGCGAACGGTGAGCCGACCCTGCTCTGCTGGGCATTTTCCACATATGGCGTGACCTTTGGCGCGGAAAAGGTGGTCGGCTACGAAGATCTCGGAGCTGCTGTCAGTTCCGTGCGCCAGGTGGTGGCCGAGCAGCTCGGTCCAGCGGAGAAGCTCGGCATCGAGTCCACCTGCCCACAGTACGTTCTTGCAGCCTTGGCCGAGGCTGGAATCGATAACGAGAGGCTGGTTGTGGTCGACTCGCTTCTCAGAGCCCTACGGCTTGTCAAGTCTCCTCGTGAACTCGAGGTCCTCGAGAAGAGCCTGGAGATAGCCGAGTCCTGTGTTGACGAGATCTTCTCCTCTCTAACGATCGGCTCGTCCCGGCTGGCGCTGATAAACGAGGCCAAGCGATATCTCTTCGCTCGTGGGGTCGACGGGATCAGTCACATCACCATCTCCTTTGGAACGGAGAACCCCGAGATCGCGATCGATGAGAAACTTGCAGAGAACAAGCTGATTACGTTGGATGTCGGGGCGATGGTCGACGGCTACTGCTCCGACAACCGCCGCTACGGGTTTTCTGGAGAGATACCCGAGCAGATCACGCATCTGTACAAGTCGATGGTTGCTGTGGTGGACTCGATAGGTGCTGTTATGAAGCCCGGGACACCGTATTCGGAGCTGTTCGAGCACGGGAAGAAGCTCTTGATTGACGGGAACATCACAGGGCACGAGTGGCTGAACCATGTCGGGCACTCCATCGGGCTCGAGATCGAAGAGGACTGGATCGACGATCGGGCGGGCCCATGTATCGAGGAGGACATGGTGGTTGCGATCGAGCTTTACACCATAACCGATGAGCTGGTTCCTATCGGGAATGAAGAGACTTACCACATCACGCCCGATGGGGCGAAGAGGCTGTCGATGCTCCCACGTGAACTCCACAGAGTGGCTTGAGCTGACCCAGGCGCTGGGCTCTTCGATTGATCTTGGAACAGCTGGCGGGGTGGTAGATCCGGGTGGCTTTAGGTCCGAGGCCCCAGCTCTGTACTCAGGGGCGAGGTATGCACTATGAGCGTGAGAGGATGATACGAAGATGATACGAGTAGGGATGGTTGGGCTGGGCCTCATATCGGCGGCCCATGGTCATGGGTACGAGCTGGAGAAGGACGCGGTCGAAGTGGCTGCTGTTTGCGACAAGGCCGATGATCTTGCGGAGGTCCGGGCGAAGGTCATCGGGTGTAAGGCCTATGTGGACTATGACGCGTTTCTTGCGGACCCGACCGTTGACGTAGTCGACCTGATGGTGCCGCACCACCTGCATTATGAAATGGCGCGGGCGGCTCTTGAAGCAGGCAAGCACGTCCTTGTCGAGAAGCCTTTGGCGAACAGCTCCGCAGAGGCCAGTGATCTGTTAGAGCTGGCGAAGTCGAAGGGGCTGGTGATCAGCGTAGCGGAGAACACCCGCTTTGTGGCCGCCTATCTAGCGCTTCAGAAGATTCTCGAAGATGGCCGCATTGGTGACGTCAGGCTGATAAGGACCTTCATCGCCGGCAGCGAGGTGGTTCGCTTGTCGGATCCGACTCTGTGGAAAGGCAGCCGGACCGGTGCTGGCGGCGGCACCATCATGGACGCCGGTGCTCACTCCTTCTACCTCCTACGCTGGCTTTTTGGTGACATCAAGAAGGTTCGGGCGATCCAGTACAAGCTGGTGCCTGAGAGCGAGGTGGAAGACCACGCGATAGTTTCGGGGACCCTGGACACCGGCGCGATTTTCAGTTCGGAGTTCACTTTCACAGCAGAGATTCCCTGGACGGAGCGCCTGGAGGTCTACGGGAGCACGGGAAGCGTGATTATCGATCAGCTGGCTGATCCACCGGCTGTCTGGTATCGGGACGAATGGGACGCGAAAGGCACCCCACTTGAGGGAGTGGGCTCGGACGTGTTCGGTTGGAAGCTGCACTCGATTGCGGATGGCGTGCGGGACTTTGCAAGGGCAATTGCAGAGAAGAGGCCACCGCTCGTCGAGGCGGAGGTTGGAGTCTTTGCTCTACGGGTGATCGAGAGAGCGTACGAGTCCGTTGCTCAGGATGGCAAAGAGCTGGAGGTATAGTTCGATGAACCCCGTGATCATCACGGCATGTGCAAACGAGAGCTGGCTTTGGCCAAGCGATTCTCCCGCAGCAGGCGGCGAGCAGGGTGGCCTGGATCTGCACGCTCTCATCGAGGAGAGCGTGCGTTGCAAGGATGCTGGGGCCGCTGTGATGCACATCCACACGGAAGGACTCTGGGCGGAGTCCATCGAGGGTATCCGCTCCAAGAGCGACGTTCTCATCCAGTGCGGGATGTCGACGCTGGCGAAGGGTCCACGCATGGCGGTCTTCGAGAACAAGTCGGAGATGATCTCTATCATGCTTGCCCACCACGACGAAGCGTTTGCGAACGTGCAAAACCATGAGCTGCACCCGCGCGAGGAGCTTGTTGACTACGCGAAGGTGTGTAGGGAGTACGGTGTGAAGCCTGAGTGCGAGATCTGGCACAGCGGGTCTATCTGGAATCTCAACTACCTGAAGCACGGCGGTCACCTGGACGAGCCGGTTATCACGACATTGTTTTTTGGGTGGCCAGGAGGCACATGGTCGCCTCCGACCGTGGAAGAGTATCTGTACCGGCGAAAGCTTATGCCGCCAGGGTGCGTGTCGAGCGTGAGCGTGATGGGTGAGCACCAGCGCGAAGTGCATACGATCGCAGTCCAGATGGGCGATCACTTAAGGGTTGGCACGGAGGATTGGCCATTTAATCGCAAGGGTGAGCGGGCGACCACCTCTGAGCTCGTGGCGGAGGCTGCAGAGCTGATTGAACTGCTCGGTCGCAGGGTCGCGACCGTGGCCGAGGCTAGGGAGATGATGGGGCTATGAGCGACACAAGATCGGATGTGCTGGCGGGGTCGCGCCCCCTGGTGGTGGTCGTGACAGGTGGGGCGCAGGGGATTGGCTACGCGGCGGCAAAGATGTTTGCACGCAGGGATCAGGCGCGAGTGATCGCAGTGGACAGCCTGTCGTTGCCCGATTTTGGCGATATTCCAGTTGGTGAAAGTGGCGCTGTTGCTGGATCTATTGATGCGAGACGTTGCGACGTGACGTCGGAGGATAACGTCAAGGCTCTTGCCTCGGCGGTTCACGATGACTATGAAAAAGTAGATGTGCTGGTGAACAACGCTGGCGTCGTTCTTGTCAAGCCGCTCGCGGAGACGACGTGGGATGACTACCGCCACGTGGTCGATGTAAATCTGGGGGGCACGATGCTGATGTGCAGGGAATTCCTGCCACTTCTATCGGCTGTACCTGCAGGGGCGTCCATCGTGAACGTCGCGTCGGTATCAGGTCATGTTGGCCAGGTAAACCATGCGGTCTATGGCGCAACGAAGGGCGCGATCATATCATTCACCCGTGCACTTGCATGGGAGCTGGCTCCCGCAGGTATTAGAGTGAACTCTCTGAGCCCGGGGTCGGTGGATACCCCGATGCTTAGGAGCGATGTCGAGGGCGAGGCAGTGAGACAGCACAGGCCGGTTTCCGAGGTTCGAGCCGAGCGCGAGCAAGAGCAGGCGTTCGGCCGCTGGGCAAGCCCGGAGGAGATCGCAGAGGTGATCGTCTTCCTTGCTGGCAACGGGTCGACATTCATGACGGGCACGGACGTGCTCGTTGACTGCGGCTGGACTGCTCGCTAGTTTGCCACCACGTTAGTTGTAATGAGGATATTCATTTAATCGCACTTGACGGAGGTGTGACGGGGTTTCCGTGCTGGCGCTCAATGCCCGAGGTCAGCTGGCGAGGTCCAGTTTCGGTTCGCGAGTGAACTGACTGCCTCGACCATCTCAAGTGGTTACGCCGGCGCGGCGATTCATCCGTCCGAGGTGCGCCAACCCGAGTGGGAGGGCCGTGGCCGATCGCCGGTACAGGTGCGCAAGCCGGGAAGCACGGACATCGGCGCCCTGTGGGTGCCGAGAACCAAGTGCCTCCAGTTCAAACCGCGATTTGGCACTCGTGGATGAGGCTGCAAGGCACCGCGAACCCGCGACTTTGCACGACGGCGGCTCGCCAGATCAAACAGAGCAACGGGACGGTTTTGAGCGAGAACACGAGGTGGGTGACTGACCCGCTGTATAGCAGTCGAGCTTTGAGGCTTTCCAGGTTGGCATAGCGCCAATAGCTTCACCCCCCTTGGCCAGTACTCGTGGTCCCCTTTTATCCACCCGTAGCGGCGTATCGCAGCTACGGGGGATCAAAGCTGGTGGATCGGGGGTCCAAAGGAGCAGACAGCTACGACGAGGTGCTGAGTGACAAGGTGAAAAGGACCGATCCACTCGGGGTGACGACCACGTACGTGTACAACGACCTAAGACAGCTCGAAAGTGTGAGCTACTCGGACTCGACTCCATCTGTGTCGCATACCTACAACGCTATCGGTGAGAAAAAGACCGTCACAGATGCCTCAGGGACCACGACGTACTACTACGACAACGCAGGCCAGCTCACCTCGAAGGTCCTCGATGCCGATGCGAGCGCAGATACCGCAGCAGGCCTCACAGAGTCGACAGAGTCCACCACCTCGGACTCAACCGAGACTGCATTCCAAGAACAGCCGATCAGCTACTCCTATGATCCGATAGGAGAACTCACACACATCTCCTATGCGGGGGGAACCGAGGTGAGCTATACGTATCTTGATGGGCTCATGGTCTCAGTCAACGACGGCCTCGGTGACACGACGAGCTTTGCCTACGGTGCGAACTCCCACCTCGATGAGATCACCTACCCTCAGTCCAGCTCGACGTCAACGAGCTATGGCTACAACCCAGCTGGTGTGATGACTACAACCTCTGTGCTCTCTAAAGCAGGCAACTCCTCGGTGACCGACATGTACAACTCCTCGCAGATGCTCTATGCGATGGACTGGAACACCGGCCAGAGCTTCGGTACCGCGCAGGTATGCCTTGTGGAGAGTAATGGCTTTCGTAGTGGTGGCCTTGTTGAAACGCTCGGTGGTGGCGGCGAGAGCCCGACTGCATCGATCTCCGGCGGCCTGCTCTTCAGCAACGCAACTTGTGTGAAGGAGCTTGGCGGTGCGTTTGGCTACGTCAATGGAGGTGCCACAATAGGACCAGATGCCAGTCCGACTGTCGAGGGTTCTGGATTCATCGGGAACGGAAAGCACAACTCAACGATCACCGGCGCAGTGATAGAAGCTGGCGTGGCTGCCGAGTTCCCGATGATACCGGCTTCAGCAGGCGGCGGGCTCAGCTATTCGTGGACGCAGCAGCTATGGTAGCAGCAGATAAAGTGACCGACCGGGTAACGCTTCGCTGCGACTTGAGGTATGTGCCGCATGGGGTGGCTGCAGTGTTTGTCGGTTGGCCGTCAGCCAAGATGACGATAACCGCAGATGAGTTATTCTTTGATACCGGGCCACTCCTTGTATTTGCTAGGGCAAAATGGAGCGTACGCCGTGAATGCATAACTAAGATTGAACCAACCCAACATTATGGCGTGCGTTTTTACGCGACTGGATTCGAAAGCCCTTGGACCGTTGCTAGGGGGCTTTTCCCACGTCGGTTTCTGCGACGGCTAGAAGCATGTGGAATTCATCCGACCGGCCCAGTGGTGCGGGCGACCTGGCTGAAGATCTGAGCCTCGATCCCGAGGGGTCACCTGGGAAGCTTCAACCCCAACTGCCATACGGCCCCTGTTTGTCAGGAAGACCCGGGACACCCTCTCCGTGCGCGCAAGGAAATCTCTCACTTGCTACTTGACAACCGTGTTGCGGACATCGAGTGCCGACGCTAACCAGGTGTTGAGCTGGAGGATTATTGGCCCGCTGGCATCAATACGACTTCGGGAGGCCAAGAGAGTGCTGGGCCACGAAGTTGAGGATCATCTCGCGGCTCACAGGGGCTGTGCGAAGGAGCCGTGTCATTCCCCACATGTCTGCCAGGCCGAACTCACTCGACAGCCCGTTGCCACCGTGGACCTGTATGGACTGATCGAGCGCGGCGAGCGCAGCCTCTGCAGAGGCATATTTTGCCATGTTGGCCGCCTCGCCAGCTTCTTGGGAACGTCCGACGTCGTACAGCCAGGCGGCCTTTTGGAACATCAAGCGGGCCATCTCCAGTTCCACCTTGATCTTGGCGAGAGGATGGGCGAGGCCTTGATGTGCACCGATCGGCACACCCCATACCCGCCTGTCACGCGCGTACGCAGACGCTTTCTCGAGTGTGTAACGCCCGATTCCCGTGGCAGTGGCGGCTGTCAGGATGCGCTCCGGGTTTAGTCCGAAGAAGACTTGGCGGAGCCCTTCGCCTTCCGCACCGAGCAGCCGGTCAGATGGAACTTCTACATTGTCGAAGAAGAGCGTGAACTGCTTCTCCGGTGCTGTGATCTCCACCGGGATGAGCGTCTTTGAAAGTCCTGGAGCGTCGAGATCTACGATGAAGAGCGAAAGCCGGCCATATCCGGTCGCCTCGTCCGTTCCGGTCCTCGTCACGACGAGCACGCTGGAAGCTTCGTCTGCCCCCGAGATGTAGTACTTGGTGCCGTTGAGGCGGTAGATGTCACCGTCACGCGTTGCGGTGGTGGAGATGTTGTGGGAGTTGGAGCCCGCGTCTGGCTCGGTGATCGCAAAAGCCATCTTCCGCTCACCTGAGGCGAACTTGGGCAGCCAGCGGGTGCACTGTTCTTGCGTCCCGAAGCGAGCGATGATGGTGGCGCAGATCGCGGGGGAGACGATGATAAGCAGGAGCGGACAGCCTTTCGCCGCAAGCTCCTCGGCCACGATCCCGAGTTCATAGATTCCCATCCCCCCTCCGCCGTAGGCTTCGGGGACGTTTACGCCGAGGTACCCGGCCTTGCCCAGCTCGTCCCAGAGCTCTGTTGTCTTGCCGTCGGCCTTTGCTCGCTCAACGTAGTAGCCGTGGCCGTAGTTTGCCGCGATGCCCGCAACGGCTTCACGCAGCATCGTCTGCTCGTCTGTTTCGAGGAAGTCCATCTGTTGTTGCCTCCTATTGTCCTGATTTCCGTTGTCCTGGTTACTGTTGTCCTGTTGTTGTCGCGCCTTGTCGCGATCTCCGCTGCATAGCGGTTCGTGGGTGATCGTGATGCCGATAAAGCCGGGGGCTGCTATACGAGTTCGGTCAGCGTCTCTGTCAGCGCTTGGAGTAGTACTTCGGGGACTTCGACCACCTTCGAGCGCAGGTACTCACCTAGGCTCTTCGCCTGGGCGTCCGGCCGGGTGGAGGACGCAACCCCCTCGCCGAGAAGGCCGACGATCACGAAGTTCAATGCCAGGAGGTTGGGCAGCTCGTAGCGCTGCACCGGAAGCTCTTGGGCTTCTGCGATCAACTCGCGAAGCTTTTCGACGGTTAGGAAGTCTTGCATCCACTCGTAGGAGGCCTCGCATCGAGCCCAGACCCCGACGTTTGCGTTCCCGCCCTTGTCGCCGGAGCGAGCTCCGAGCAGCGTGCCAAGCGGCACACGGCGGCTGTTCGAGTCCTGCTGAGGTCGAGCCGCTGCAAACTCAGGTTTGCCAGACGCCACAGCAGCGGGCACCGTGGATGTTGACGGTCCAGCAGGACCGGGTGGAGACGTCTCAATGAGTGCCTTCGAGCCGTCAGCACGCACAACGGTTTGGCGGATGAGCTCCGACGGCACGAGTGCCGGCCAATACACCCCGTAGGCAACCTCCTTCCCGGGTGGAGAGGTCATGTATAGGCCGGGGTAGCTGGAAAGCGCTATCTCGACGGCTTTGCTGGAAAAAGAACGGCTGACATTGGCTGGGTTGGGGGACTTCGCAGTGATCCGAAGCTCAGCTGAGGCCTCCGCGTTGGATGGCGCGTCTGGGTGGTCCGAGCGGATGAGTTGGAATTCGAGGTCAGCGGCTTCGACAGCGCTGCCTCGGAGGCTGTCGAGGAGGCTGCGCTGCGCGAGGTCGGCCTTTGCCTCGATGTCGAGTCCTGTGAGCATGAAAGACATGGTGTTGCGGTAGCCCCCGAGCAGGTTGATGCAGACCTTGGTTGTTGCAGGCGCGGGCAGGCCTTTCACGCCGGAGATCCTCACGCGATCGGTTCCGTCGTCTTCGAGGTTGATCGTGTCGAAACGGGCGATCACGTCCGGGTTCGCGTAGTTGGGGCTCGCGATCTCATAGAGTAGCTGCGCGGTAACAGTTCCTACCGAGACGAGCCCCCCGGTACCGGGATGCTTTGTTATGACAGAGCTCCCGTCTGCAGAGATCTCCGCCAGGGGGAATCCGGGGTGCTCGAGACCCTTCACTTCACGGAAGAAGGCGTAGTTGCCCCCGGTTGCCTGGGCGCCGCATTCGAGAACGTGCCCTGCGACCACTGCTCCGGCCAGCTCGTCGAAGTTGTCAGGCTGCCAGCCGAAGTGCCATGCAGCGGGGCCGACGACGAGCGAGGCGTCGGTTACCCTCCCGCAGAGGACGATGTCAGCGCCGCTGGCCAGTGCCTCCACGATGCCCCATGCTCCGAGATAGGCGTTGGCGGTGACCACATCAGAAGAGGTTGCGCTGAGCGGCTGGCCGGTATCTATGTTCGCGAGAGCGTGGCCCTGTTCCTGGAGTTGGCCGATCCGGTCTGTGATGTCGTCGCCTTCGATATAGGCGATCTTGAGGTTCACTCCGAGGTTTGCAGCCAGCTCTTTCAGGCGCTGAGCGAGGCCTGCGGGGTTAAGGCCTCCTGCGTTGGTGACGATCTTGATACCACGCTCAGCGACTGTCGAGAGCACATCTTCCATTTGAGAGTAGAAGGTGGTCGCGTACCCGAGTCCTGGGTCGCGTTGGCGTTGCTTCCACAGTATGAGCATGGTGAGTTCTGCTAGGTAGTCGCCCGTGAGAAAGTCTATGGCACCACCCGTGATCATCTCCTTTGCTGCTGAGAGCCGGTCACCGTAGAAGCCGGAGCAGTTGGCTATCCGGAGTGGATCCGCTGGCTTCATCTTCCTACCTCCTCCGTGCTGCCTGGGCTCACTGCGTTGCCAGCGGGGGGCTGACTGCGTCACTAGCGTCCACGTCCTCTCGGTGCTCATCAAGGACCACAAGTACCTCTCCGCCTGCGACTTGGCGGCCTTCATGCACCGGTACGCGGGAAACTAGACCAGATGCCGGCGCGACGATACTGTGCTCTACCTTCATGGCCTCGATCGTCATGAGTAGCTGGCCCTGCTCGACGATGTCACCTTCAGCGATGAGGACTTTGGTGACCGAGGCGGGCATAGGCGAGGTCAGTGTTCCTGGCGCCTCCTCAGACTCCGGCTTTGGGAACCGTGCGATCTGGGTAAAGCTCGACGATCCGAGCGGGCTGTCCACGAACACCTTCGGAGCGACAATATGGATCCGAAAACGATGTTGCACGCCGTCGATGATCATCTCGACCTGCTCGGCTGATGAAGACGATACCGTTACGTCAGGGAACTCCGTGCCGTTCACCTTCGCTATGACACGAGCGTTGCGAGTGATCCGGTAGCCGACCTCGAGGGTCTTGCCAGCGCCGCTGGCTTCCTGTAAGGAGGTCTGCTGGAGTTGGGAAGGGTTGTTCCTCCAGCCCGAGGAGATGCCAGCGAGAACCCGAGCATGCTGGCGGCGATCTGCTTGCATTGCAAGTGCCACAGCAAGAGCGTGCAACTCGCTCGTTCGCTCGCCACCTGGGCTGCATGCGAGCTCTGCTGGATCGTGGCGATCCAAGAACCCGGTGTCGAAGTCGCCCGAAAGGAACTCGGGATGGGTGAGGATGCCAGCGAGGACGTCCCTATTGGTTGACACGCCATGGATCTCTGCGCGCCGCAGCGCGAGTGCAAGTGCTCGTGCAGCCTCAGAACGGGTTGGGGCATGCATGACTACCTTCGCGAGCATGGGGTCGTACCAGGCTGAGACTTCGCTTCCGTCCTCGACCCCCGAGTCGATGCGCAGCGTTGAGCTGGCGGCCCGCGATGACGACAGGTCCTTTGAAGCAAGGTCCTTGAAGCGAAAGCGATGTAGGACTCCGGAGCTTGCGGACCATCCGGAGTGAGGATCTTCTGCGTAGAGGCGGGCCTCGATAGCATGTCCGGATATCGACGCGTTCGTCGCCTCTTGCGGGAGCGGCAGGCCCTCCGCTACGAGTAGCTGAAGACGCACGATGTCGAGTCCGGTCACGAGTTCCGTTACAGGGTGCTCCACCTGTAGGCGCGTGTTCATCTCGAGGAAGAAGAACTCCCCCGAATTGGCGAGCAACAGCTCGACCGTTCCAGCGCCAACGTAGCCAACCGCCCTCGCTGCCGCGATCGCGACCTCGCCCATGTGGTTCCTGAGGTCATCGCTGACCGCGGGCGAGGGCGACTCTTCGATGATCTTCTGGTGCCTTCGCTGTATAGAGCACTCACGTTCGAACAAATGAACGACGTTCTGGTGTTCATCGGCGAGGATCTGGACCTCCACGTGGCGAGCCGGTTCCAGGTATCGCTCGAGGAATACGCTTGGATCGCCGAACGCTGACGAAGCCTCCCTGGCAGCTGACGCGAGTGCCTCGATGAGCTCTGTCTCAGACGCCACCAGTCGCATCCCGCGACCGCCGCCCCCATGGGTAGCCTTAACTAGGAGTGGCCACCCGAGTTTTCCTGCGTCGTCGAGAAGATCTTTACGGCTCTTGGTGTCCGAGCTGCTTGTCACCTCGTCCAGTAAGCTGGTTGGCACCATCAGGCTCCTGAGCACCGGCACGCCTGCTGCGGCCATGAGTTCTTTCGCCCTCGTCTTCGACCCCATGGCTTCGATGGCCTCAGGTGGGGGTCCGATGAAGACGAGGCCCGCATCTGCGCATGCACGCGCGAAGGCCGCGTTTTCGGCCAGGAAACCGTAGCCAGGGTGGATAGCGTTCGCGCCGGTCCTCTTTGCCGCGTCGATCAGGAGATCGCTCCGCAGGTATGTCTCCGTGGCGGAAGCGCCGGGTAAGTGAACGCTTTCATCTGCCTCGTTTACGTACGGCGCTCCAGCGTCGGGATCGGAGAAAACCGCAACACACTCGATACCCATCGAGTGTGTTGTTCTCATGATTCGCCGGGCAATCTCGCCACGGTTCGCTACCAGGAGTTTGTGGATCACGGTCACGCTTTCACCACAGCCATCGATCCGCTCACATCCGGAAGACGCCGTACCCGCGGCGCCCCTTGATCTCGTTGTTGGAGATGGCCGAAAGGCATATGCCGAGAATGTCTCGGGTGTCGCGTGGGTCGATGATGCCGTCATCGAAGAGCCTGGCGGTCACGTGAAGTGGCATGGACTCCTGCTCCACCTGGGCCTCCACGGTTTCACGCATCTTGGCATCCGCGGCCTCGTCGAATGGTTCGCCCTTCGATGCAGCTGAGGAGCGAGCGACGATTGAGAGCACTCCGGCGAGTTGTTGGGGCCCCATAACCGCTGTGCGAGAGGTTGGCCAGGAGAACAAAAAGCGCGGATTGTATGCTCTGCCACACATGCCGTAGTTACCCGCGCCGTAAGAAGCTCCCATGTTGATTGTGATATGCGGCACGCCGCTGTTCGACACAGCGTTGATCATCTTTGCCCCGTCCTTGATGATCCCGCCCTGCTCATAGCGTTTTCCTACCATGTACCCGGTCGTGTTCTGCAAGAAGATGAGGGGAACGTCGATCTGGTTTGCCAGCTGGATGAACTGAGCGGCCTTCTCGGCCTCCTCACTGAATAGCACACCCCGGTGGTTCGCAAGAAGCCCCACGGGGTACCCGTGCACCGCCGCCCAGCCTGTGACCAGGTTGGAGCCGTAAAGAGGCTTGAACTCGTCGAAGAGCGAAGCGTCGACGACGCGGGCCAGGACATCCCTCGGGTCGAACGGCACCCGGACGGATTCCGACACGATCCCGAGCAGCTCCTCGGGGTCGTACAGGGGAGGGATAGCTGCCGAGGTGGGGCTTGGCCCCAGCTTCTTGTGGTTCAGCCTCGACACGATCTGGCGGCCGAGGCGGATGCAGTCGAGCTCGTCGACTGCCAGGTAGTCGGCGAGACCGCTCACCTTCGCGTGCATTTCAGCACCGCCGAGCTCCTCGTCGTCAGCCTCCTCCCCCGTGGCCATCTTCACCAGCGGGGGGCCTCCAAGGAAGACCTTGGCTCGCTTGTCCACCATCACAACGTAGTCGCACATGCCGGGAATATAGGCCCCACCGGCAGTTGAGTTGCCGAACACGAGGGCGACGGTGGGTATCGCGGCGGCCGAGAGCTGGGTGAGATCTCGGAACATGCGGCCCCCGGGGACGAATATCTCGCCTTGGGTTGGCAGGTCAATGCCGCCGGACTCTACGAGGCTTACGAGTGGCAGTCGGTTTTCGCGGGCGATGTCAGAGGCCCGCCAGACCTTTCTTACGGTGTAGGGGTTGGATGCGCCTCCGCGCACTGTGGGGTCGTTCGCGGTGATCAGGCATTCGGTTCCTTCTATGACGCCGATTCCGGCTACGACGCTTGCCCCTACCGTGTATCCGGTGCCCCACGCAGCGAGGGGCGAGAGCTCGAGGAACGGGGCATCCTGGTCGAGGAGCAGTTCGATGCGCTCCCTGGCCGTCAACTTGCCGCGGGAGCGATGACGGGCCAGGTAGCGCTCACCTCCACCCGCACAGGCGAGAGCGAGCTGGGAGTCGATCTCCGAGAGGGCTTTGAGCATCGCATCCCGCCTGGCTGCGAACTCGGACGAGCACGTGTCGACGTTGCTGGTGAGAACGTTGCTCATTCGCTAGGGACGCTGTCCCAACTTCTCGATCAGTGCTGCAGTGCCCATGATGGAGAACAATAGGGCACTGGTTGGACGCAGTGCCTATTCTGGTTGTGGTTGACTTGTGGTCTGTGCTCGACGTGTGAACCTCGGGTCGTGAGCCGGCATGTCACTGGCAAGGCCAGTGACATTGAACACCACGGAACGTAAATCGCGACCGTGCAGGCCGGTAACAACAATGGAAGGAGCAGTTGCTGGTAATGGAGCTGGTATCCAGGCGTCGCCTGGAGTTGTTCAGCGGAAGGTCGCACCCTGAGCTTGCGGAGGAGATAGCCTCACATCTCAACATCTCGCTCGGCGAGGTGTTCCTGAAAGAGTTTGCCGATGGAGAGATCCACTGCAGGTACGGCCAGTCCATACGGGGCTCTGATGTTTTCATCATTCAGACCCATTGTGGTCCGGTCAATGACTCGATCTTGGAGCACTTAATCATGATCGACGCCGCGAAGAGGGCTTCAGCGAAGAGAATCACAGCAGTATGTCCGTACTATGGCTACTCGCGCCAGGATCGCAAGGCTACGGGGAGGGAGCCGATCACATCCAAGCTGGTTGCCGACATGTTATCGGTCGCAGGCGTGGACCGGGTGGTGAGCGTGGATCTGCACTCTGGCCAGATACAGGGATTTTTTGATGTACCTGTAGACCATCTAACCGCTATGCCTGTGCTTGTCGACTACCTTCGTGCGAACGATCCCAAGGGCATGGTGGTCGTGGCGCCGGACGCGGGACGGGTTAAGGTGGCGGAGCGCTTCAGCCAGAATCTCGGTACGGACCTCGCACTCGTTCACAAGCGCCGTCCGAGGGGGAAGGCGAACACCGTCGAGGCTCGTGAGGTCGTCGGTGACGTCGAGGGGCGCCGATGCGTGATCATCGACGACATGATCGACACAGCGGGCACCATCTGCGCTGCGGCCGATCTCTTGCTGGAGAGAGGCGCTACGGAGGTGTGGGCAATGGCTACGCACGGCATCCTTTCCGAGCCTGCGACGGATCGCCTAAAGGCTTCGGCGGTCTCGCGGGTGGTGGTGACCAACACCCTGCCGATACCAGAGCATAGGCAGATGGACAAGCTCGAGGTCCTATCCGTTGCGAGCATCATTGCCGACGCGATAGATGCCGTCTTCGAGGATACCTCGGTGTCAGAGATCTTCGGTGGGGAGAACCTCGCATGAAGCCTTCTGTCCTCTTGGCCGGTCGTCTCGCTAGGCCTGGGTTTGTTCGACTAGTGTAGCTTTGCATGCCCGAGATCACTCTTAATGTTGAGCCGCGTCCTGACCTGGGGTCGCGTTCGAGTCGCCGTATGCGCTCTGAGGGCAAGGTGCCCGCGATCATCTACGGCCATGGGGCAGATGCCCTGGCGATTGTCGTGGACGCGCGCGAGCTCCAACATGCTCTTTCCACCGAGGCCGGTCTGAACGCTCTTCTCACGCTGGAGATGGGCAAGGACCGGCACCTTGCCCTGGCGCGAGAGCTGCAGAGGCACCCTACGCGTGGCATCTTGCTTCACGTGGACTTCCAAATTGTAAGGCGCGACGAAGAGGTCGTCTCGGAGGTGCCGGTGGTACTTGTGGGCGAGTCGCTTGAGGTCCACAGGGCGGGTGGTCTGATCGAGCAGCAACTGTTTGCACTCTCTGTGAAGGCAGTGCCCGATCGTATTCCCCGTGCAATAGAGGCCGATGTAAGCGCGATGGCCATTGGGGACTCGATCAGGGTAGGCGACGTCGTGGTGCCTGAAGGTGTGTCTCTGGAAGCCGATGCGGATGTGGTGCTTGTCGTTGCGCAACCGCCTGTTGTGGCGGTGGCTTCGGAGGCGCCCGAGGGGGCGGCGGAAACGCCGGAGGGGGCTTCAGCACCTGGAGTGGAAGCTGCGAGTACGTCGTCGGGTCCTTCGGGTGGCGAAGGCGGGGGCTCGCACGCTGGCGAGAGGAGCTAACTCCTGCGCCTTCGCCGATCGAACGGCGCTGGCGATTTGCTGGTGGTGGGTCTGGGGAACCCGGGGCGAAGTTACGAAGGGACCCGCCACAACGTGGGAGCGGAGGCGGTTCTTCTTCTTGCTGCGCGTCGCGGACTTTCACTGAAGCGCGAGCGGGGCACGACCTCCATCGTCACGAAGTTGCCACTGGATGCTTGCGTGATGGTTGTCGCGATACCGCAGACGTGGATGAACGAGTGTGGGATCGCAGTGCGCGCACTCGTGGACCGGCATCTCAGCGCCCGCGAGGACGATGACGATACGCTGCTACACCGGCTAGTTGTTGTTCATGACGAGCTCGATCTGCCTCCTGGCCAGGTGAAGGTGAAGGTGGCTGGTGGCACCGCTGGCCATAACGGTCTCAAGTCGATCAGGTCTCACCTGCACAGCTCGGAGTTTGCCCGGGTTAGGGTGGGCGTAGGAAAGCCGCCCAACCCAGCACGTGGAGCGAGCTACGTTCTGGCTCGGCCTCCTGGGAGGGAAAGGGAGGCCTTGGAGCTCGCGAAGCAGGATGCAGCGGACGCTGTAGAGGTTGTCATGTCCGAGGGGCTGGCAGCCGCTATGACTCGCTTCAACTCCACAAAGCACCAGCCCCGGTGAACGTTTGCGCGGGCCTCTCGTGCCCGAGAGGCTCGGGGCTGTGGGCCCCAAGCTCGTGAGGGATCCCGAGCATCTCCCTTGGTTGCGCTAAGGAAGGTGCGTGGTCGGAAGAAAACCTGTGCTCTGATCGGTTGCTTGGAGTATAACTAGGTTGTACAGCCAACCAGAAGCTTGCGGGCTCGACAACCCCGATGCGGCTACTGGTTTGCGGGAGTTCCCGAAGGAGGTTGGCATGCCTAATGTTAACGAAGGCGGAGCCCAGGCTGGTCGAGGTGAGCGGCCCTTCGATCGGCGCCAGTTTCTTGCGGGCGCGATCTCGGTCGGCGCCGCGGGACTTGTTCTAGGTGCCTGCTCGTCATCGAGTGCACCGAACGGTTCTGGCCGTGCACCAGGCGCGCTGCCTAGTTTCCCGCTTGGCGCTTCTGCTAGAGCGAGGTCGAAACCGGTGCCCGTTACGTTCTGGCACTCGATGACCAGTGCGAATCTCACCGCGCTTTCCGGGCTCACGAAAGCGTTCAACGCATCGCAACATGATGTCCGCGTGAGCCTCGTGAACCAGAACGATTACCCGGACACCCTCACTTTGTACACCGCTGCGCTGAGTGGCGGGAACCTTCCGGACGTCGTGCAGATCGAGTCGTCTGATCTGGCTCTGATGATTGACAGCCAGAGTATCGTTCCTGCCCAGGCAGCGGTGAATGCCGAACGGTATCCGCTTTCGGACTTCGTGCCGTCAATTGTGGATTACTTCCGCGTCGATGGGACGTTGTGGGCAATGCCGTTCAACATCTCCAGCCAGGTGCTTTACTACGACAAGGCGGCGTTTAGCCGCGCTGGGCTCGATCCCGAGAAGCCCCCGGTCACTCTCCAGGAGCTTCGAGCAGCTTCCAAGCGCATTGTAAGCACGGGAACGGAGAAGTATGGGATGAGTTTGAAGCTCACGCCGTCTACCTTCGAGGAGTGGATTGCAATGGGTGACGGGACGCTTGTCAATCACGACAATGGGCGCACCGGCCGGGCGACAGCTGCGGTTTTTGACGGCCCGCTTGGCCGTTCGCTGTTCTCGTGGTGGGCGGGCATGATCGATGACAAGCTTGCACAGGCGACGCCAGCGACCAGCTACGATGACCTGCTTGCTGTGGCGAACCGCATCTCGCCCATGACCATGGAGACCTCAGCGGCACTTGGCACCGTTGTGTACTTGCTGAACGCTGGCCAGTACTCTCGCGTCAAGCTGGGCATCGGTCCTATGCCAGGGCCCGCAGCGCAAGGCGGTGGGGTTTTCGTTGGGGGCGCTGGTCTTTACATGGTGAAGCGGTCCCCCCCTGAGCGCCAGGACGCAGCGTGGCAGTACATCAAGTACCTGGTGGCTCCTGCGCAGCAGGCTACGTGGGCTGCTGCCACCGGTTACGTGCCGGTGCGAAAGTCTTCGGTGAAGATGCCAGCGATCACGACCCGCTGGAAAGAGGTTCCCGGCTTCAGGGTGGCTTATGACCAGATACTTGCGAGCCCTGCTGACCCCGCTACAGCGGGTGCGGTCGTTGGGGCGTCTACGCAGGTGGACAACGCGGTCCAAGCCGGCTTGACGTCGATTTCATCGGGGACGAATCCTGATGTTGCTCTCGCTGAGGCTGTTCGAAGCGCGAACTCTGCAATCGCGTCGTACAACGCGCGCCTCTGAGGCTGAACCGTTCCTTGCGCCCGAGTGCCGATGAGGGAGCCTCGAAGGTGGCCGGTGTAGCCCGCGAGTTCCCCGACTTGACTGGGGAGGCCGGTGAAGTCATGACGGACCAGGGGAAGATCTCAGCAGTTGCGCTCGATCGGGTGAGCAAGCGCTACGGGGACGTGGAGGCTGTGTGCGACCTCACGCTCCAGGCTGAACCCGGGGAACTCCTAGTGCTCCTCGGCCCGTCGGGCTGTGGCAAGTCGACGGTGCTCCGCCTGATTGCTGGCCTCGAGAGCCCGTCTGAGGGGACCGTGCGCATTGGCACCCAGGTCGTCAATGATGTGGACCCGAAGGATCGCGACGTCGCGATGGTGTTCCAGAGCTACGCTCTTTATCCGCATCTGAGTGTGCGGCGAAACATTGAATTCCCGCTACGCTCCAGGCATTTTCCGTCAAACGAGCGTGGTGAGCTCGTACTCCGCGTTGCAAAAAGTTTGCAGATCGAGCACCTGCTTGATCGCAAGCCAGCCCAGCTCTCGGGCGGCCAGCGCCAGCGTGTTGCTCTTGCGAGGGCAGTAGTCCGCAGGCCTGCGGTGTTCCTTCTGGACGAGCCGTTGTCCAATCTCGATGCACAGCTGCGCATAGAGATGCGAGCTGAGCTAGTGGAGATGCACGCGCGCCTGCGCACCACATCAATCTACGTGACTCACGATCAGACCGAGGCGATTACGATGGGCCATCGCATTGCTGTCATGCACGACGGGCGCCTCCAGCAGGTTGGTACGCCGCGTGCGGTGTACGAGCAGCCGGCCAACGCCTTTGTCGCGGGTTTCGTTGGCAATCCCCCGATGAACATCCTGCCAGCGCATATCACCTCCGGAACCGCCAACTCGGGAGGTGCCGCAGGGGTGGTCTCAGCCAACTTTCTCGGAGGCGAGATCGCTTTGGGGGCTGAACACTCTGTAGCGTTGCGCGGCTTTAGTTCCGACGAGGTGCTAGCCGGTGTCCGGGCTGAGCATCTCAGCCCGGATCCTGAGGGGACGATTCACGCGACCGTCAGCCTCGTGGAGGAACTCGGTGACTACCAGCAGCTCGCGTGCCGGCTTGGCACCGGCCAGCTAGTGACGGCGCGCGCCAGATCGGGAGCTGGGACGTTTGCAACCGGGGACGCGATCGCACTTGCAGTGGTGGGCGAGGTTCACCTATTCGATCCCGTGACATCTCAGAGGATCGGCTCTTGATTCCTGATCGAAACCGTTCCCGGAAATGGCGCGAAGCACTGCTCGGCTATCTGTGGGTTCTTCCGGCGCTAGGTGTGTTCGCCGTCTTCGTCTTCTATCCCCTTGGCAAAGCGGTGTGGCTCGGCCTATACCGTACCCCACCATTCCCGAACCTGGCGTCGAAGTATGTCGGAGCGTCTCAGTATGGGTCGGTCCTATCGTCTGCACCGTTCCTTCACAGCCTGGAGCGGACCGTGCTCTTCGTGATCTTTACGGTACCCGCGGGGATAGTGCTCGGCATAGCCCTTGCCGCGCTTGCCAACCAGCGTCTGGCAGGTATTAGGGTGTTCAGGACCGTCTTCTCCTCTACCGTTGCGACATCGACCGCAGTGGCATCCGTGATCTTCTTCACCCTCCTCGATCCCCAGGTGGGCCTCTTCAGCTACTGGCTCGGCAAGCGTGGTGGGACTGGCATCTTGCAGAACCCGACACTTGCGCTGCCGGCGGTCTCCGTGGTCACACTGTGGCAGAACATAGGCTTCACTTTCATCCTTATGAGCGCCGCGCTCCAGTCGATCCCGGATGAGCTCTTGGATGCGGCGCGCATCGATGGAGCGGCTTCGTGGTTCCGCTTTCGCAGCGTGACGCTGCCGCTGCTGTCCCCAACCGTGTTCTTTGCCGGAGTGGTGGGGATCATAGGCTCATTCCAGGCGTTCGGTCAGATCGACCTGCTTACTCAAGGAGGACCGAATAATCACACGCTTGTCCTCATCTATTACATTTACCAGGCCGCGTTCACGAACAATAACTATGGGTTGGCGGCCGTACTTTCGGTGGCGCTGTTTCTGATCCTGCTCATATTGACACTTGGGCAGTTCTGGTTCTTGGAGCGGAGAGTGTTCTACGGCCGTGAAAGCTGATCCGTCAGTCACCGCCAGGCCCCGCACCCGCAGGGCGGTCTCGGTCACGTTCCGCTACGTGCTGCTCGGGATCATGGCGGTGATTATCGGATTTCCGATATACATCACCGTGGTTAATTCGCTGCTCTCTGCTCCCCAAATAGCAGCTCGGCCGCCTACCCTCTTTCCTCTCCACCCGATGTGGGGGTCATTTGCCACTGCATTCAACCAGGCACACCTGGGTATTTACCTTCGAAACAGTATGATCGTAACTGTATTGATAATGGTCGCGGAGCTACTCACCTCGATTCTGGCGGGCTATGCGTTTGCTTGCGTACGGTTCCCATTCAGGCGAACCATCTTTATGCTGTGCATTGCCACGCTAATGGTGCCAATGGAGGCAACAATAGTGCCAAATAGGCAGACAATTGTGGAATTGGGATGGTTTAATTCCTTTCCTGCGCTCATAGTTCCGTTCCTTGCAAGCGGCGTCGGGATATTTCTATTTCGCCAGGCGTTTCTCGGGGTTCCACGCGACCTACATGACGCGGCTCGCCTTGATGGGTATGGACATTTCCGCTTCCTAACGAGGATTGCCGTACCTCTTAATCGCCCGTTGATCGGAGCGTTTGCTCTGTATGCATTCCTGAGCGCGTGGAACCAATATCTCTGGCCCCTCATTGTGACGGAGACTAACGGAGTTCGTACCGTCCAGATTGGGTTGCGCCAGCTACAGGCGCTGAATGTGGACCAGACCAACGTCATCTTTGCAGGAACGCTTCTCGCGGCTCTGCCGATCTTCGTGTTGCTCTTGATATTCCAGCGCCAGCTTGTCCGTGGGTTAACTGCCGGTGCCTTGAAAGGATGATCACGTTAGTGATCATCCGCGGGTCACCTCGCGGGCACCAAGAGACGTGAGGAAATGCCGTTTAGCTGGATCTAGTTGGCGGAGGTAGATGCAGAAGTGAAGCCGCCCCACTCCCCAAGAACATCAGGTGTGCCGGCCGGAAGAATCAGGAAGCAGCTCTCGCGAAGTCCCTGTTGCTTCACCAATCGGTACTGGCCCGGTGGGACCTCGGGGGCAAGGGCGCTTCGGTCTTGTGGTTGGGTGACTCTAGCGCCAGGAGACATGGCTCGTATGACCGATGACCAGCTTATCGAAGAGCACAGAAGGTTGCCCCCCATGATGGAGGCGAAGTCGTATCTCTTGTCGAAAGGGGCGCTCGAGGTGAAGTGAATTGTCTCCGAATCGCCCAGCGCATGCCATGTTGCTTGGGTCTTGCTATCTGCAATTCCATGTTCCAAGAGAAAGCCGGCGGTCGTGAATGGCGTTGATGGTGGGGGTGCACCGGTATATTCCCAGGACCGCCAGTAGGCTGCAAGGTCGGCTGGGAACTGTTGCGGGTCCGTCGTGAATCCGCTCTGTGGTGCTGGTGTAGAGAAGCTGGATGGAGTTGTCGGCGCAATGATAGATCCGCCCGCCCAGCCATACGTTGTTGTGAAGACGATTAACCAGGGCGCTGTGGCACTTGCGCGCTGGAACACAAGGTCGCTGAGTGCCGGGCCTTGTGTGGTCGTTGTCTGTACCTCGGCAAGGAATGATGCAGGATATGCGCTTTGCTGGGTTGCAGTGAAGCTGTGTGGGGGATTGGCCGGCATCGCTACCGGGGACGCGCATCCGCAATCTATCCACGCGACGTCCCCCAATAGGGCGCTTCCCCGCTCGACGCGAGCCAGCATGGCTTGGTTGCCAAGGCTAAGCGCGGTGGCGCGCACTGGCCACTCTGCAGAGAAGATCTTTTCGGCTGTTGCCTGGTCAATAACTATGCCCGGTGTCGAGGGAGTGGAAAAGGCTGCTGGAGGTGGCGACGGAGCTGCAGAAACAGTTCCCCCGGCGGGTTGAGAACCGGGTTGCTTTGGCGGCAAGGTCGCTCGTTCATGCACACGGGTCGCCTCGTGTGTTCCACCGAGGGTCACAAACCATGCGATGCTGCCGCCGACCACGCTCAGCACGGCAGCAATCACGAGAATGACTACCGTAACATGATGGCGCTGGCCTCTACCCGTGGTTCGTAGGAATGCGTTCGATGACCCGTAACCTGCGACGAACTGGTTCCGGTTCACATCGCTAGAGAAAGGAGCCTGGGTTGACCGGTCATCTTCCGACCCTCTCCCTTTGCCTGTTCCCGCCATGAGGCAACTCCACTCCCGCAATGAGGTCACTTGAAATGTCGCACCGTTTGACCGGTGATTGCAGCGACGACTCGATGATAACACAGCGAACTTAACCGGTTAGCGTTCTTGATCTCGTTGTTTGTGAGCGCTATCCCGGCCACCCAGGGCCGGGATAGCGCTCACCGGACTCGGATGGTAGGCGGTGGTGTGGCGACAAACCTCACTTGCTCACTGCGGGATCTTCTGGCGAGCGATGT
>JAJZXF010000080.1 GCA_021802485.1 Actinomycetes bacterium | reverse complement strand
TCCGACGCGATCACATCACAAGTATAGCGTACGGGTGTTCGCATGGGGGATTTCGTGGGCCCCAACAGCGCGACCTATTGGGCCACGCGCCCTTACCTTGGGACAAAGGTGGCCCCTTTCGGACTGTGCTCAGCCAGGGAGCTGCCTACGTGTGGCTCCCTGGCTGGGAGGCTTTCAGTCGATGAGCCGGTCGTTCAAGTAATCATCGTAGGCAGAAAGGTCCAGCAGGCCATGTCCTGAGTAGTCGAAGAGGATCACTCGCTCTTCTCCAGCCTCTCTTGCCGCTAACGCCTCATCGATCACGGCCCGGATCGCATGGCCTGTCTCTGGAGCACAGATAGTTCCTTGCGTTCGTGCGAACTGAACAGCTGCTTTGAACACATCCCGTTGTGAGTACGCTACGGCCTCCATGCGACCAGAGCGCACCAGGGACGAGATGATCGGAGAGTCCCCGTGATATCGCAGGCCGCCAGCGTGGATCGATGGCGGGACGAAGTCATGACCAAGTGTGTACATCGCAAGAAGTGGGGTGAGGCCTGCAACATCACCGAAGTCATAGTCGAAGGCCCCCTTCGTAAGCGTGGGGCAAGATGACGGCTCAACCGCCACCAGGCGAACTCCATCGTCGGGGACGAACGGCAAGGAGATCCCGCCCAGGTTGGACCCACCTCCACAACAGGCGATCACGACGTCCGGATGGGCCTCCCCAGCAAGCTGCAGCTGTTCCTTGGCCTCAAGCCCGATGACAGTTTGATGCAACAAGACGTGGTTCAGCACCGAGCCGAGGGAGTAATGAGTGTCCTCACGGCCGACAGCGTCACGCACCGCATCGCTGATCGCTGCGCCAAGCGAGCCTGGATGGTCCGGGTCGTCAACTGGGGATGGGACCACTGATCCCCCCCAAGTCTCCATCATCACGCGTCTGTATGGCTTTTGCATGTAGGACGCCCTGACCATGTAGACCTTCACCTCGAGGCCAAAGAGCGCACCTGCAAAGCTCAAGGCGCTCCCCCACTGCCCAGCTCCAGTCTCAGTGGCAAGCCTGTGGACTCCCTCTTCAACGTTGTAGTAGGCCTGGGCAACTGCGGTGTTCGGCTTGTGCGAGCCCGCTGGCGAGACCGACTCGTCCTTGTAATAAATCCGCGCTGGCGTCTCAAGTGCCTCTTCGAGGCGCCGCGCCCGCACGAGCGGTGTAGGACGCCACAGCCGCAGCACGTCCACGACCGGCCCGGGTATCGGTACCCATGGGTCGACGGAGACCTCTTGGGCGATGAGCGCCATCGGGAAGAGCGGGGCCAGATCATCGGGCCCAACTGGCTCGCGTGTCGCGGGATGAAGCGGCGGTGCAAGCGGCTCCGCAAGATGCGGAACTACGTTGAACCACGCCTCGGGCACTCTGTCTGACGACATCATCCACCGGTACATACGCTCACTCCTTTTTACAATGGTTTGAAACGCTCTCGATACCACGCCACTTCAGCTACCGCACATAACGGCGCGGCCGCTTTGCGCAGCACCCCGGCGCAACTATATGGGACGCGACCTTGCTGCGCTATAGGGAACTAAGATCCTGTATCTACCCGATAGAGTTACGGAGCGTCGAGAAGGACCACGGAGTTGTGCCCACCCATTCCAAGCGAACACTTAACCTCGACTCCCGGTTCACGTTTCACACAACCATCCAGTAGCAGTGGGTGGCCCGCAGCCACCTTGGGGGGCGCTGGAATCTCGCCAAATTCCAAGGACAGGAAGGACGACACGAGCTCTATAGCGGATGCCGCTCCCTGGCAGTGCCCGACGAGTGGCTTGAGCGAGTAGACCCCCTTTGCATCGGTGAGGAGGGTGTCGAGCATGCCACCTTCGGCTATGTCGCATTGGTCAGTTCCCGACCCGTGAGCGTTCATGTATGCGACATCGCCCGCAGATACGCCAGCGTTCTCGAGCCCGTTGACGAAGCAACGATGAACCTGCTCGTTATCCGGGGCAAGTGCAATTATGTGGTAGCCGTCATGCGACATTGATCCGCCAAGAACCTTGCCGTAGGCGCCATCGGGTCTCGCTGACACAAGGAGCGCGGCCGAAGCTTCTCCGAACACGAAACCCCTGCTCCCCTCTTGAAACGGCCGGCAAGCGTCCAATGGTGCCTGGTCGACCACAGCGACGCCGACATCGTGGAAGGCCCTGCACGCCTCCGGCGTCGCAGAGAGGTCAGTCGAGATCACCAGCACATCTGTTGCAAGACCCGCGTCCATCCACATCTTGGCGGTCAATAAGCCGGAATTGCCTGACGCGCACATCGCGGAGACCGCCATGCATGGTCCGTGGAAATCGTGCTCCTTCATCAGCTTTGATACTGGTGTGGACGGCATCAGCTGCATGAACTTGCGGCTATTGAGACTGTAGCCCTGCATGCTATGCAGCTCGCGCCACATATCGACTTCACCGAAGACCAAGCAGTGAATTAAACCCACCACCGGACCGGGCTCCCAGCCACGTTCCATCGCGTCCTCTACGGCTTCCCTTGCCGATGCACGCAATGCTCGCGAGAACCGGCTCATGCCGTCTCGTGGCCGACCGCCATCAGGAACCCGTGCCACGTAGCCCCAGTCGTCGTCGAAGACCGGGGAAAACCCCGAGGTCTTGACCACCGCCGAGCTACCGCTCCTCATGCCATCCCACAGGTACTTTCGTCCCCAACCGTAGCCGGTGACCGCGCCCACCCCGCAGACATACACTGGTTCACGAACTCCTGCCCGACTATTCGTCATCGACTCATCCGATCTTGCAAGTCGCGCAACCATGAATCGCTGCCAGGACAAAACATCGCTAATTTCACTCCCATGCCGCGTAATATATGGCCCTCAAGTCGATCTTCACCATCGACGAAGCCGGAGCTTCTGGCCGCTGCCTCACTAACGTTGAACTGGAGATTAGTATACGCGTGCGTGTAGTCAATGTCTATACCTTTGTGAGAAAAACTCCGTTTGTACCTCAACGGACCTGCCGAAATCACTTCTACTCACGTCGCCAGGACACTATATATTGCGCATCTGCACCCCTTTCGGGCCACTAATACCCAATATGTAGTTTCACTATCAACTACGCAAAAAGGACCAAACTCACGAAGCCCGTGGCGCTAGCTATCTTGGATGCCAGCGAATCAGCTAGCGGTGTGCCACCAACGCATCTTCAGATGCGTTTTGCCCCTGAGAATGCTCCAGCGGATGCGTTCCAGGCAACCGCTCCATGCTGCGATTTCGAGCTGAGTGTCGCATCTACAGGTGCACTTTGCCCCTGATAATACTCCCGTAGATGCGTTGGTGAGCGGTGTGCGCTCAGAGTTGGCACCCGAACAAGCGAGCTACAGGCCAAGTACCGTTCCTCAAGCCTCAGCGTCTATCAGCCGGAGCCGATCCACGTCTGAGGGGCCAGCACGAACGGTCTTCGCTGGCCTCGCTTCCCACAGTCCAACTTTGCCGCTTCGGGTCTTGCTGGCTCTCGGGGCAATATTGCGCCCTTCGAGCTTGCCCTTGCACCTCCGCTGCTCTTCGGTTGCGTGATGGCGAGTGCCCGGAGATCCCGTCCTGCTCACATGGCAGCTCTCCGCACCGGCAGTATTACACGTGTCTGCTTCTTTGATCCTCTGGTCGGGTGCGGTCACACCTGGACTTGCCTGTGAGCGGCGCCGTGCTGAGTGCCCAAGGGCTCGCCTCCCGAGGACTACCGCTGCTGCGGTGTGTCCCGAGATCTTGTGTTTTTCTGAACTGAGGGGTGCCTGCCGGTACTCTTTACCCCACATCGAGGAGTAAGCAGCAGGAGTGCTGTCGACCGCGATGCGTCGTCTCGATGCCATGGCTACGAGCCGGTCACGCACCTGCGCTGTAGGTATGCCACAGACGATCTTCCTAAACCACTTCTTAGCTCCACGGCGTTAGCCGGGGGAGGGCAGGCCCTCCCCCGGCCCCTTCCCGGGGTCGGCGCGTGCTGAGATGATGTCGGGCCGGCAAAGCCGGCCCTATTCGGTCACGCTGGTGCCATGGCGGAGACGAACATTAACGAGGTGCTCGAGGGCCATGTGACCCTCGAGGTTGAGTGCGTGGATCGGATGCTGTTGAACGCATACGTTCCGAACCTGCAGGTCGGCGGGCAGGTGGTGCTGTTCTTGACTCGCCACCTTGGCAACCCGGTGCCCTCGCCGGCGCTCTTCGCTCAGATCGGTAACCGGTTCGTTCGCGAGGTGAAGGCGTTCGCGCAGGCCAACAACGTCCCGATCCTGCGGTTGAACAAGCCTGATCGGTCGCGGTGGGACGACCGCAAGATTGACCATGTCCGGCCCTACGTCGACGCGGCCGAGGCGGAGAGCAGGTTCGGGGTGGTGGCCATCGTGGCGGCTCAGGAGTACCAGTGGGTCTTCGGCGGCCGGAACCGGTCTGACACTCCCGGTCTCGCGAGCTTCGATTTCACCAAGTCGTCGCGTCGGGTCGGCACCTACTACTTCTACGTGCTCGACCCTGAGTTCGGGGTCGGGTTCATCAAGATCTGCACGTACTTCCCCTATCCGGCCAAGGTCTGGGGCAACGGGCATGAGTGGGCCAAACGCCAGCTCGACCATGCGGGGGTCGGCTACACGGCGCTGGCCAACGGGCTCGCCTCCTGCGACGACCCTGACGAGCTGACCGAGATCTGCCGCCGGTTCGGGCCCGACGACGTGCAGGGGTTCTTCGACCGGTGGATCGACGCCGTCCCGACACCGTTCACCGCGGCGGACCGGGCGGCGGGCTACTGGTGGGAGCTCTCGATGCGCCAGGTCGAGATGTCGCGCACGCTCGTGCTGGACGACCCTCGACGGGCGCGGCGGTTCTTCGAGGCGCTCGTGGCGGACAACATCGGCATCGGTCGGCCCGAAGAGGTCCATGCCGTGTTTGGCCGCGACCGGCGCGGCCGTACGACGGCCAAGCAGTTCCGGACCAGGGTGTTCAGCCCCGGAACCGAGGTGAAGATGGACTTCGCCTACAAGCACAGCCGGGTGAAACAGTACCTGAAGGAAGGGAGGGCGTATCGCATCGAGACCGTCATCAACAAGCCGTCTGACATCGGGGTCCTCGCCCGGCTCGAGCATCTGCCCGAGCTGATGGCGAAATGCCGCGAGGTCAACGCCCGTCTGCTTGCAATTGAGCGTGCCGGTCAGGGCTGTGCCATCGGAGACGATCTGTTCGACCGTCTTCACCAGCCCTACATACGGGAGGGCCAAAGAACCGGAGCCTTGCGCTTCGGGGATCCACGCGCCATGGCCCTGACCGGCGCTCTGTGCTGTGTCATCCACACCGTCACCGGCTTCACCAATCGAAGCCTTCGCGGGCTTGTCACCGGGCTCCTCGATGCGGACTACAGCACCAACCAGATGGGATACGACCTGCGCCGGCTCCGCATCCACGGGCTGATCGAGAAGATCCCAGGGACGAATACCTACCGCACCACGCCCGAAGGGATACGCACCGCCATCTTCTACACCAAGGTGCGCGACAGGATCCTTGGGCCGCCCTCGACGCCGGCGACCAACCACCGGACCCGTCGAGCTTCGGCGCGCCCTCAAACAGATCGATCGGTCACTCACCAGCTATGTGGACGGCGCGAGACTAGGAACAGCAGCCTGAAAACTCGTCACAAACTTTGGGGGCGCAGCCCCCAAGAGATCTAGCGTCCGGTAGCTCGCAGATCATGCTCTGCACCACAGATGAGATCGGGAAGGTTATGCAGACGTTTCTACAGAGCCCTTGCATAGCGACAGGGAGCGGCTCGCCACGTGTTCACGTCATACATAGGTGTACCGTCGGGATCTGCCACGTGACAGATGAAGAGCGGCCGGATGAGCGTGGTGCGAACACCCTTGGCCTTATGTACCTTGTCGATCAGTTTTCTTACAGCATCGTCAGAAAGTGAGGATCCGCTCTGACGCTGGGCGATGATGTCACTGACTCCAATCCGAGCCGACCATGCCCCCCTGTCGGGCCCTCTCGGCAAATTGCTTTCCAGCTTTCCACTCCATCAATGTTCCGAGGTTCTTGCCGGTAAGAGTCTCGCCACGGCAGATGTTGTTGTCGTAGTCAATGGGGTTCGCGGAGTAAGCCTGCCGCCAGAAGGTGGCGAACTGTTCGGCTCTCTCGGCCGACTCGAGCCGCTCGGTGGGAATGGCTCCGCCTCATGAACCTTGCGGATCGGAATCCGCAAGTTCGAAGTAGCCTGCGGTGAAACCAGCCTCAATCATCCCGGAGTGCGATGCGCAAGACGAATCGAGCGACAGCGTCCTTGCTCCGCGGGTATAGCAAGGGTGTAACACGGCCTCCAGATCGCACAAGAAAAAAACTCGGATGTCAGCTTCAAAGCCCCTGTCGCCACATTTCCAACGCGCGGATGAGCGCCCGATCAAGCCAATTGCCGAACCGATCCAGGACAGAGCCTTCGTCCTCTTTATAGTTGATCTGGAATAGTTCGTCAGAGGCAGGACTTATATCGCGTACCTGCTCTTCAGTACCCTCGGTTTCTTCTTTGCGAAAGAAGAAGAGGCTGGCACCGATCAGCCCACGATACTCCTTTCCGATTGCAGACAGTTGAAGAACAATGTCTGCTTTCCCATCCGTGACAAGCCTTAACCGCACCCAGGCGCGATAATCACGCATGTTCGCAAAGTAACCAAGGCGATTAGCTATCTCGAACGTCTGCCATCTGTACCAGTGCATTCGTTCCCCTCCGTTTCGATTGTTTATGACAAAGAAACCAAATTCCGACGAGAATTGGCCCACTTCGCTACGCAATCTTGTCGCTAGCTCTTCGAATCGCTCTGTGGCGAGCCCGAAAACCTTATCGGCGACATTCTTCGCATGTTCCCAGTCTTCGCGCAGGCGCTCATCGCGTCTGGCGTACATATCTTTGACCGAAGCGATCATTTGATCAAGCCGTTCGCTTTCTTGAAGCACCTCTCTAGCCAGCCCAAGAGCGTTAACAAATGACTTCCGCTGAAGCGAAGCGATTAATAGTGCAAGGCTTGTGAGGTCTCCCTGATCTGCTAATTCAAGAGCATAGATATATCTCTCCCGGTCATCGCGCGTAACAACCAGTGGAAACCAGCCGGCGCGAATCAAGACCAAAGATGCGAGGGCTCTTGCTATCCGTCCATTTCCGTCCTGAAACGGATGGACCTGTGTAAATCGATGATGCAACCACGCAGCTTCGAGTTCTGGGGACACTCCTAGCTCTTCGTGGATCTGATGGAGGTGAAGGAGACGCTCCATCTCGGGAGCCACCTGTTCGGGCGGACAGTATTCGTGAAGGGACCCATCGGGTCGAGTTGGATTGTTCGGCAATTCCTTCCACATTCCCCTCAAGAGGGGTAGCTCAACCTCGTGGCCAAATTGATCGCGTCCAGATGCTGTATTCTGGTATCGTGTCATGAGAGCATGGAGTTCCTTGATGAACGACAATGAAAACTCCCGCTGGCCGTTGACGATGTCGAAGAGCCAATCAACCGCCGATTCTTGATCACGGATGATGCGAGTTACTAACTCAGGATCCTTATCGGTCGAGTCGTTGGGAATCAGGCTTGAATCGATTCCGCGTTCAATTAGGACCTCTGTGACACCGCGGTCAAGTGAATAAATTCTCTCAAGAATCCCGGTCTCAATTGCCCACTGGCGCTGAAGGCGATCATTAAACTGCCGTAACGCATCGGAGCCTTCCAGAAGAGCTTTCTGATCGGCCCAAACGTCGCTCAGTGACCGCAATTCTTGCGAGGCCAGCATACGCCAATCGCTCGGTAGGTCCTCTATAGGTCGCCAGTTCTGCGATTTCAGTTCACCCATCAAGCCGACCTTTCAGCGACCATACAACTCAAGGGACAGCCAAGATCCCCTAGATGAGAAATGAATCCAGCGCGTCACCGGGTTTTCCCTCATCTGTTCATCCATCGCTCCATCTCCTCATTCGCATTACGACGGCCCGGTCTGAAGCCATTATCCTCGATGAATTCGGACACACTCCCAAGCCTAATGCTGATCACCACCGCCTCTGCCCGCTGTTTGAAGTCTTGGCGCGCAGAAATTGCCGGGCGTTGCGTCGGCTCCGCAGCCGCACCAGTACGCTCCGGTCGAAATAGCCGACCCGATCGATCTCTCGACACCCTCACAACTTACTCCAGGGTTCCAAGTAGGCATTCCAAGGCACTATGGCTTGCTATCCAGCCGTGGTCAACCCTCCAGGAAGAACCTGAACCAGGCGACCATTAGATAACCTGCATAGATGCTCCTGGCGGCCCAGCAGGGCGAGCTGGTGGGTGTCACGATGGTCCGCCTGTTCCTGGCGGGGAATGATGGTATCCCGGTCTCGGTCGCCACCGTAAAGAACCGCTGAGAGGCCCTGGCGAGCCGCTACGCCCATACGTGGGGCTGAGTCCCTCGGAATCCCCGGGTAGGCCGCTCTCACGACCTGGCCGAAACTCCCCATCTCCCTACCGTGCCGCCGGTCCCCGCATCGTCCGCGAGGAGGTGACCGGCGTTGGCAAGCGGGCTTGGATTGTGGTCGTAGAATCGCTGCGTCTGAAGGAGGCATCGGTCGCCGATTCCCCTTCCGCCAGCAAGGCCGCCCTGTTTGGGAGCGTGCCGGGCATGGTAGCAGTTCTGAGTGAAGATCTCATGGACACCACGGCGCCGACCCCCCCGCCCGCGACCTTTCTGTTGATCCATCCGGAGGTTCGGCTGCTCGGGCGTGTCGAGGTGGTCGGGTGGAAGAAGGAACCCGACCTGCGGATCGTTGTCTAGCTGGCCTGCTTCCTCGCCGTCCACTCCGATCGAAGCGTCCCCGGCGAAGAGAGAAGCGCTGCATTGTGGCCTCGTGCAGGCTGTCGCAAAATGCATTTGGAGCGGAACGCCACCTGGGGTTTTGCCTTCGGAGACCGCTGTTTCGGGCCATTTTGCGACAGCCTGCGTGATCTCGAAACAACCGAGGCGTCGATGAAGAGCCTCCACAACGCGATCTCCATGCTGCGTAAGTGTCTCGGAGCCGAGTACGTGCCGGAAGCAGCTAAGGGATCGCGGTATCGGCTTTCCCCGAAGATACGAAGCGACTAGACCATCTTCCCCAACTACGTCGAGCGAGCCGAGAAAGATGACAACGCCGACGAGATCGAAGTTCTGACGGCCGTGCTGGAATTGGTGCGGGGTGCTTCGTTCGAGGGGGTGGTGCCGGGAAGCTATTCCTGGGCGTGGACCGAGTTGGTGGTTGCGCACATCGAGGTTGCTGTGGCATCGGTGGCTGTAGCCTTGCGGCGATCTTGCATCTGTAACACTCCGAGTCCGACAGGGCACGCTGGGCCGCACTGCAAGGACTCTCCGCCTCGCCCTATGACCGCACCTGTGAACGCAGTTTTTTGAAAGCTGCGGGCGCTGGCGGACCGGGCGAACTGAACCGCGCGGTTAAGCATGTTGCGTCGGTTCTTGGAGACTATGTGCGCACGAATTCGACGAACCTATCGCGGGCATCCGCACCTCTGGCTCACGGATAAGTTACAAGGAACCGCTCACCACCTCCACATGTTGGGTGTTGCGTTCGGGTCTGATCGTCTCAGTATGGTCGAAAGGTAAAGATGTGCCTTTCGACCTGGTTATTTCTGGTGCGCCTCGGGGGACTTGAACCCCCAACCTGCGGATTAAGAGTCCGTTGCTCTGCCAGTTGAGCTAGAGGCGCATTGGCAGCTTAGCGCGCTGAGTAAGCGCGCATCCTCTGAGCGTGCAACCGCTGCGTCCAAGCTTCCCATGTTGCGAACTATTGGCTCTTGCCTGCTGTAATGGTCGGAACTGCTCGGCATTGGCGTCCTCGTGCCGGTCTGACGAGCGAGGCTGACACTGCGGAGGTGCTCCTTGGCCGAGTCGGCACACTGGTGAGAAACCAGGCAAGAGGCGACTGTCCGACGGATAGGCATGGCGTGGCGCTGGCTGTTATGCATCATTCGGACCGACAGATCCACCGATTGGCACCGCTGTATGCGAAGATTGGCACTCGTGGAGATGGTGACGGACAAAGAGGCTGACGGGCGACCCCTCGCTGGCCCGGGTGGCCTGTTCGAGAAGATCCGCTCGCATGTCCCGACCCCGCAAGGACAAGGCCAGGTCTTCGAGCGGCTCATAAGGGCGTTCCTGAGAGAGGACCGCTTGTTCAAGGACCGCTTTACGAACGTCTGGCTCTGGTCCGAGTACCCTGAGCGAAAGGGCGAGCACGACACCGGGATCGACATCGTGGCCAAAGAGCGCGATGGCAGCATGTGTGCGATCCAGTGCAAGTTCTACGGCGACGGACAGTACATCCAAAGAAAAGACATCGACCCGTTCCTTGTCACCTCTGCGCGAAAGCCGTTCACCTCTCGGCTGTTTGTCTCTACGACAGAGCGCTGGAGCACCAACGCGGAGAAGATCCTCGCGGATCAGGTCGTCCCAGTGCAGCGCATCAGCGTTGCAGAGCTGGAGTCAAGCCCCTTCGACTGGTCTCGCTTCGACCCTGCTCACCCTGACCAGCTCCCACGTAAAGAGCTAAAGCAGCTCCGGGCACACCAGAGGGCCGCTATCGACGACGTGTTCCGGGGCTTTGAAGACTCGGATCGGGGCAAGTTGGTCATGGCATGCGGCACCGGCAAGACCTTCACTGCCCTTCGCCTCGCGGAAGAGAGCGTGAAAGCGGGCGGGGTGGTCCTTTTCTGCGTACCGTCGATATCGCTGCTATCCCAGAGCCTCAGGTCCTGGTCAGCTGACGCCAACCGGCCGCTGCACGCGCTCGCAGTCTGTTCGGATGCCCAGGTCACGAAGGACTCCGAGGACATTCACGTCTACGACCTTGCGTTGCCGGCAACGACCAACCCGACAACGATTGCCGAACACCTTGCACTCGCTGCCTCGGACTCCGAGAGCGAGGAGAACCCGCTACTCGTGGTCTTCTCGACGTATCAGTCCCTTGATCGGGTCGCAGCGGCCCAGAGCGAAGGGGCACCGATCATCGATCTCGTCATCGCGGACGAGGCACATCGCACCACCGGAGCGCTGGCTGCTGGCGAGAACTACTCCGGCTTCACCCTTGTCCATGATGCAATGCGCCTGAAGGCTCGTCGCAGGCTCTATATGACCGCTACCCCCCGGCTCTACTCCGATCGGGTAAAGGAGAAGGCCAAGGAGTCCGACGTCGTGCTGTGCTCGATGGACGACGAGGCTCTCTACGGGCCCGTCTTTCATCGCCTCGGCTTCGCAAATGCAGTCGAGGCAGGCCTGCTGTCTGACTACCGGGTCGTGGTGCTGATGGTCGACGAGGCATTTGCCAACCAAGCAGCCCACGCTCCTCTCGCCGATCCCGAGCTGGACCTGGTCTTGGAGGACGCAGCACGCCTGGTCGGGGTGTGGCGGGGGCTCTCCAAGCGAGCAACAGGATCGGAGCAGTTCGACTACGACCCCGAGCCTATGCGTCGAGCGGTTGCCTTCTCGACCACCATCAAGGCCTCGAAACAGGTGAAAGGGGCTCTCCCAGCGGTCGTCGATGCCGTGCGGGATCGAGGCGAGGATGGCATCGGCTGCGAAGCGCGCCATGTGGATGGGACGATGGGCGCGCTGGAAAGGGACCAGGCGCTTGCCTGGCTCCGTGAAGACCCACCGGAGGACACCTGCAGGGTGCTCACGAATGCGCGCTGTCTGTCAGAAGGTGTGGACGTGCCCGCGCTCGACGCCGTGATCTTCATCCAGCCCCGAAAGTCCCAGATCGACGTGGTCCAAGCGGTCGGAAGGGTTATGCGAAGGGCCAAGGGAAAGCATTACGGCTACGTCGTGATCCCCGTCGCTGTCCCTGCTGGCGAGGACCCTGAACGTGTCCTCGACGACAACAAGCGCTACCAGGTTGTCTGGCAGGTGCTCCAGGCGCTTCGTGCCCACGACGACCGCTTCGACGCGGAGGTGAACAAGCTCGACCTCCAAAAGAACCGTACGGCTCGAATCCAAGTCGTGGGTGTCGGGAGCGCAGGGACCCGAGAAGCCGACCGGCTAGCGGAGTCCGACCGACTGCCTCTTACCTGGCAGGGCTTGGAGGAGAAGGTCTACGCCCGTGTGGTAAAGCGCTGCGGGACACGGGTCTACTGGGAGGACTGGGCAAGGGACGTAGCGCGCATAGCTTCTGCTCACATCACCCGCATCGAGACCGCGATCGCAGCAGGAGGTGCGGTAGCAGACTCCTTCGAGCGTTACCTTGTGGGACTACGCCAGGTGATCAACCCGTCAGTGAGCAAGGACGAGGCGACAGAGATGCTCGCCCAGCACCTCATCACCTCCCCGGTCTTTGACGCTCTCTTCGGTGACTCCGCGTTTGCAAGCGAGAACCCGGTGTCTCGGTCCATGGCCGAGGTGCTCACCGCCTTGCACGAACAGGAGGCGATCGACCAAGAGCGAGCTGAGCTAGCCGACTTCTACCGCTCGGTGCGCACCCGCGCTGAAAATATCGACAACTTAGATGGCCGCCAGCGAGTCATCAAGGAGCTCTATGAGGTCTTCTTCCAGAAGGCCTTCCCGAAAGCAGCAGACCGCCTTGGCATCGTCTACACCCCGGTCGAGATCGTGGACTTCATGCTCCGAAGCGTCAATGAGATCCTTGCCTCGGAGTTCGGGGCCCATCTCGGCACAGACGGGGTGCACGTACTTGATCCGTTCTCAGGTACTGGCACCTTCCTCGCCCGCCTGCTACCGATGCTCGACCCATCCGAGCTCCCCCACGCCTACCGGGAGCTCTGCCACGCGAACGAGATCGTCCTGCTTGCCTACTACGTCGCGGCGGTCAACATCGAACAGACCTACCACGCTCTTCGTCCTGGG
>JAJZXF010000079.1 GCA_021802485.1 Actinomycetes bacterium | reverse complement strand
CTCGGATACCTGATTGCTTTTGGCGGCGGGATAGTCTCGTTTCTCTCCCCATGTGTTCTGCCGCTGGTACCCGCGTACCTGTCGGTCGTGACTGCGCTGGACTTGGGCAATCTTTCCGCTGTTCACGCGGCCGGTGAAAGCAGGGTGGCGGGAGGAACGGCAACGGTCCTGAAGAGCACGGGACTGTTCATCGCTGGGTTTGGGTCTGTCTTCGTTGTCCTCGGGCTTTCGGCTTCAGCCGCAGGGTCGGCTCTCGGTCGCTATCACGTTATTCTCACTCGGGCATCAGGCGTTGTCGTTGTTTGCATGGCAGCGTTCCTTCTTGGCGCTGCTTTCCTTCGATCACCGTGGATTCACCTGGAAAAGCGGATCCAGATCGATCTCTCCAGGATGGGCCCTCTCGCAGCGCCTGTTGCGGGAGCGGCGTTTGCCTTCGGCTGGACACCGTGCCTCGGACCGGTACTCGCTTCCGTGCTGGCTGTGGCTGCGGATCAACAACGCGAGGTGCCAGGCGCGATGTTGCTCCTGGCCTACTCTGCGGGGCTCGGGATACCGTTTCTTCTAACGGGCCTTGCGTATGACCGCGCAATGCTTGTAACAAGTCGGCTCAAGAGATATACTCCGGCCATTACCGTGGCGGCTGGTATTTTCCTCGCAGCGTTCGGAGTCCTGCTTGCCCTGAACCGCTTCTCGTTGGCGGTAATTGGCTTTGAGGATCTACTGAGAGCCGTCGGGTTGGGCAGCTTCATCCAGCTTGGCTGACCTGTGTGCTTAGCACTATTGCGCTAAGGAACTAGCGGGTTTCTTTGGTTTTGTGAACATCCATTGCAATGGAGGCTTGATGGTGTAAAGTGGGGACCAGTGGCACAGAGTGGTATCGAGTGGGTAAGCGGATTGATTCTCCCGGGTAGGCAGCCCGGTGTGCTGGACTGTGCCTGCGGTCGTGTGGGTCGCAGCGGTGAGTAGTTCGGATGCAGCAGGTGCGACGCTGTTTTTTGGTACGCATGACCAGGTGTTGGACGAGAAGTTCAGGGCCGTGCTGCCAAGGGACTTCTATGAGGTCTTCAAGAAGATTGAGGGCTTCGGTGGGGTTGTGATGCTCAGTCCCCACTTCGGGAATTCGATAGCAGTTTGGGACACCGCACGCTGGGAGGATCGCCTTGCACGATATCATGAGGCTTCGGGGACGCCGGAAGGATACAAGGTCTTCAGAGCCTTCGCCCGGGCGTCTCACAGCATCAAGCTTGACGGACAACATCGCTTCGTCGTACCTCAGCTTTTTCGCGACCGACTCGGGCTTGTGCCGGGAAGCAGCATTTCGTGGCAAGGAATTGGGGATCACCTCGAGATCACCGCGCTCGATCGCTGGCCAAGTGACGCTCAGGAGGACATCGATGCCCTCGTTGCTGTTCCTGGGCCTCCTGGTTCCCTGCATCCCTTGACATCGACTCCTGCCGGGTCAGTTCACGATACAGGAGGTGATCAGGAATGATCTCCGCCAGCAACGAGACCCGAGCGAGGAGCAAAGCATTGATGAGCGCTGGATCGGTGCAAACCTCAAGGGCCCTAGAAGCCGGGTTCGTCACGACTAGAGACCGTGATCCGACCCCAGTCCCTCGGCGGGATCCTGGCGGGACACTCTCCTCCGCCCCCGCTCCGCCAGGTGTTGGAGTCTTCAATTGGTGCTATCGATGCCGTTGAGCAGCTCTTCGAGCGTCGAGGGACTGAGGTCGGATCATCTATCTCCACCGAGCTGGCGTTTCGCCGCGAGCTCTGGGGGCGCATCACCTTCGCCTGAAAGTAGCACGCCAGCCTTTCACGAACCGGTGATGGCGAAGGAGGTGCTCACCGCATTCGCTTCATGCGGGAGCGGGGTGATAGTCGATGCAACCGTCGGCGCTGGCGGTCACGCGGCGATCATCCTCAGAGAAAAGCAAGGAGTGACGCTTCTCGGGTTGGATCGCGATCGTGAGGCGTTACAGGCCGCGGCCCGGGTTCTGAAGCCGTTCGGCAAGCGGGCAATCCTCGTGAAGGATAGCTTCGATCATCTTAGTCCGGTGGTTCGCGCTCACGAACCCAGCAAGAAAGTTATCGGCGTCCTCTTTGATCTTGGAGTCAGCTCCATGCAGATCGACCGCCCGGAGCGGGGGTTTTCCTACATGAGGTCGGGTCCATTGGACATGCGTATGGATCGCAGCAATCCGCTGACCGCTGAGCAGATTGTGAACTCCTGGCCAGTAGAGGAGTTGGAAAGGTTGTTTCGTTTGAACGGCGAAGTGTCGCTTAGCAGGAGAATCTCCGCCGCGGTCGTTGCGGCGCGGCCTCTCGAGAGCACTGGTGAGCTCGCGGATGTCGTAGCGCGGGCAGTCCCAGCGCGTTCCCGGCGAAGGCCTGGACATCCTGCCAAGCGAGTATTCCAGGCGATACGGCGAGCTGTGAACGAGGAGGACCGGATGCTTTCAGACGGCCTTGAACAGGCGATAGAGCTACTGGACTCAGGAGGGAGGTGCGTAGTGCTTTCATACCATTCGAGCGAAGATCGGGCGGTAAAAGCCGCATTTGCACATGCAGCAAGTGGTGGCTGCACGTGCCCAGCTGGCCTCCCCTGCGTATGCGGGGCGGTTGGGGTCGTGCGGGTAATTACCAAAGGTGCGCTCAAGCCGCAACCGGATGAGGTCGCGGCCAACTCGCGTGCTGCGAGCGCCCGTTTGAGGATCGCGGAGCGCCTCGATCGGGCTCGGAGGTCATCCTGATGGCGCCACAGACCGCTTCCAGTACGCGAACGCGCGGCACGCACTCGCTCGCAACAGCTTCGCTGGCGCCGAGAGCAAGGTCACTGCCTCTCGAGCATCCCTCGGGCGCTCCTCGAAGACCCCTGCGGGCCGTCTCGAACGAGGAACTCGCCCTACGCCTCAGGCGCCGGAGAGCACGGGCGATGATCATCATGTCGACGCTGTTCCTGATAACGGTCGTTACTGCAACCGTGATCTTGCATGTGTTCCTCGATCGCGGGCAACTTCGGCTGGACCAGATCAAGGCTCGGGTGTCCACCGAGGTTAGGACCACACGTAGCCTTGAAACACAGGTCGCGAATCTGGAGACTCCAGCACGTGTCGTACAAAGGGCCGGCCAGCTCGGCATGGTCGCCCCGCACTCTGTGACGTATTTGAAAGCACCGAAGGGGGGCGTGGCGCGTTCGGGGGTTGGGCGGGGCGCTCGCGGCACTCAAGCGCCGGGTGCTTGATCGTGAACAGCGCCCGCCGCTACGGCCGGCGACGCTCCGCGTTCTTGTTTGTGCTGATGGCGACGATGCTCCTGTGGCTTGGTGGCCAACTGGCTGACGTGCAGGTGGTCCACGCTCGCAGCATCTTGGCTGGGAGTGGAGCCGATCAAGCTGTGAAGGTGATCCCAGCGACGCGTGGCTCGATATACGATCGAAATTTCAAGCTGTTAGCGGTGTCCGTTCGGCGCTATATGGTCATTTCGGATAATCTGCGTCGAACGCGCCTAGCGAGCCAGGCTGCCTCACTACTGTCGCCGCTGCTTGGTAAGAGTCCTGCTCAGCTCCGGGTGCTCCTCAGTGAGAATGCCGGTTATGTGGTCTTGAAGCGCATGCTTAATAGAGCACAGGCGAATGCCGTGCGCTCCGAGGTCTTCGGGCACTTGAACGTATTGAGTCGCGTAACTGTAGCTCCAGAGCCGTTGCGGGTGCTTCCTAACGGAAACCTTGCAGCGCCGGTGATCGGTACCGTGAGGATGGACTCTGCAGGAAGCCTGGTTGGTACTAGCGGCCTTGAGTACGAATTCCAGAAGCTGCTAGCCGGCCGCCCCGGCAAGGAGTTACCGATTGGCCCGTCCGGTGCAGCAAACTTCTTTGGGACCCCACAGGTGATTCGTCCAGCAGTCCCGGGCGATGGTCTGGTCCTGACCATCGATAACTCACTCCAGTTCGAGGTCGAGCACCAGCTGGCGCTCGAGATAGCAAAGTCAGGAGCGGTGAGTGGCACTGCGGCAATAATGGATACGAGGACCGGCGCGATACTCGCTTTGGCGAATCTAGCCCGGTCTGCGAATGGAATGGTCGTCGAGGCGCCTTCGAACCTGGGGCTGACGGCTGTTTACGAGCCGGGATCCGTGTTCAAGATCGTGACATTCTCTGCTGCACTCCAGAACCACATCATTACCCCGCAGACGACGTTCACGGTTCCTGATCATGTGGTGATCGACGGTGCGTTGTTTCACGATGCTGAGGTCCATCCGACCCAGCAGATGACTGCGAGGCACATCATCGCGGTCTCTTCAAATGTGGGCACGATTCACATTGCCCAGCTGGTAGGGAAGACTTTGATCTCGAGGTATATCAATGCGTTCGGATTCGGCAAGCTGACGGGCATCGGCTTTCCAGGGGAGTCCCCAGGAATCCTCGTGCCACCGAACCGCTGGTCGCCAACCGCGATCGGCTCGACTCCGATCGGCCAGGATGACGCAGTGACGCCCGTGCAGATGCTCGCGGCGATGAACGCAGTGGCGAACGGTGGAGTTTTGGTGCCACCACGCCTGGTGCGGGCAACGGTCGGTCCGAAGGGAACGATACATCCCTACCCGCTACCCCCAGCAAGAAGGATCATCTCCGCGTCGACCGCAAGTGAGCTCAACGGAATGTTGCAGAAGGTTGTCCAGTATGGGACCGGTGTCCATGCAGTGATCCCAGGCTACAAGGTAGCTGGTAAGACAGGGACAGCGCAGATCCCAATCCACGGCGCGCACGGTTACCAGCCGGGCGCGTTCATGGCAACATTTGCCGGCTTTGCGCCTGCGAACAGTCCGGCACTGACTGCGATCGTGGTGCTGAACAGGCCGCATGACATCTATGGTGGAGCTGTGTCAGCACCAGTGTTCTCGAACATTATGCAGTACGCGCTACATTTGTTCCGTGTGGCGCCGTCAGGAGCCGGAGCACCACCTCCTCGTCGATCCAGGATCATCCAGGCGATCCCTCCAGGGGTCGCAACTACAACCCGTCTCGCGGCAACCGTGTCGGCAACCGGACGCGTCAACTCAGGTCACCCATGAGTGCCAGCGTCAGTGAGCAAAGCACCCCAATAACCTTCGGACCCTCGCGGAGCCTGACGTCGTCAGCAGCGGGGCCTGGGCGTTAGGGGAATCACAGTGCGACTCGAACAGCTACTTGCGCAGGCTCGGGGAGTGGTGTTGGCGGTTGGCGGACCGGTGCGTCCGCCTGGGGCTTCAGGTCCTGACGCTAGCGATGGCGTTGTCGTAGCATCTCTATGCCACGATAGTCGAGACGCGCTTCCCGGCTCGCTTTTCTTCTGCCTGAAGGGAGCAAACGCTGATGGGCACGACTTTGCGCTAGACGCAGTTCGACGAGGGGCGGTGGCAGTTGTGTGCGAGCGGCAGATGGAACTTGACGTGCCTCAGGTGCTGGTGGCACCGGGAGGGGCGCGGGCAGCGATGGCCGAAATTGCAGCTGCATACTACGGCAGGCCAGCGGAGAAGTTACGCATGGTAGGTGTAACAGGAACTAACGGCAAGACCACAGTCACGCACCTGCTCAAGTCGGTGTTCGAGTTTCACGGCTGGCCAACCGCGGTGCTTGGCACTCTAGGGGGTACGCGCACTACCCCTGAGGCGGACGTCGTGCATCGAGTTCTCGCTGCTGAGGTCGCGAAGCAGAAGGTTTCAGTGGCAATGGAGGTGTCATCGCACGCCTTGGTCCAGGGCCGCGTGGAGGGATTAGCCTTTGCTGCAGCGGTGTTTACGAACCTGACTCACGAGCACCTGGACTATCACAAGAGCATGGAGTCGTACTTTGATGCGAAGTCCGTGCTGTTCACACCACGGATGTCAGCGATCGGAGTGGTGAACCGGGACGACCCGTGGGGCAGGCGCCTCATCTCACGCGCTGAGATCCCGATCGTGACCTATGGGCTCGATGACGCTTCTGGCGTGAAGGCGACCCTTGCGGCCACGGAGTTCACTTGGCGTGGGATGCAGGTCTCGCTTGGTATGCCAGCGAGCTTCAACGTCGAGAACGCTTTGGCTGCCGCTACCGTCGCTAGCTCGCTCGGGGTTCCTGAGCGCGACATCGCGGCTGGGTTATCCAGCGCTCCGGCTGTAGCCGGCAGGTTCGAGGTCATAGACGAATGCCAGCCGTTCGCTGCGGTCGTGGACTATGCCCATACCCCGGCCGGGCTGGAACGCTCTGCTACCGCGGCTCGAGAACTCGCAGCTGGGAGGCTGATCCTCGTATTTGGCTGTGGCGGGGACAGGGACACCTCGAAACGCAAGGTCATGGGTGAGATAGCGTCGAGGATTGCAGATGTGGTCATCCTGACATCGGATAATCCGCGCTCTGAAGACCCAGCAGCGATCATCTCGGAAGTATCAGAGGGTGTCAGCGGGTCATGCGAGCTCCTCATCGACCAAGATCGCTTGGCTGCGATTGAGCGCGCAGTGTCAATTGCCCTACCTGGTGACATTGTGGTCGTCGCGGGCAGGGGCCACGAAAAGACCCAGGAGATCGGTGGTCGGTCGATTCCATTTGATGATTCGCAGGTCTTGCGCGAAGCACTCCGTAGGAACGGAGTCGAACGCGGATGATAGCGGTGATGGTCGCGGGAGGCGTGGCGATGCTGTTGGCAGCTACCACGACTCCGTTCTTGATCAACTGGCTCAGCGAGCATCGCATAGGCCAGCAGATTAGCGAGGATGCGCCAAGAGCACATGCGGTGAAGGCCGGCACGCCAACTATGGGTGGGACCACGATGGTGCTGGCGATTTTGTCCGGGTACGGGCTCGCGCATGTTGGAACCGGTGTGAGCTTCACGGCCAGCGGTTTGCTGGTAATGGGTTCTGTTGCGGCCGCTGGGGGTGTGGGTTTGGCGGATGACTGGATCAAGGTGCGCCGGCGTAGGAGCCTTGGACTGAACAAGCGTGCGAAGTTCGGAGGGCAGCTCGCGGTATCCGTCGGATTTGTGGTCATTGCTCTTCACTGGACCACAGTGAGTACCTATCTGTCGTTCACACGATTCGACTCAACAGGTATTGACCTCGGAGTTGTTGGCTGGGCTCTGCTGGCTATGATAATGATTGCTGGGACCGCCAATGCGGTCAACCTCACTGACGGTCTTGATGGGCTGGCACCGGGTTCGGCTGCTCTCGCATTTGCCAGCCTGGCGTTGATCGGCTACTGGCAGTTCCGGCACTACCTGATCTATCACGTTGCCTCGTCATTGGATTTGGCGATATGTGCGATGGCGCTGGCAGGAGCATGTGTTGGATTTCTTTGGTGGAACGCGGCGCCTGCAAAGATATTCATGGGTGATACCGGCTCGTTAGCGATCGGAACAGGACTTGCCGCTCTATGTCTGGAGATGAACCTTCAGCTTCTCCTGCCAATCATTGGCGGGCTCTTTGTGCTCGTGACGCTGTCGGTAATGATACAGGTGGTCAGCTATCGGGTATTCCATAGGCGCGTGTTTAGAATGGCGCCTTTGCATCATCACTTTGAACTGGCAGGCTGGCCAGAGACGACGGTGATAGTGCGCTTTTGGATTCTTGCAGGCCTTTTCATGGTTCTCGGGCTAGCGGTGTTTTATGCGGACTTTCTCGCGGTGGCGCCACAGAGATGAACAGCGAGAGCGCGCCTAATAGTGGTGCAACCTTGGTAATCGGTCTCGGCGCCAGCGGGAAAGCGATTGCAAGGCAACTTCGCTTGGAGGGTTGCGAGGTGGTGGCGGTGGACGACTCGCCCGACGAGGGAGCCATAGCGACGGCAGAAGAGCTCGGAATTGTGCTCGTGGAGCGGCCAGGCGTTGCGGAACTTGCAAGAGTAGCGCGTAACGCCGCCGAGGTGGTCGTGTCTCCGGGCATTCCATTTCACCACCCGATCTTCTCAGTATCTGGGATTGCCACCCCAGTGAGTGAGGTGGAGATGGCCTGGAGGCGGGCAACAGCTCCGATTATCGCGATAACCGGGACGAATGGCAAGACGACCGTGGCAACCCTTGTGACAAGAATGCTGCAATGCTCTGGCATACGAGCGGAAGTCGGCGGGAACATCGGCGTGCCGCTGACCGAGGTAGTTGCAGCGGCCAGCGCTGAGGTGATTGTCGCGGAGGTTTCATCGTTCCAGCTTGCACTCTGTGAGGGCTTCAAGCCGCGCGTTGGGGTTTGGCTGAACGCTGGCGAAGATCACCTTGACTGGCACCCGGACCTCGGGCATTATGTTCGCTCGAAGGCGCGCATCTGGCAGAACCAGGACGCTTGCGATGTTGCAGTTGCGAACGCAGAGGACGAGATGGTGATGCTGAGCGCGAGCAAGACCAAAGGGCGTCTCGTGACATTTGGCCTCGAGGACGGTGATTTTCGCCTATCCGCTGAGGGGCTGTTGTCCCCAGATGGCGGGCTCATCATAGCGCTGAGCGAGATCCGAAGGGCGATGAACTTCGAGATCTCAAACGCGCTCGCTGCGTGTGCGGCTTCACTGGCAGCGGGAGCGAGCATTGATGGATGCCGGCGGGCGCTCGCGGGCTTCAACGGCTTGCCGCACCGGGTCGAGCTGGTTCGCGATGTGGGCGGAGTTCGCTATATCGACGACTCCAAGGCGACGACACCAGCCGCGGTGCTTGCAGCTGTTAGGGCCTTCAACTCAGTTGTGCTGATCGCTGGCGGCAGGAACAAGGGACTCAGTATGGCGGAACTTGCTGATGGTGTGGGCCACCTTCGTGGCGTCGTTGCGATCGGGGAGGCGGCATCTGAGATTGAGAAGGTTTTCAAGGGCTTGATCCCGGTTGTCACAGCGGGCTCTATGGCGGCCGCTGTGGAGGTTGCGGCAAGCATGGCCGTGGCTGGCGACGTCGTTCTGCTGTCACCAGCGTGTGCGTCTTTTGACTGGTATGCGTCGTACGCAGACCGGGGAGAGGACTTCAAGCGCGCAGTGCATGCATTGAGATCCCCGGTCGGAACCGCAGCGAACCTGGAGGGAGAATAATGCGCAATTTCCTTCGGCGGATAGCGGTGCAGCTGGCCCCTCCTGCGGGGTCGCGGTGCTGGAAAGGCCCTCCTGCATGGATAATCATTGACGTCGGCGCTTTGACCTTGTTCGGAACAATTATGGTGCTGTCGGCATCATCTGTGCCGTATGTTGGCCTGAAAATAAAGGTTGCACTTGATTATTCATCGTGGTCGACCATTGCGCATCAGATCATTTGGGTCGGGATTGGGGCGGTGTGCATGGGGGGCGCTGCGCTAGTGGATCCGAGGAAGGTCTGGCTTCGCCTGCGCCGCCTCGTTCCCTTGTTTGCGTTCGCATTGCTAGTGGCCGTGCTGGTGTTTGGAACAAAGAAGACAGGATCCACGCGGTGGCTGCCACTCGGGTTCTTGAACCTTCAGCCTTCGGAGATAGCGAAGTTCGCCATTGTCTTGTGCGGTGCAAGCATGCTCTCGGCGTCCGCCTCGCTCAAACGCAGCAGACTTCGAAGCTCGAGGTTCATGCAGCGCGACCCGCGGTCTCTCGTCGCTGACGCTGGCGTGTTCTCGAGAGGCGACATCTCATGGAGCACTGATCGCACTCACGGCAGCGAGGCAAAGCAGATTGCGAGGTGGGTAGTAACGCGCGTGCGGACGAGTTCGAACCAGGTACGTTTTCTTCTCGTCGCGATCCTGGCTGGAGGCCTGGTTCTGATGGAGCCTGACCTTGGAACCGCTACGATTGTACTCGCAATCGCTGGGGGAATGATCTTCCTCGCGGGCGCTCGTTTCAGGTGGCTAGCGGGAGTGGGCGGTGTCCTCGTGCTTGGCCTTGGGATAGTGGCCTTGTCCGTGCCGTACCAGCGCAAGAGGCTCGCGTCGTTCGGGTTGTTCTCGTTGTTCTCGAACCATGCGCCTTCCCTCACGGAAATTGCCAGCAAGCACACGCAAGTCGGCGACTCTCTTGCGGCGTTTGCCTCTGGTGGTGTGGGTGGACTGGGGGTAGGGGCAGGCGGCGCGAAGTGGATCTTGGTGAACGCTCACACTGACTTCATCCTTGCGGTGATAGGCCAGGAGACAGGATTGATCGGATGCGGGGTCATTCTCGCAATGTTCGCAGTGCTGGCATGGTTCGGGACGAAGGCTTCCCAGCAGGCACCGGATCGTTTTACCCAGCTACTGGCCGGCGGCATTACGTGGTGGATCATTCTGCAGGCATTCGTCAATATCGCAGCAACATGCAACTTGATGCCCGTAACCGGCATACCACTGCCGTTCATCTCCTTCGGAGGGACATCGCTGGTAGTACTTATGACCGCATCCGGGATACTCGTGAGCATTGCCTCGCTCGGATCCCCTCGTGGAGTACCCCCCGAGGGTCCCGCTCAAGCGGAATATCGCAAAGTTGGCGCTCAGCGACGAGGAGTTCATGAGGTCTAGACGCTTGTCTCGTCGCGCTCCGTATGCGGTGGTGACTGGGGGTGGCACCGCGGGGCACGCACTTCCGGCATTGGCGGTGGCGCGTGCCCTTGTGAAAAGGGGATGTCCTGCTGATTCCATAGAGTTTGTCGGCTCCAGGTTGGGCATGGAGGCGAGGCTCGCTGAGGATGCGGGGTTCCATGCCACCCTGCTGCCTGGGCGCGGGCTGCAGAGGCGTCTTGTCGCCGCGAACATACCGGCGATAGCAGGATTGTGTGTTGCAATCATGCAAGCCCTGTACCGTATGGCCTTGCACAGACCCGCTGTGGTCATCTCCCTAGGCGGCTATGCGAGTCTCCCGTTCGGCGTCTCGGCGATCTTGCTTAGGGTGCCGCTCGTTGTGGTGAACACGGACGCGGTGCCCGGAGCCGCTATCAGGCTTCTCGCGCATTTCGCACGTGCGTCGGCGGTTGCGTTCGAAGGCACCGGACTGCCGAGGGCGGTTCTAACTGGCGCTCCAGTGCGAGACGCGGTTGTGAAGGCCCGCTCGGAGCGTGGAGCGAGGCTCGGGGTGCCAGAGCCAGCTGAGGGGGATCGCGTGGTGTCGCAGGCAGGGGCACTGGAGCGTGCCCAGGGTGTTGGCAAGGCCGGTCGCCTCGAGGTGAGCCGGGACGAGCCCGCGATGCAAGATGCCAGAGACGGACTTGGATGCAGTTCCCCAAGGCCTCTGGTTATCGCATTCGGGGGGTCTTTGGGAGCACGGACCATCAATTCAGCAGTGGCTGAGATGGTGCGCTTGTGGGGAGCGCGAACTCCGGTCGATGTCCGCCATGTCGTCGGAAGGAGGGACTGGCCAGAGTTCGAACACCGGGGCTTGTGCGACGGCAACCTGAGATATGTTGCCGTCGAGTATGACGAGGGACTGCCCGAGGCCTTAGCAGGGGCTGATGTCGCAGTATGCCGAGCGGGGGCAGGAACTATTGCGGAACTGTCGGTTATAGGCGTGCCAGCCGTTCTCGTCCCGCTTCCGGGCGCGCCCAGGGATCACCAGACGAAAAACGCTATGGTGCTCGTGAAGGCTGGTGCTGCGGTATGTGTCAAGGATTCAGAGCTCGATGGCGCGAGGTTGGTGATGGAGGTCGAGGGGTTGCTCGCTGACCCGCAGCGACTCTTGTCGATGTCAATTGCTGCGCGGGAACTCGGGATTCCGGATGCGAGTGATCGGGTAGCTGGCTTGGCTTTACGGCACGCGTCAGGCGAAACTGCAGGAGCGAATCGGTGAACCGAGAGCCAGCAAAGCCAACTCAGCTAGGCGAGCGAAGCGCTCGAGGCGCAATTGACTTATCTAGTCCACTGCACCTGCACGTGGTGGGTGTCGGTGGCGCAGGAATGTCAGCAATTGCGCTCGTAGCTGCGGGCATGGGTCATACAGTGAGTGGAAGTGACCTGAAGGAGTCTCGGGTCATGCATCTGCTTAGAGCTGCTGGTGTCCATGTATCCGTAGGACACGCTGCGGGCAATGTGCTCGGTGCGGACGCGGTCACGATCTCGAGCGCAATCAGGCAAGAGAACCCCGAGGTCGTAGAGGCGAACCGTCTGGGCATACCGGTCTACTCGCGTGCCGACGTTCTCTCAGCGATCGCGCGGACCAGGCTCGCAATCGCTGTCGCAGGAACGCACGGCAAGACCACGACATCCTCCATGCTTGCGTTGATGCTTGTGGAAGCCGGCCTCCAGCCCTCGTTCATGATCGGCGGTGAGCTGAACGAGGTTGGCACTGGGGCCGTCTGGGACGCGGGGGCTTGGCTGGTGCTTGAAGCAGACGAGAGCGATGGCACCTTCTTGCGCTTGGATCATGAGATCGCGATCGTCACGAGTGTCGAGCCTGATCACATTGCACACTATGGCTCCTTCGCCTCGCTCAGGGCTGCCTTCGCTGAGTTTCTTCGCGCTGCTGAGCGGTTCAAGGTTGTATGTGTCGACGATCCCGTTGCATGCGAGCTTGCAGCTGGGTCCGACGCTCTGACATATGGGACCGATCGGTCCGCTGAGTATGTGCTGGATGCCCTACAGCTCAAGAAGAGCAGCACTACGTTTGACTTGGTTCACGATAGCGCAGTGGTAGCAGAGGTATCGCTGCCTGTCCCGGGTCTTCACAATGCCCGAAATGCTGCCGGGGCGTTGGTGACGTGCCTCGAGATGGGCGTCGACCCTGAGCCGGCATGCAGGGCGCTGTCGCGCTTCGCTGGAGTCGCTCGGCGCTTCGAGTTTCGAGGAGGAGCTCGCGGAGTCAGTTTCGTGGATGACTACGCGCACCTGCCGTCGGAGGTGCGCGCTGCTCTTGCTACTGCGAGGCTGGCCGAGCCAGAGCGGGTGATCTGCGTGTTTCAGCCTCATCGCTACTCGCGTACTGCAGATCTTTGGAGGGAACTCGGGGATGCCGTTGCGGGTGCAGACGTCGTCGTGGTTACAGACGTTCATCCTGCGGGTGAGATGCCTGTTCCTGGCATATCGGGGAAGTTGGTCGCGGATGCCGCAGCGCT
>JAJZXF010000078.1 GCA_021802485.1 Actinomycetes bacterium | reverse complement strand
GAAGAACCTGCCGCTTGACGTGCTGAAGATCGACCGAACCTTCATCATGGACATCGTGAAGGAACGCGCGGACAAAGCGATCGTAGAAGCCGTGGTGAGATTGGCACACGCTTTTGACCTAACGGTTTTGGCCGAGGGGGTTGAGACTGCGCGCCAGCGAGACACACTACGTGGGCTCAACTGCGATCTCTACCAGGGTTACCTGCTGTCAAAGCCGGTCGACACCAACATGGTGACCTTCCGGGACTCCTCCCCTACGACCAGATTGAGCGGGTCAGCGGAGTCGGTAGAAGGCAAGTCCGAGGGCGCAGCGTAACGCTACGCGTTCATCATGTCCGCCCACAGGGGCCACCAAGGCTGAATCTACCGCAATGCGCCACAGTGCCCCGTCCGTAAGGGCGGGGTAGTTCACCGTTACCTAGTGTCAAGCTACATTGGATGTGTTAGATTGTCTTGAGTCCGGCGCCGGTCGGTGCTCTAATGGCTCCTCGGCCGCGTTGTCGACAGGTTGATAATGGGTAGCTGATACGCAGGCAGAGCGGAAATGGCGAGTAGGACAATCATAAGATAGTGGCCAACTACTACGAGATCCTCGGCGTGCCGGTTTCTGCGAGCCAAGCCCAAATCCGTGACGCCTTTCGTCAGCGTGCGGGGGTGATCCATGCAGCTTCGTCCAGCAACGGTTCTTCTCCCGCGGGCGGGAGCGACGAACCAGTGGATCCCGGCACTCATGTAACCCGCAACCCCGCCAATGACGCTACGTTGATGCCGGCTCAAGAGTCACAACACGACGCGCGAGAGCAGATGGACCAGCTCTCCGAAGCACTGAGAGTCCTGAGTGACCCGATGCGCAGGCGCACCTATGACTCAGCGGTTCTACCTGCCGCTAACCGTGAGCACAATCTCGACACCACTCACAGAGCTCGTGCTAACACGAGCGCCCGGGCGGGTATTCCGCCCGCCGCCCGTTCCGACGCGACAACTTCGCCTAGCACCGCAATGGGTGCCGCGAGTTCCGCCAGCGCCTCGGCTCCAACAGGAGCACCACCCCAGTTCAAAGGTCTGCAACGCGGGACGCAATCTCCGCAATACGCCGGCGCTGAACGCCGGGGGCAATCTCGTGAGTTCGCAGGCCCTGAACGCCGGGGGCAATCTCCTGGGCGCCTGGGCTCCCAGGCTGGAGCCGGGATGTCGCAGATGCAGTGGACCATCGAGCAGCAGAACGGCCACCAGCGGGATGTATGGTCGACCGAGAAGCGAGAGGCGCTCAGGGCAAGCTGCGCGTTTTGTGGATCCACTCCCACCGTAGAGAGCACCTTGTCGATGATAACCAATCCGTTCTCATGGTGGCGCTTCTACGTATTCACCATCGGGATAATCGTGATTCCACTGGTGCTTTCAATGGATCCACAGATTGGCCTCTACCGCTGGTATCTCTTGCTCCTTCCCTTCCTCGCCGCATGGCCTGTTCGCCGCTCAAAGGTGGCGCGGATGTGCCGTACCTGCGGGTTGGCAACCTTCAGGAAGATAACCAACCGAACCCTCCTGACCGGGTGGTGGGGCGTAACTCCGATGTTCATGAACATCGCGATACTCGCACAGAACCTCTTCTCGCTCCACCAGATCAACCGCCTCGATGCTCCGAGGCGTAACCCCGAGTTCCTCTCCTCGCATCTAGCTCCGCTCGCTCCCGGGAAGCCCATGCTTCTCAGGGGCGGCATATGGGTATCGATCGTAGCCTGCGTCGTGATCGGCTTCGCAGTTTTCCTCCTAGTCAACGCCACTTCGATTTCAAGTGTCCCCTGAACGCAGAACCCCGCGACGCTCAATCCGGGAGTTCCGCAGCATCCACAATCGGACAAGCCGCAGCACGGAGCAACCTCAAGACCTCCCTGCTCGTGGTGTCATCCGTGAATCCGCTCAGCCGGCCATATCCGCAACGCGTGTCGCTCTAGCCAAGCTTGCGACGTCGAGCCCACTAGCAAGGCGGATAATGGCGCGCGCCTCACGCGAGCTTGACGGCGCCTTGAGGTCAGCGAGTTCAGACGCCAAGCCTACTTCGCTCGACTCGCTCTATGGAGCACGTTACTTCGGCGAGGGCAGGGACTTGGCCAAGCGCGAGGGCCTCTCGGGCTACCCTGGTGGATACAACCGAGTTACATCCAATGCAGACATCGCGGCCTATGTGATCTGGCGCAACTTCCAAGCCAGCACCGTTGTGGACATAGGCTGCTCGCTCGGCTTCACTGTCGAGGTCTTGAGGGAGCTCGGCGTCGACGCTCAAGGCTTCGACGTCAGCTCCTACGCCATTGATCATGCTTCACCTGGCTGCGCCTTGCACGTACACCAAGCGGACGTCGCCTCAGGACTACCCCTCGACGATTCAAGTGTGGAGGTGATCTCTGCTCTCGAGACCCTCGAGCACCTCCACCCGGACGAGATTCCATCAGCGATCACTGAACTGCGGCGCGTCTGCACAGGGTGCGTGTTCGCCACAATCCCGTCGTTCGGACCAAACGCTAGCGGCCCCGATGGATGGTTCAACGGCAAGGTTCGCGATGATCGCCTGGCTCACTACAGGTCACTTGGCCGAGACTACGAAGGTCCAGTGCCCTACGAAGACCTCGCGCGCGATGCAGAAGGTGAACCGGTCGAAGGCCATCTGACGATCGCCTCGTTCTCGTGGTGGACCAAGCAGTTCGCTGCTGCTGGCTTCACGCGTCTAGCCGAGGTCGAACAGCGCATCTACGCCGACATCGAACCGTACGAACTCATCGGCGCATGGAATCTCTACGTCTTTGCAGTTCCAAACGCGGCCGCATCCCTTACCCAGCCCCGCCAGCCCGAACGCACTCTCGCAGATCTCGGACTCACCCACCCGCTGCCAGCTACGCCAGCCACCACCGCGGATCCGACAAGCGATGCTACTAGCGGATCAGGCTCCTGATGGACAAACACCGATCCCAAGCGACGACTGAGCGCTGCCAGCTCAGCTCACCGTAACCAGCGTGCCTATGTGCATATATGGCCACACCACAGCTGCGTTCGACGGCGGCAACTCGACGCATCCAAGGCTCTGCGGCCATCCGTAGGTTGCTCGAACAAAGCCGTGCACCGCGTCACCACCGTTGAAGTAGCTAACCCAAGAGACCGGATCCGCGTACCTGCTGCCATTCGGATTCGTTCCCCGCATCACTTGGAACCTGTAACGCAGGTACACCGGGTAGGTACCCGTCGCGGTTGGCGAGACAGGGATCCCGGTGTTAGCAAGGCTCGTGAAGACGTCCGCGCCGTTGACCCACAGCACGAGGTTCTCCGGGGTTGACATCGAGACCATTGCATATGCGTACGGGTACGGATCGACCTGGCCCGCTTCGAGTGCCCGGAGCAATGCAGCCCACAACGTGGGTCCGATCGTCGTCGTCGTAGCCATCCCGTGCGCGTTCTCGAAGGCCATAAGCGCTCCATCGGTGATCGAGCTCTCGCGCCCCGGCTGCCAAAGCGCCTTCAACTGAGCGGGCGTGGTTGCCCAGCGCCATGAGAAGACACCTGCCTGGGTCTCGGCAAGCTTCGCAGTGTCCATTGGAGCCGCGTCGATCGGCGTCCACGTCACTGGAAGGTAACCAAGCTGCGCGAGGATCTCCTGCAAGCGAAGGACAGAACCTGGCTTAACCGTCAAGGCTGCGACCTGAGTGTGTGCAAGAGCCCGGCCGCTTGCTGAACGCATCCCCGATGGTCCCCCGGGTATCGTGAGCGTCACGTTTGTGCCGGGAACCGCAGGCGCTCCAGCAATGAATTCCAGCGAAGACGGGCCCGAGGGAACCCAGTGCCCCGGGATCGGCGGAGATAGTGCTGGCAGCGGCGTATCAGGTGCAAGTGCGGTAGAAAAGCGCACTTCAAGTGGGATGCTCGACGGGACATCTGTAGAGCCGCTTGCAGGCGATACCCCCGTAAACGCGAACGGCGTGCTCACACGAGTCCTCTCGTGAGACCCGACGGCGGTCGATTGCGACGCGCCGCGGACATGGGTCGCGAAACCGAACCCAGCAACCATGGCCGCTGCCATCACGACGACGCCAGCACTCACAGCAGCCACTCGCGATCGGCCACTCAGGCGGTGCGCAAAAGAGCGGGAGTGCTTGGGTGCTGGCAAGAACCTACCTCCGCTTAACTTCTATACGATTCTTTTATTCGATCAATAGTCCAAAACAATCCTTAACATGATAGCAACCGCACGACGAACAACGGAGGATCTAAGGTCCGCATTCAGCTCAAGCGACGGTAAAGGCGCAACGTGACAGGCACACACACGACGAGGATCCCTACCACCCACGCAACGGACTCGTAAAGGTGTGTAGCTACCGGACCTCCGAGCAAGAGGCCCCGCATCGCGCCCACCACTACGGTCACCGGATCTGCCTTGGAAAATGCCTGGAGCCATCCGGGCATCGTGTTTATGGGCACGAACGCGGAGCTTGCGAACGTGAGCGGAAGGATCCAGATGAACCCCGCTGCCTGCGCAGCTTCGACGTCTTGGGTGATGAGTCCGATTACCGCCGATATCCACGAGAACGCCATCCCGAAGACCACCGCCATAATCACCACGAGAATCGCAGGCAGCACTCCGCGTTCTATCCGAAAGCCGACAAGAGCGCCGACCCCGGTCATGAGCAAGACCACGAAGATGTTGCGGACGGTATCAGCCATCGTACGGCCGGTCAGCACAGCCACCCTTGCCATCGGTAGCGAACGAAAACGGTCAACCATGCCATGGGAGAAGTCCTCCGCTAAGCCGATCCCGGTCTGTGTAGAACCGAAGACCACCGCCTGCAGGAAGATCCCAGGCATCAGGTAGTCGATGTACGGCCCGTGGACGACGAGCTTGATCACGCCACCAAACACGAAATCAAACAACAACACGAACATCACCGGCTGGACCGTCGTAAAGACAAGCAGGTTCGGCAATCTCACGTAACGCAGGAGGTTCCGCCACATCACCACCCTGGTGTCAGCTGCAGTCCCCTTGATACGCTGCATCAGCCCCTCGTGTGCCACGATCCAGCTCCGCGCCGAGGCGAGTTCTGCAGTGTCCCTTGAAGTAGCACCTACAGTCGCATCCACCGCGCCCCTCCCAGGCGGCTTCGAAGCCTCGAGCACATCGGCCGACGCCATGTCTAGTGGATCCAGCCCTTCATCAGCTGTGGTGTCAGCGTCAGCTGCGTGACCAGTCAAGGCAAGAAACACGTCGTCGAGAGCGGGGCGCCGCAGCACCACGTCCTCAAGCTGGACCCCAGCTTCATCGAGGCTGCGAAGCGCCTCCATCAACGTCGCTGATCCCCCCGGGGCCGGCAAGCGCACCGTTGCGGACTCCGAGCTGACCTGCGGCTTCGCATCTGACACGCTTGCAAGTGCTCTCGCAGCCACAGCGAGGTCAGATGCGCTCGCAAGCGATAACTCCAGTTGCTCGCCACCCACAGCGGCCTTGAGCTCGTCCGGCGAACCCCGAGCGATGACCTTCCCTGCATCTACAACGATGATCGAGTCCGCGAGGCGATCAGCTTCTTCAAGATACTGCGTGGTGAGCAGGAGGGTAGTCCCGTCCGCGACAAGACGCTCGATCACCTCCCACAGGTCCATGCGCCCGCGGGGATCCAGCCCGGTTGTCGGCTCGTCAAGAAACAGCACCGGTGGATGGCCAATGAGGCTCGCAGCAAGGTCGAGGCGCCTTCGCATCCCCCCGGAATAGCCCCGCGCAGGCCGTCCAGCGGCCTCGACCAGCTTGAAGCGATCAACCAGCTCATCTGCCTGCCGGCGGGCCTCGCGATAGCCCAACTGGCGCAGGCGGCCAACCAAGAACAGGTTCTCCCTGCCGGTCAGGTGCTCGTCGATCGCTACGTTCTGGCCCGCAAGCCCGATGGCCGACCGCAATGCCCTAGGTTCGCGTACGACGTCAAACCCCGCGACCTCCGCATGCCCAGCATCGGGCGGCATCAAGGTCGCAAGGATCCGCACGATTGTGGTCTTTCCGGCCCCGTTCGGTCCCAGGATGCTGAGCACGGTTCCAGCTGGAACAGCAAAGTCGATCCCCGCCAGGGCCCGCACCTTCCCGAACGACTTGCGAATCCCCTCCACCAAGATCATCGGGTTTCCTTCTCGCACCAGTGAGCTGTTCATCACGATAACGCTAGACCGGACCTGATCCCGCAAACACCCACTGCAATACCAAGCCGGTGCCTAATGCATCCTTATCGCTCTCTCGAGAACACCCAGACCTTCGTCGAGTAGGTCTTCGCCGATGACTAAAGGCGGGAGGATCCGGATGCAGTTGTCGTACGTGCCGGCTCCGAGGACGATCAGGCCTTCATCGTGACAGCGCGCGATGATCCTCCTTGCCGCGTCGGCATCAGGAACACGGCTCACCTTATCTGTGACTATCTCCACTGCAAGCAGTGCGCCGAGCCCGCGTACCTGCCCTACCCAAGCAGTGCTGCTGGCCACTTCGCAGAGACGCTCGATGACCCGCTCACCGATGCGCGCCGCACGCTGGAGGAGCCCCAGCTCCTCGACCTCAGCAATAGCGGCAAGCGCAGCTGCGCACGAAAGCGGGTTTCCTCCAAAGGTCGAGCCAAGACCACCGGGGCGCACCGCGTCCATCAGTTCCGCCCGTCCCGTAACAGCCCCGATCGGCAGCCCTCCACCAAGTCCCTTCGCACTGACGACGATATCCGCGTCCACGCCGGAGTGCTCCATTGCAAACCATCGTCCCGTACGAGCGAAGCCTGACTGCACCTCATCAGCGATGAATACGATCCCATTCTGCGCACAGTACCGCTTGAGCTTCGAGAGAAAGCCATCCCCAGGCACGACTGCACCGCCCTCGCCAAGCACTGGCTCGATCACCAAACAGGCGATTGCAGATGGACCCACCTCATGCTCCATGATTGCAATCGCTGAATCCGCACACCTCGAGCCGCACTGGTTCGGCTCCCGGGGACCGCACTCGCTTGTTCCGCCTTGCTCAGGTCCCTCATCCGCGGCCATTCCCAGAGATCCCTCGGGCACAACGGGGTCTTGCTCGCTCGAAGAAAGCACAGTCGCCCATGGGCTTCGATACGGATAGCAGTAGGGAAGGCGATACACCTCCGGAGCGAAGGGTCCAAAGCCGGACTTGTACGGATGAGCCTTTGACGTGAGTGTCATCCCGAGCAGCGTCCTGCCATGGAAACCATGCTCGAACGCGACAACCCCTGATCTCCCCGTTGCCACACGCGCTATCTTCACCGCGTTCTCGACCGCCTCAGCTCCTGAATTCACAAGAACGGTTCGGCGCGGACCGGGCCCGCAGGGCGCTAGCTCGTTCAAGCGCTCCGCAAGCGCGACGTAGCCCTCGTACGAGGTCACCTGAAAACACGTGTGGGTGAACTGAGCTACCTGCTCGGTGACTGCAGCAACAACCCTAGGCGAGCTGCTTCCGACTGCTAGGACGGCAATGCCACCACCAAAGTCGATGAACGAATTCCCGTCAACATCGACAAGCACGCCACCACCAGCATGCCTTGCAAACACAGGCAGTAAAGACCCGACCCCCCGAGGAACCGCCGCCAGCCTGCGCTGCATGAGCTCAATCGAGCGCGGACCCGGTATGCCCTCTGGATGGACATAACGCCGCTGCTTGAGAACTGGCTCAAGTCCGATGTCCCTCACCGGCTCTCCTCTCGCTACTAGCGCTGCTCTGTGAACCGCTCTGGCGGGAGTGATCCCCCTGGTCCAGGTACCGCAGTTGGAGCGGAACCTGGACAGCGTCGGGGGCTGCACCGCTCCATCCTCGGGTATCGTCAGGTGAGCCACCGCGCGACGCGCGGGCTCCTTCTGGAGGCACCCTCGGAACACGGTACTCGCGTAAGCGATGGTCCACTCCGACATCGTCGGAGCGGACCCAGTCCCAGCAGCGATATCCGTAACCCCTGTCAGCATCCATGTTGAAATCAGCCTCGTAGCCCTGCTCCGACGAAATCCTACCGATCAGATATGCACAGAACTGGAGCGGGTCGCCGAGGGGGCTGCGGTCCTGATCGGGACTCCTGCCGATCAGCCGCTCGTTCAGCGCATCCGTGTGGGCAGGACTGGCTGCGACCTCGTACTCCGAACGCTCGGTCGCATCAACGGGCTTGCCAGTTCGAAACAGGACACCCGCGGGGGTCGCGCCTGCGGGGTATGGCCCGCTGACAGTGCCTGCAGCGAGGGGAACACCCGCCTCCAGGATCTGGTGCAAGTCCCCGAGACGACCTACCTCCTCCAGCTCCGCAGCGATATCGCTGAGCTCGCCCGGCGTAGGATAAAGCTCCCCGCTTCTACGCCGCGACTGGTCCGGATGTGTCCACGGCCTCTTGAACTCGTCCGGTCCCGTCACTCCCCCACGCTTTACCAGTGAAAGCAGAGTAACGCGATCCTCTTCGCCTACCTGTCGATCCGCAATCTGCTCAGGTCGCACGGGCAGGAATGGGTACGACGCAGGACGCGGATCTCGCCTCGGGCCTACGAGAGCTGCATCGCAGTCCAAACTGGAAATCACGTTCACGCTCGAGGCCAGCATCTCGACAAAGGACGGGTCCGCAGTCGCGCCAAGCGTGATAAGTCCCAAATCAATCTCGTTCGAAAGCATGAGTTCCCCTGTGTCTGCGTAGGTTCGCTCCCCGTGCGGCAAAACGAAACCGGTGTGAGCGAGAATGTTGTGAGCGCGGCTCAACATATCCCACCCCCACAGCGCTATCTGGTACAACGCATACCTAAGCGGGAAACTGCCTGGGCTCGACGCGGCACGCACGATCTCGCCCAACCGCTGGAGTCCGGGCCCGATATCGCCGCCGAGCTTTCCGAGGACATCCATTGCCCAGCTGGGTGACCCCTCGTTCGAACTCCTCGCCTCCGGGCTGGCACTCGACGGTTCACTAGGTTTGCTCGTGACCGATGGCCACTCGATGAACGCGGGACTCCGCGGTCTCGCCAGGTCGAACCCCCCCCAGAAGGCGAGCTGGTAATAGGTCAGCATAAACCGGTAGCTCACCTGGATCTCCCACGGTTGCGGATAGCCCCGCGGAACATCAAAGCCAGCAGGCTTTACGATACGCTCCACGAGTTGGCCCAATGGCTCATTGACCGTAACATCGGCGCCTGTCAAGAGATTCTCGAGCGCAGCCAACGTGCTCGGACTTGTGATCGAGAAGTCGTCACCTCCCAGGTTCTCCGGCTCGGTGTCACCTCCAACGTGGTACGTCGCTATCATCGCTCGCAATATGCCCTCTGCAAGCCACTGCGGCATCTCACCTGAGAGCTCCACAGCATCTCTGGCCTCCATGGCATCTGCAGGGAGCGTGACCGGGCGCTCCCTGCCATTTGGGTTCGCATCGTCAAGCGCCAGTGCGAATGCGAGCGCTGACTGCCCGATGTCTGGGTAGATGTCATTGGCGCCAAGAGCGTCTGACGTCAGGCAGCCGCCTTCGCCCGCTTCCCGGTAGACCCAAGCATCCATATGGTTCTCGACCAGGTGATGGCGTTGCCAGTGGGTGCGGAATGGTCCTCCAGCCTGTTCGTTCACGAACGAGTGCCCAATCACGTCAGTACCGACATGAGATATCCAGCCAAGCGCAAACGCTTGAAACTGCTCGAACTTCGCGCGGTCGTGATCCAGGTCGAACTGCCGACTTGCCTCGATCAACAGGTTGCGGGGCATCTGGCTCGTCTTGCGATAGTGGAGCATATCGCTCCATGCAAACGACTTCTCGTCCCATCCGTTTCGCGCCCTCAAGGCGAATGGTGCAAAGAAGTCATCCGACGTGGCCACCTCCTCGGCAAGCACTCTCTTGATACCATTGAGAACATTGTCGAAGGCCTTGCCCGCCTCGGTGACAACTCCACCTGACACGCTATCAACCGCTGCGGCGAGCAGATTTGTGACCGGATCGATAGCTCCGCTATAGACACTCAGAAAATCGTCCCAGACTGACTCGAGCTTGATCAGTACCCGCACAATCCCAGCGAACACCTGATTAGCCTCAGCTAGCAGCGCTGCAAGCGGGCGCATGCTCTCATGGCTATTGCGACCGAGGGAATACACAACTCTCATTGCCAGCATCAGGAGGTCGTCGGGAAACGGGTGCTCCGTAAAGGATTCACTCGAAAAGTCCTGGCAATAAAAGAAAAGATCGGGACCCACCGCCCCAAGCGCGGTGAACTTCGGCCAGTCCCTCATAAGCTTCGCAGCCCGTTCAGGCGTCAGCTGATTCGCACTGCCCATCAGACCAACCGCTTCTGCGCCCAGAGCCTCGCTCACCTCCCCGGGCATCATCCCCACCACGTCATCCGGATTGAACGACTTCTGCGACGACAGCCAGTCTGCAAGCCGACGGGCCATGTATATGTGCGTGAAGTGTCCCGGCATCGACTTAGACTTTACTGCCCTCGGCCCACCGTAGTGCCTGGCGCGCGCGAAGAAATCTGATCCACTGCTGCCTCTTCGCTGACCGGAGCTGGCTCGATCACAACGATTCGAGCTCCGTCGGAACGATTCGATGCAGCCCAGCTGGACCGAATCGCTGCGTAACGGTTCGGGCCTCCGGAAGTGACCCTTGCAAGCCTTCTTGAGAAAGGTCCGTCCGACGAGCGAAGAGAGGACAGGCGCGGCTATTCAAAACGCCCCACAAGACACCAGCCAGCTCGGCGAACCTCTAAGCCCCGTCTTGCGAAGCATGTTCGTCGAGTTTGCGCTCATCCGAAACCGCAGCTCCTACGAGGATGAACTGCAGGCACAGCGGTCCCTCAGCTGTTTGCGATCCCCATGATGTCCTCGATTCCCTTGCCGCCAAGGGACCCAGCGAAGACTGCGTTGCCGAAGCTGAACACCCCACCGTCAGAGGCGACGAACTGATACCCTCCAGGCGCCTGGGGGGATCTGAACCCGCATGCGGTGCCGGTACCTGTCGAGGAAGCGTTTGGGGATATGACCATCGCTACGATTGGCCTGTTCAATGTAAGACACCCGGTGGAGCCGTGGAAGGGAGCGCCGAAGGCAAATATGCCGCCATCTGATGCCACTTCGTAGTAGCCGCCAAGAGGGGTCTCTGCCATGCCGACCACTGGCTTGTTCAAGTGCTTTCCACCCATCGATCCATGAAACACAGCTCCAGGTCCAAAGGCGAACAGCCCGCCATCTGATGCCACCTCGTAGTAGCCGCCAAGAGGAGTCTCTGTCATGCCGACGACTGGCTTGTTCAAGTGCTTTCCACCCATCGATCCATGAAACACAGCTCCAGGTCCAAAGGCGAACAGCCCGCCATCTGATGCCACCTCGTAGTAGCCACCAGAAGGCGTTGCAGCCATTGCAACTATCGGGGCGTTCAAGTGCTTGCCACCCATGGATCCATAAAAGCGGGCATCGCCAAAGGCGAACAGCCCCCCGTCGGAGGCTACGAGCCAATATCCTTGGTGATCAGGCGTAGCAGCAATGCCAACTATTGGCTTCGCGGGGGTGACATGTAACGTGACAAGCGATCCGTAGAACGGAGCGTTTCCGCAGGAGTACACCGCGCCGTTCGCACCAGCAAGCCAGTAGCCGCCTGGGAAGCCAGCTGAGCCAACACCGGTAGCAGAGCACGCAGGCTTTGGCGAAGAAGCAGGAGCATTCACCGAGAGCGTGAGTGACTTCGTCGCTGTCTGGTTACTCGCATCTGTCACCTTTGCTACAAACGAGCTCGTTCCTTGAGCATGTGGAGTGCCTGAGATGACTCCAGAGGAGTTCATCGTGAGCCCAGATGGAAGCGACCCGGACGCGATGGACCAGGAGTAAGGAACGGAACCGCCGGTAGCCAAGAGCGTCGCCGAGTAGCCGATTCCAACGGTGCCTGATGGAACAGACGTGGTCGTGACACTCGGCGTGCTCGAGTACACCGCTGGACCCATGAGAACGACACCACCGGTAGCGAGGTCTCCTGAACCTGCTGCATAGCAGGCGCTAGAAGACGGGCATGCGATCCCGCCAAGCTCGTTGAGGCCGGCTGGGACAGCTTCAACGTTCCACGCGGCTCCCCCGTCAGCTGTTGCGACGATCGAGGTTACACTTTTCCCCGAGGAGCCTGGAGGGATGGTCCCAATAGCGGTGCAGGCGGTATCGGATGCACATGAGATGCGAGTCAGGCCGTGTACTTGGGATGGGACGCCTTGAGCGATCCACGAACTTCCAGCATTGGTCGTCTTCGCTATCACGGTGTTGTCTGACGTGTCGGATCCTGGCGCATAGCAGGTGGTGGCAGAGGTGCATGTGATCGCATAGATGCCACCCAACCCAGCGGGAGCCACCTCTGTGCTCCAAGACCCCTGACCGCTCGTAGCGATGATCGATGCCGTGCTCCCCGTGCTGATACCGACTGCGTAGCACATGCCGCCAGGCGCACAACCCACGTGAAGCAGTTGAGAGGCTCCGGATGGCACCGCCTCGGTGCTCCAGGTCACGCCGGAGTTGCTCGTGGAGATGATTGCTGGCTTCTCCGATGAGGTCATCCCGACCGCGTAGCAGGTGTCAGAGGATACACATGCGATCGAGACAACGTCTACTACTCCAGACGGGAGGGGATCGGTGCTCCAGGTTTGTGCGGAGTTGCTCGTCTGGATGATCACGATGTTGTTTGCTGTGGTGCCTGCGATCGCGTAGCAGGTGGTAGTTGACGGGCACGCGATAGAGGTGATGTCTCCGATGCCAGCGGGGACGCCCCCTTGGCTCCATGTCGTCCCGGCGTTGTTCGTCGTGATGACCGCTGCCGCCGCTGCTTGACCAGTGCCGACCGCGTAACAGGTAGTAGATGATGGACATGTGATCGTGGAGAATCCCCTAATGCCAGATGGAACACTCTCAGGGTTCCACATCGAGCCGGAGTCGCCCGTATAGCTGATCGAAGCGCTCTGTGATGAAGCCAGGGTGCTCCCAACCGCATAG
>JAJZXF010000077.1 GCA_021802485.1 Actinomycetes bacterium | reverse complement strand
CAGCATCAGTCATCCCGGCAACTCGCATGGGAACGTTGGAGTAGTCGCTGAGGCTTCCGTCGCCGAGCTCGCCGTCTGAGTTGTATCCCCAGCATTCCACGCCTCCGGTAGCAAGAACTGCGCAGTAGCCGTAGAAGTCACCCGCAAGGCTCTTTGCATCGCTGATGCCGCTTACTGCTACAGGGACGTCTGAGTAGATGCTGTCGGATCCGCTTCCAAGATACCCGCCAAGACCGGGGAAGGAACTGTAGCCGCCGTTGTATCCCCAGCATTCCACGCCACCAGTGGCAAGCACTGCGCAGAAGTTGCTATTGCCGTTTATGACACTCACAGCGTTCGTGATACCGCTGACAGCGACCGGGACGTCAGAGTAAGAGCTGACGGTCCCGTTGCCAAGCTGGCCAAAACCGTTGGCCCCCCAGCAGTCGACACCACCAGTGGCAAGCACTGCGCAGTAGCCGTTAGAGCCACCACCTGCGACGCTTGTCGCATTTGTTATACCGCTCACTGCAGTCGGGACATCTTCATAGCCACCGGTGGTTCCATTGCCAAGCTCGCCATTTCCGTTATATCCCCAACATTCCACGCCTCCGGTAGCAAGAACAGCGCAGTATCCAAGGGTGCCCGGAGCAAGGCCCGCACTGACCTGGGACCAGCTTGCACTACTTGTCGAAGTGGTCATGCTTGTAATCGGTGCGCTCAGAGTCTTTCCACCCATGGAACCAGAGAAGGGGGCGTCTCCAAAGCTGAAGATGCCTCCATCTGAGGCGACCTCCCAGTAGCCTGCGCCGTCCGGGGTTGAAGCAATACCGACGATCGGCGAATTGAGTACCTTTCCACCCATCGAGCCGAAGTACCGCGCATCGCCGAATGAAAACACCCCGCCGTCTGAGGCGACCTCCCAGTAGCCTGCGCCGTCCGGGGCTGCAGCGACTCCCACGATGGGCGCTTTGAGCACCTTGGAGCCCATAGAGCCAAGGTACGGCGCATCACCAAATGAAAACACCCCGCCGTCTGAGGCGACCTCCCAGTAGCCTTTCGAAGATGGCGTTGCAACGATACCGACGATCGGCGAATTGAGTACCTTTCCACCCATGGAGCCGAAGTACCGCGCATCGCCGAATGAGAACACACCGCCGTCTGAGGCAACCTCCCAGTAGCCCGCGCCATTCGGGACTGCAGCAACTCCCACGATCGGCGAATTGAGTACCTTTCCACCCATCGAGCCGAAGTACCGCGCATCGCCGAATGAGAACACCCCGCCGTCTGCAGCGACCTCCCAATAGCCTTTCGAAGATGGCGTTACCGCGACCGCGACGATCGCAGCGTTCAGGGGCTTGGCACCCATTGAGCCAAGGAAAGGGGCGTCTCCAAATGCAAAGAGCCCCCCATCCCGTCCCACCTCCAGGTAGCCGGGACTTATAGTCCTAGCCTCGGTGTGTGTGTGTGTGTGTGTGTGTTCTGGAGTGCTGTATACCCGGCACTGTGAGAGCCCCGGCTGGCTGGATCAACACCGCCAACACGAACACCGCCGCCCCGACAACTGGTGACGCTACGGTCAATCTGCGCATGCTGCGAACCTCCCGCTTTTCGCATCTCCTTGCTTACTTGGTTATCAAGGAGACTCCCGCGTCCGTATTCCTATCACAATAGAAACGCAGATTGCAAGGGAACGTTGCTTGCCCTGGCTACAGCGTCGAGCCCGCCTCGCTGGGTGTCCCAAGATATGACGCTATGACAGCAGGGTCGTTCAGGACGTCCTCGATCGCGCCTTCGGCTATCACAGAGCCAAGGTGCATGCATACCATACGGTCTGCGACAGAAGACACCAGCGGCACGTCGTGCTCTATCAACAAGAACGTGGCGCCGGTCTGCGAGCGCAGGTTCACGAGCATCTCCGCCAGTGCCTCGCTCTCACGCTGGGCGATTCCCGCTGACGGCTCGTCCAGCAGCAGCACATCCGGCTCGTGGGCGAGTGCGCACGTCAGCTCGACGACGCGGCGAGTTCCGGTCGACAACTCCGATACGAACGACGACCGCCAGCGCCCGAGGTCCATCATCTCGATCAACTGCTCTACGCGCTCCCAGACCTTCTTCTCTGATTCCGTGACTGCGGAAAGACCCAGCATCCCCGCAAGCGGATCCTTCACCTCAACATGGCGTTCCAAGGAAACAGCTATCACCTCAGCAACGGTGAGAGACCCGAATAGCTGAGCGTTCTGGAATACACGCCCGAGACCCCATCTAGCCCTGCGATAAGGGCCCATCCCCGTCACATCCACACCGTGTATTTTGACGCTTCCCTCGTTCGGGTGGAGAAAACCGGAGCAGACGTCGAACAAGGTCGTCTTCCCTGCTCCATTCGCACCGATGATCCCTAATATCTCCCCAGTACCCACTGAAAGGTCCACGCCTTTGAGTGCAGCAACCCCCCCGAAAAGCTTGGTGACCCCTCTTACCTCCAAAGCGTTTCCAGCATCCACTCTGCCCGGTGGTGATCCCTCGGTTCCCACCTCGCCACGCTGGTGTTCTTCGCCCGGCCTCGGAGTTTCTCCCACCCGATCAGCAATGCGAAGGAAAGCCGAACGAAGCAGTTTCGGTTGCTGAGCGAGGTCTGGGGTCTGACCACTGAAGCTGACACGGCCCCTCTCGATGAAGACCGCTCTGTCTGACACTGCCGTTGCGACGTTCACGGATTGCTCAACGACGATAGTGGTGACCCCCTTGCTCGCGAGCGACTGGATAACCTCCATCAACCTCGAAACGACTGCAGGAGCCAACCCCAAGGACAACTCGTCCACCATGAGAAGCCTGGGCCGACACAGCAAGGCAAGAGAAAGGCCCAGCATCTGCTGCTCACCGCCAGAGAGCATTCCGGCTCGTGTGTCAAGACGAGCGACGAGCGGCGGGAACAGCTCCATGAGCTTGCGAACCGCTTGCACCACGAATGCCGGGTCGCTGCGCTGCGCGATCCAAGCCCCTATCCTCAGGTTCTCGGCTACCGTCAGCGTCGGGAAGATCCCTTTCCCTGCAGGCATAAGCACCAGCCCCTCCCTTACCCTGTGCTGCGTGCTCCAGTGAGCGATATCCTCACCAGCGTACCTGACGTCCCCGCTGGAGGGTTTCAGCAACCCCGCAACAACCCGGAGCAGGGTCGTCTTGCCAGCACCGTTAGTGCCGAGCACCGACAGGACCTCGCCCTCACCTACCTCGATGTCCGTACCAAAGAGAACTTGGAAATGTCCGTACGCGGCGTCGAGCTCAGAACAGGCGAGGAGCAAAGGCCGCTGGCTGGTGGATTCCTTGTTGCTGGCAGGCACGATCAGCTCAGCAAGATCGGCACCCGCCGGGGAACCCACCCGTTGCGGGGTCTGCCCGCCAGCTAGTTCGCCAACCGGCCCTGCACCGCTTTCAGCACCATGTTCGAACTGCACAAAGCGTGCGGCCGCGCCCTCCGGCTGGCTGGCTCCGTCGGAGCGCGGCGACAATCCGGCCCCCGCACCAGGATCCAACAGGTCCTCCCTGGGGATTCGCTTCACGCGTACAAGCACGCGCAATGCGACATCACGTAACCGGTACATGAGCCCGCCAAGCCCTTCCGGCAGGAACATGAGGAGGACAAGAACGCCAACTCCAGTGGCGATAAGCTGCAATGCGCCGTTCAAGGAGTAGAGCGCCCACTCCACGTAGGCCGCGCCCAGCACCGCTCCAAGCAAAGAGCCAAGCCCGCCTATAACCACCATCGTTAGAACAGTAAAACTCGTCTCAGGCGAGAGCCCGCCGAAGCCAATCCCCCTTAGGCTGACCTCGTATAGCCCCCCGGCCATACCAGCAAGTGCACCTGCAAATGCGAACGCAGTAAGCCTTGCCCTTAGCGGACTGATCGCATATGCAGCCGCTGCGCGTGGATTGTCACGCGCAGCAACCACCGCCCTGCCTGAGCGGCTCCGGCGAAAATTGCGGGCAACAAGAAGTGCGACCACCAAGATCAGGAGGCACACGTAGTAGAAAGTCAAGCTGTCACGCAGATCGAAGCGTCCAAACAGAATTGGCCGCGGCACGAGTGTCGGGTTCAAGAGCGGGAAGCGCTGGCTGCTGAGCAGGAAAGTCGATACCGGAACCGCGAATGCCATAGTAGTGACCGCAAGAAAGAGACCCGGCATGCGCAGAGCGGGCAAGCCGATCGCGACTGCTACCAATGCCCCGGCGAGAGCCGCTATTAGCATTGCGACAAACAAATCGACATGGGCGTGAACCATCAGCGCACCCGTGATCGACGCGCCCACGCCAACAAACGCAAACTGCCCCAGGCTCAGCTGTCCCGACCACCCCATCAGGACGACCATAGACACCGCAACAACCGCGAAGATCGCAACTCGTGACAGCGCTGTTATTCGCGGATCTGACAGGGCCATCGGTATGAGCAACGCTGCTGCAACGACAATACCCGTCAGTGCCCAACGGCCAACCTTCACCTCACGGAGCCGTGCAAGAGCCATGGGCACCGGCTTCGGCTCCTGCACGACCACGCGCTCGGTGTCTTGCGCTGACGAAATCCCGAAACTCCCCCGGAGCAGGGGCTGCACGAGCAACGCAGCGAGGATCAGAATGAAGAACACCACATCGACAACCGGTGACTGCCCGTAGGCCCAGAAAACCGCCTCGTTGATCACTCCGATAACCAACGCTGCTACAAAGGTAACCGGAAGACTCTCCATGCCACCGATGACCGCTGCAGCAAGTGGGACGAGAAGATCGACCGGGCTCGTAGCTGTCCCAAGGGTAGAGCCGTTGATCTGGACGGCCAAGATAGCGCCAATCCCAGACAGGCCCGCAGCGACCATCCAGACAACGAGCGAGAGCCTCCGAACCGGGACCCCGAGCAGTGCTGCCCGCTCGGGCGCATCAGCCGACGCTCGCACCGCGACCCCTGTGTCGGTACGCGAAAGGAACCACCACAACCCCACCATCACCACCGGCACGATTACCATTGCCAACACGTCGTTACCGGTCAAGGTAGCTGGGCCGAGCCCAAATGTGAGATGGAATGGCACGGTAAAGGTCGATGTTGGGGAAAGCGTCGTGAACAAGTGCGGCAACTCGATCTCTGCCGCTCCGAGAACCTGAACAAGACCTATAGTCGCCACAGTGAGCACAAGGCGTGGGGCGTTGGCAAACCGCCTTATTACCACTACCTCCATCACTGCCCCAGTGATGACCGCTGCAACAAGCCCAAGCGCGATCGCAGCAAAGTAGGGAAGGTGCCATCCAGTCACCATTACAAGCGCCACCGATGCTGCTAGGCCACCGATGCCAACCTGGGAGAAGTTGACGATCCGTGCCGCTCTGTAGATGAGCACGAGACCCATAGCAGTGAGAGCACTAAGGCCCCCGACCACCAGCCCCTTGACACCAATACCCAGTGGAAGGCCGTTCGGAAGGAAAGCGCCCCCCAGAAACCATGCTGCGACCACGCACGCGAGCGCAGCAACACTCGCATTCCGTTGGGTTCGTGTAAAGGTCAGCAAGGCCTATGACGCCCCGAAGCAGCGCAGCTGGGTGTGTGCAGGCAGGCTCGCAGCTGCCTTGTAGAACGAGTAGCTCTTACCAGCGTTGCAATTCAACCAAGCACCCTTGCGCCCATCAAGGCCGCTGATCGCATTTGGGTTCCACCAAACGACTCGGAAGTTCGCAGACGGATCGTATATCCCCTTCCCGAAGCGCCAAGCACCGAACATTCCTCCAGGTGTCGAAGGTGGGAGCGATGCGACGCCCGCAGCGAACGTCTGGGGCGTCAGATCAGGCCCCGCTGCCTGCAGTCCATCGAACAGCAGCAGCATCGACTCGTAGACAAAGGGGAAGCTGGGGACGATCTTGCCAGTCGGATCGGCCTTGAAGAAGGCTTTGTAGCCTTCCTGGGTAGTTGCCGGCGGCTCCTGCATCCCCAATGCCACCGCATGAGACCACTGGGCCTGGTTCGGAAGCCTGCTGAACGCATCCATGAAGTAGTTGGCTATCCACTCGGGATGGTAGTGCGCAATGTTGGCCGCGCTCGTCAGGAAGATCGGTGTCACAAAGTCGCATGTAGCGCAGATCACCGTGGTGACACCTGCCGCCTTGAACTCCGAGACTATCGTCGCTGCCTGCGATGAAGCCTGGCTCAAATTGAGCGAGTAGGAGATCACCTTCGCAAGCTTCACACCGTACTTCTTCTGGAGGATCTGGTCCATCAGCTGCGTGCAGTAGGTATTGGACGGGATGGAAGGGTAGAGGACGCCGAAGACTCGCTTCTTGTGACGCATTGCTGCATCCCCAGCAAAGATCGCGGGCATGCCCGCCATTTCCTTCCCAATGACTGCCGCTGTTCCCGCAGCACTCCTCTCGCAGTCAGGAGCGAAGGAGTACTGGTAAGGCGCGAACTGTGCTAGCTGTTTTCGCGTCGAGCTGTACGGCGAGAACGAGATTATGTGTTGTGACGCAAGAGCCTGGTCGTATATCGGAGTCGAGTCGATGATTGAGACATCTGCGAAGGCGCCAAGGCTGTGGGCTGTGACCGCGTCAGCTTGGGCCGCGCTTGCTCCGCCGCCATTGAGCTCGTTCACAAAGTCACCCTGCGCGGGGAAGGACTTGAGTACCACTTTTCGTCCGTAGAGCTCGAATTCCTTGTTGAACAGCTTGACGTAGGCCTGCATGGCCCTGAGCACCTCAGCGTTCGTGCCGATCACGCTCTTTGGCACGAGGCTGTAAAGGAGCTGGAGCGTGCTACTCGCTGCCTGCCGGTAGGTGATGGTGATGGTCTTCGCCGTGACGCCCGGCGAAGTTGAAGCACCGTTATTCCCTGTCCAAGCAGGCTCACAGATCGGCGCGTAGTGAGACCAGGGGACCTGGCGAACACCTGGTGCACATCGAACCCCACTCACCGCTGTACCAGGGGATCCCGGCTGTGCGGGAGCCGTTATCCCCGGGGGAAGGCTCGACGGGGAATAAGCTGAGCCCTGCGTCGGGGCCCGCGTCGATACCGCTGGGATAAACAGGAGGACGATAACTAGGATTAGGACTCCGACCAAAAAGGCCGCGTACCGACGTGCGAGCTTTCCGGCCCCACGAACGAAACGACCCGGAACGTCAGAGGTGGCCTGTCCATCGGGACCTCTCCATCCGTTGCTCACTTTCCCAACCCTTCCCTAAGCCCTACTTCGCTCATCACCTGATGTCGGCAACTGCTCACGTCCAATGCCTTACTGCGAGTTGCGCTACCGCTAGCAAACCCTCCTGGAAGAAGCCTCCCTGCTCGCCTCTTCGCCACGCCCTTCGTGTCACCATCTGATCCTTTGATCCTGACTGCTCTGATCCGTACTACTGGAAGTTTGTGATTCTTTCCCGTAAGTCCCTGCCCATGGCAATACCAACGACAAGCGTCCGAAGAACAACCCATGCGTCGCTCCAGGGCAACTATAGCCAGCCCGCATAGCTTGAAGCTGGCAGAACCCACGGTCCCACATGCAACCTCCTAGCAGGCGGGAACACCTTAGCTCAACACAGCGACACAAGCTCGTATGTGAACAGGACAAGTCAGGCCGCGTGGCAATTTGGTAAACTACGCCCGATCCATTCGCTCGAATTACTACTCCAGCGAGCCTTCGGCGGTCTCTTGCACGCAAGGTGGGCGACTCGACTTCATCCTCGGCACGATGCCAGCGTTATCGCGACTGCACATTTCCGCCTGTCGCCTGAAAGGCACGTCGTTCTATGATCTGAACGTGATCTCACGGCAACAGGAACCCCCGCCGAGAGCGGACGCTTGTGGCTTGCCCAGACGACCCAGGTAGTATCGCGAAATCGCGTGAGCCGCCGGCGAGCGTAGTAGCTCTGTGCGCTTCCATTCTGGCGCTCGACGAGAACGCTTCCTCCGCGCTGGAACTCGCCAGAAGGGTCGAGTGGCTCCTAGCTCACCAATCCGGCCTCGCGCGGAAGTCCTTTCACGCTGGCGCCGCTGCCATTGATGCTGCTGCTCTCGCGAGCACCGGGAAGCGCCTGGCACGCTTGGACATCGCAGCGCGTGAGCAGTTCCTCGAGCGCCTAGGGTCCCATGCCAGCGCCGCAGCGCCAATTGAAGCCATGAAGGCGCTAATCCTGCTCGTCGCTGGCGCAGATAGAGCGGCCGACACAGCCCTGAGCAAGGCCACTGCTGCTGAGCCGGCCAGACCAGACCCTGAAGAGCTGCGCGTGATCCCATCCGCAGAATGGCCTTCGGTTCACCACTGCGACGCGATCGTCGTTGGCACCGGTGCCGGTGGAGCGATGGTAGCGAGAACGCTGGCACGCGCCGGCATGTCCACCGTGCTTGTCGAAGAGGGTCGCCAACACCTCGTGAGCGAGTTCCGAACCGACACTCCTCTCGAGCGCTTCGCCAACCTTTACCGCGACGGCGGCGCGACAGTCATGCTCGGCAATCCAGCAGTTCTGCTTCCGATCGGCATTGGGGTAGGAGGGACCACGCTCGTGAACTCAGGAACGTGCTACCGCCCGCCGCAGAGGGTCTTGAAACGTTGGCTTGACCACGAGGGCCTCATCCTCGCTGATCCCGATCACATCGGCGCCTACCTCGAAGAGGTCGAGTCCACTCTCCAGATTGCAGCGGTGCCTAGAAACGTCATGGGCCGCAACGGCGAGCTCTCTCTCCTGGGAGCTGAGAACCTCGGATGGGACGCTCATCCAATGATGCGTAACGCACCGGGGTGTGGGGGGACCTGCCAGTGCTCGATCGGCTGCCCTCGCAACGCAAAGCTCGGCGTACATCTGAATGCTCTCCCCTCCGCATGCGCGGCCGGTGCGGTTGTGGTGAGCGACGCACGGGTCGAGCGGGTCCTGTTTGACACCGATGCCACCATGCACACCGCAGGAAAGCTACGAGCAACGCTTCGAGCACTCGGAACACGAACGCACCAAAGGGTTGCAGCAGGGATACTCGCCAGGAGGAAAGACGGCTCGTACTTCGAGATATTCTCCCAACGCGTCGTTGTCGCGGCAGGCGCCACAGAGACCCCACCTCTGCTGCGGCGCAGTGCTGTTCAGCGACATCCGATGATGGGGAGAAATCTCGCGGTCCATCCAGCGCTCAGCGTCGCAGGGTACTTCGACGAGGCAGTCGACGCTTCAGACGGAGTACTACAGAGTGCCGCGATCGAAGAGCTTCATGAAAGCGACCAGATCCTTATCGAAGCCACTGCTGCACCACCTGGAATGGGCTCCATGATGCTTCCCGGCTACGGCCGATCGCTTCTGGCTCAGCTGGACCGGGCAGACCACCTCGCGTTTCTCGGCGCCATGGTTGCAGATGCGCCGTCCGGCAGGGTGATCGGATCAAAGAGACCGCTCCTTTTGTACAACCTCGATCACCGCGACACGCTGCGTTTGCTGAAAGCCGTACGTTCCACGTCCCAGGTGCTCCTTGCAGCAGGGGCTCAGGAGGTAATCACGGGTATCAGGCACGCGAGGACCGTAAGGAACGAGCGCGAGCTGGACGAGGTGCTCTTGCAGGCGAATCCGCGTGACCTTCATCTGGCAGCCTTCCATCCAACAGGCACCATGGCCGCGGGGTCTGATCCTGAACGCCATCCCGTGGACGCTGACGGCGCTCTAAGGGGAGCAACAGGGCTGTGGATTGCGGACGCGTCGATCCTGCCCAGCTGCCCCGAGGTCAACCCTCAGGTTTCAATAATGGCCCTCGCTCTTGCTGTCGCGGACCGTGTTCTCTCGATGTCCTGACAACAACAGGGTCCTGAACACAACAGGCACGCTCTGAGTACTGAGGACCGTCGTAGCCAACGACGCTCAGCTGTGCTGAAGAACTGACCGGTCTCCCGATCGCAGCCCTTCAATGAGCTGCCGGTAGGTGCCCGCAGAGTCACAACCCATCGAGTCCAGGTCGCTCCAGCGCAAGCCCCTTTCGCGATCTATGCCGTAAAGGCCAAACCGCGGTTCGAAGCTGCCCCATTCGTAGTTATCTGCCAATGTCCAGTGATAGTACGCGGACACCGGCACGCCAGCGCCGATCGCATCCACAACTGCTGCAAGGTTCTCGCGAAGATAACGAGGCCTGTCCCAGCCATCGCTTCGCGAGTAGCTCCGGCCACGCCGGACTCTATTACACATTCCGTTCTCCACCACCCAAAGCTGAGCCTCACGCACCTGGGCGAGCCTGGCAAAGGAGATCAACCCGTCAGGGATGCAGACGTCATCCCACAGCCTGCGACCAGGGGACCATCCTCGCCCGCCAGCAGTCTTGTGGCCTGGAAGGCGCACGTGCCTCGAGACCTGTGGATCGTAGTAGTCGAACTGGGCAACGTCCAAGGCTCGCTCATGACTACTTGAGTACACAGCAGCGACCGACCGGCCAATCACACTTGCGGGTGAGGCCACCATCCCCCCAAGGCCGCCGAGGACAGTGCTAGATGATGAAGCGAGGCGCCTGACGAGTGCCTCGAAAGCCCCGACCTCGCCGAGAGCACGGTAGTGAGCAGCACGGCGCTCGTCCAGCCACTCTGCAAGATCTTCCTGCCCGACGCCTTCACTACGCGCTGACAGCACATCGGTAAGCACATGGTCCATTTCGTAAATGCTCATAGAGCAGTTGTTCGTCCCGACAACCGCGTTCTCCTGAAGCTTGTGGATCACCGCGTACGCGAGCACGTGGGCAGTGAGCAGATGATCCAGGGCAGTGACTGCGGCACTTGCATCAAGGCGCCGCCCCGGCGGGAACAACCCGGCAAGGTAGCTGAGAAAGGCAAGCACGTTCATCTCGTTAATTGTCACCCAATTGGTGCAATTCGCCGCGAGCCTGCTGACCGCCGTCTCCACCCAGCGCGCGAAGCGTTCAGGGGAGTCCGGCAGGAGCCAGAACTCCTCGCCCAACCAGGACGGGTGAGTAAAATGGTGCAGCGTAACCAAAGGTTCAAGGCCGCGTTCACGGCATGCGTCTAGGACGGCTGCGTAAGTGTCCAGCGCGGTCGAGTCGATCTCGCCTTCACGGGGTTCTACACGCGCCCACTCGACGGACATGCGAAAGGCATTGCAACCCATCGCAGCCACTCGGTCGAGGTGATCCTCGTAGTGGTGCCAGAAATCCAGTGCAATCCCTGAAGGCTCCACGCGCCCGAGGGACTCCCAGCCCTGCCAGTTGTTGCCAGGCTCACCAGGACCGTTGAATCCTCCCTCTACCTGGAACCCAGCCGTAGCAACGCCAAACTTGAAACCCTCGGGCACGAGGACGGGCGCGGACTCCACGTGACTAGCGCGGCTGGCCTTCCGTGAGGTGGCCATCAGGACACCCCAAGGGAAGTGAAAGCTAAGGCGATTGCCGGAGAGACCACCCGGGACCGGGCCGAGAACATGGCGAACATGACGACCAGCTTGCCACTACGAGGCACCATTCGTCGAGTGAGCGACCGCGAGGTTGCCACCAGGGCTGACGATGAGCTGAATCGCGGGCGCAACCCCCTTTACGTAAGGGAGGGGGCAAGGCCGCTGATAAGACAAGTACGCACCTAGCCGAGGAACTGTTACACCCCTGGAGTAGTATCGATCATATCCTTGCAATACCGAGTGGTCCGCCAGCAAGCCGTGAGGTCGTACGCACAGCGATCGTCCCCGTCACGCTCTCGGGTGCTGACTACCGGCGAGCCCACGACGCTCACCACATTGCAGCTGGTCTATGGGACCAAGCGGTCGACTGGGTACATGGGGAGTGGAAAGCGAAGCACAACCCAGGAAAGTACGACATTCGCGCGTTCCTCACCTCGATCCCACGAGAGCAGCGCCCGCTTCATGCTCACAGTACCGAGGCGATTGGATACGACCTCTACGAAGCGATCAAGACCTCTCGCACCAATCGCAAGAACGGCATGAAAGTGCGTTCTCTCTGGCGGAAGAAGAACTACAGACCGCTATCGTTCTTAAAGCACTTTGGCTGGAGAGTGCGCTCTGACAACAAGCTCAACCTGTCTCTCGGACGAGGCAGACCTGGCATCGTGTTGGGATTGCCAGCGATCACCGACTCTGTAAGCGGCGAGCCGGTTTCCCCTGAACTCTGGGGCGAGATCCAGCTCTGCTGGGACCAGGACAACCGGCAGTTCTCACTGCACATCCCCTACATATCGCGTTGTATTTTCTCAACCGGTGAAGCTGTCACAGCTATAGACGAAGGTATCATCAATCCAATGGCACTTGCGACTTGGGTTGATGAGCAGACCATTGACGTCACCATCATCAACGGCCGCGAGGCACGTGCGATCAAAAGACAGCGGAACAAGGCTACAGGTAGGCTGCAGAGCAAGATGTCGAAGACCAAGAACGGCTCTCGCAAGCACAGGCTCGTTGCAGCAACCAAACGCACAAAGGGCAAGACCCGCTTGCAACTCAGAGACTTTGACCACCAGGTTACAAGGAAAGCAGCGAATCACGTCATCGCTCACAAGACCGGACGCCTCGTCGCAGGAGACGTCCGAGGCATCGAACAGAAGACCAAGCAGAAGCGCCGCATGGGTCGCCACGGTCGCCAGCAGCTCTCACAGTGGTCGAGAGGTGTGCAGGAGCGCTACCTTGCAGAGAAGACCGGACTAGACATCGACTGCCTGAACGAGTCCGGGTCCACAAAGACATGTCCTGCGTGTGGAGCACGCAACTGGCCGTCTGGTCGGGACTACCGGTGCAAGGTGTGCAACTTCACCTGTCACCGAGACGCTGTTGGAGCGATCAACATCCTCCAAGAGGCGATACACGGGGACTACGTTCCCATAGGAGCGGATGTAGTCATCCGAGTTACGTATCTCCGGGACGAGAAGCGCTGGTCACCTGTTCAGCGCAACGCACACCGTATGGTGCAGTGCCGAAAGGCCATAACCCCAAGTAGTGCCAAGAACCAGGCCTCGGCGGAAACGTCGTGCAAGCCGAAGCTAGCAAACTCATCCACCAGCTCTTTGGAGCGAGTTCCGTTGGTCGCGGTAGCGTGATGTGCGCGATGTGAGG
>JAJZXF010000076.1 GCA_021802485.1 Actinomycetes bacterium | reverse complement strand
GAAGCCAGATTCGCGGAGTAACGCTGCAGGGAAAGGTGATCCCCTACAGTCTCTGCTCGACCATGTTGTACAACAGTTGCCCGGTTACCCAGGCGTCCACACCTCGTCTCGTCCTTACCCTTGAGGTTGTCTGCTGATGCGGCTTCTGCGTCAGCAGACTGAGGAAGCATCTGCTGGTGGGTCTTCTCGCTTTCGTACAACGTAGACATCTTGCTCACCTCCTCTTGATGTCTTGGTCCGGTCAACCTGGGCTTGGGGGAGATTCCCTCAAGTCCAGGGCTTTAGGGGTCAGGTGGTTGACGCTTCATGTCAGGCGGCCCAATACTGTACCTTAGGCGTCCGGAAAGCCCAGGAGTGCCATGACGCGAAAAGCGGCGGCGCGACAGGCGCCGTCGCAACTAGATTCCGCAAGGGATTAGGCGAAGAACACGGACCCGGTCACCAACGTTTCAGGTCACCGCGTGACGAGCAAGCAACTGCTGGTGAACAGCGGTCGGCGAGCCTGGTTCACTCGCGTCGAGAGCAGAGGCGAGCCTGAGGAGGAAAGAGCGGATCGTAGCTTCAGCTACCCTATGGCCGAGTGCGCTGTTCAGAAGGCGGCCAGCCCTCCCGAGCGGTGGATCGTACCTGCCGACAAGGCTGATCTGCGAACCCTCGCTACCAAGTGGCGCTATCTCCAGATCTCCCTCTAAACGCGGGAAGAGGCCCGGTATCCCTGTAGCCTCCCACTCAAGTGGCACGACGAAGCCATCACCATGATCACGCGGATCGCCCAGTTTGCAATGCACCTCCTTGCCGATCATGGGCTCGGAGGGCCCCAGTGCTGGGCCAACCTTCAAGCGCAACGCTCCACCATCATCGCTCGCGGCGGTCGCGAGCTGGTCGATCCAATGACCGCGATCCGCTGCGATACGTGCCTTGGCTGCATCGCAAGACAGCCGTACATGGACAAAATCGTGAATGAACATGGTTCCATCCCCCGCGAGGTTTCGACCAATCGTTTTTTCAGTTCCCATCGTGCCTCAGACCAATCCGGATTCCAAGGGCCATTAGTCCCATGTATCGCGATCGTTGCATTAGCCTATTCGCATGCTGGATAGGATCACTGCGGCACATGGGCTGATGCGGGTATCACGATGAACGGAGCTTCACACCTGCGGCCAATGTCCGTTGGCGAAGTCTTGGACGCCTCCATCAAGGTCTACCGGACCTTTTTCAAGGTAATGACGAAATCGGTAGCAGCGCTCATAGTTCCCATCTACGCCATTTTGGTTCTCGTGATCATTTCCGGGCTTCCGCGGGTCCAGAACCCATCGTCAAGTACCATCGCCCCCCAGTACCAAAACTCTCCCACCGGCATCCACACCGCGGCGGTCTGGACGCTGCTCGCAGCCGTGCTCGTGATCTACGCTGTTCAATGGCTCTCATTGCAGCTCGCACTCGCTGCCTGTTTCAAGACGGTCGGTGATGGTTACCTTGGACAGCACCCAACAGCGTCCGACGCCATCCGCGTTACCCTAGGAAAACTCCACTCGATTGCTTGGATTGCGTTCCTGGCAAGCATCGTAACGCTGGTCCTCGCTGTTCTAAGCATATTCGCTCTAGGAGCCGCAGGAGTCTGGGTATGGGTCACGTGGTCAGTGTCCATACCGGTAATGCTCCTCGAAGGCACCAAGGGGGCAGGAGCACTCAAGAGATCCTTTCAGCTCGTACGAGGAAGGTGGTGGCCCACCTTCGCCACCCTCGCTGTCACTGCCGTGATCATGGTTGTCGCCTACTACATCGTCTCGTTCGCGATCAATGTACCTCTGATGCTCTTGGGCAACGAAAGCGTAGCTGTTAGCATGGCAGGTAGCTTGATCGCGTCCGTTGTTGCAGTAACTCTAGTTACCCCATTCCAGGCTTCAGTGATCACGGTGATGTACTTTGATCTGCGAGTTCGCAAGGAAGGCTTCGACCTTGCGCTACTTGCGAACCAGTTGGGGATCACGACCGGCGGGCCAGGACGCCCCCTTGACGTACACACCCCCACATGGCTGCCACCCGGACCAGCCGACTGGCAATGGCCGGCACCAGGGGGATATGGGTGGCCAACAGCTGGCGAAACTAGCGGGCCTGGAGGCTTTGCTGGTGGATACGATGCCCCACCTTCACGGTGGCAGACACCTGGAGCTATGCCGCCGACTCCTCCCGGGTGGCCAACAGCTGGCGAAACTAGCGGGCCTGGAGGCTTTGCTGGTGGATACGATGCCCCACCTTCACGGTGGCAGACACCTGGAGCTATGCCGCCAGCTCCTCCCGGGTGGCCAACAGCTGGCGAAACTGATGATGCGGTTCCACCGCCAGATCTTGGCAACGACCAGACCGATGGCTAATTCCCCCTATCCCTCACCACAAGCAGCGCGTAACGAAGCCAAGCACATACTCGCAGGATCGCGCTTTCACCCCCATCCGTTGCCGCGGCCACTTCACGGGGCTCTACGTAAACTTGGCGGCTGGCTTCACACGATCCTCGGGCCAGTCGAGCACTTCTTCTCCCGAGCGTTCGCGCGCCTCAGCACGTTCGACAAGGTCGCGCTTGCAGTTGCAGTCATAGCAATCCTCACTGCAATCATCGCTGTCCTTGCAGGCCGGCACCGAGCGCGCACTGGCAAGCTTGCCGCAAGCCACGCCGGCCCTCAAACCGAGCCAGAGAGCCCAGATGTGTTGGAGGCCCGGGCAGACGAAGCTGAACGGTCCGGCCAACATGAGGCGGCAGTGCGACTTCGCTTTCAAGCCGGGCTTGCTCGCCTGGCACTGCGAGGTTACGTCGCACATCCGCGCACGACGACAGACAGCGAGCTCTCCTCGGCCATCAAGTCAGATCACTTTGACCAAGTGGCCCACGACTTGGAGGAGATCATCTATGCAGGCAGGAAGGCATCGCAAGACGATGTGACCACAGCTCGCGCCCACTGGCCCGGGGTCATGAGCGACGTCGCTTCTCGTGGCCGGAGCTAAGACGAACTCGCCCTGGCTTTCTCGAAGGCGCTGGAGCGAGCGCAGCCTACGCTCACGGATCGCCATTGGAACGCTGGCAGCAGTGCTGGTCCTCTACGTCGTCGCCCAGCTGGCCGGCGCTGTTCTCGGCGGATCCACACCCAGTGGCCCCACATCCTCTTCATACGCAACCACACCGAGCGGCCTTGCAGCCTATGCAAGTCTCCTCCGCAACTACGGGCATCGAGTTCAGCGAATTCGCACACCTCTTTCCCGCACAGACTTACCTCCTCGCTCGGTGATCATCTTGGCGGATCCGAGCAGCACGGTCAGATCAGAAGTGCCTACGCTGCGACGGCTGCTTCACGTCGGCGACACTATCGTGCTGACGGGAGCCAGGACCATACCCGCGATACAGGCGCTACTCGGAGCGGCCAGGTCACCAACATGGTCTCCAAACGGAAGCCAGCTTTACCACCCAGTGTCACCCTCGATCAGAGCTGCTGGCATTCACGACGTCACCACGGCAGGCAACGGATCATGGGTCTATGCACACTCTACAACTCCCCTCCTCACATCAGGAGCCGGCTACCTCGCAGTTGCTGGGCAGCTGGGACGTGGCAGGCTCATCATGATCGCAGACACATCATGCCTCGAAAACCAGTTCCTCGCCCAGAATGACAATGCGGCCTTTGGCCTTTACCTTGCCGGAACATCGCGCTCAAACATCTTCTTCGACGAGTACCTCCACGGCTACGGCTCAGGTGGTTCCGGCGGCACCACGACCGGTTTGAGCTCGTTGCCCGTACGCTGGAAATGGGGACTTGTCCTCGCACTTGTCGCTACGCTTATCTGGATGTGGTCACGCGCGCTAAGGCTTGGCGCTCCAGAGCGCTTGACGCGCACCATGACCCCAGTCAGACAGCGTTACGTGGACGCCGTCGCGATTGAGATCTCGCGAACTCACAATCCGCAAGAGGCGGTGGAGCCGCTGCGAACCGCGGCGCGAGACCGGATCATGACTCGACTACGCCTTGGACCCAACTCGAGCGCTGAGGAGATCGCTAAAGCAGCGCGAATAAATGGCATACCTGAAGAGGTGTTGACTGCAGTGGAGGCGCCAGTTTCACACGACAGCGATGTGCTCGCGCTCGGGCGGGCACTCGCATGGCTAGAAGGAGAAAACCAGTGAGCATGACCAACCCGTCGGGACACCCGCAGGCCCCTCAAGAAGCTCAGGCGCCGCAAGCCAGCATCGAGAACGCAAGTCAACCCAATCACCTCCAGTCGTTACGTCAACGGGTTCGCACAGAGGTCGCAAAGGTGGTGATCGGCCAAGAACAGGTCCTCGACGCCATGCTCGCTGCAGCGTCTGTGGGTGGTCACGTCCTCCTTGAGGGCGCTCCTGGCGTTGCAAAGACGCTCCTCGCATCTGCGCTCGCACGCGCCTCTGGAATCTCATTCCGACGGGTGCAGTTCACGCCCGACATGCTCCCTTCGGACATCACGGGAACCTTGACATTGCGCGGCGGTGACCTTGCCTTCCGTCCAGGACCTGTATTCACGAACCTGTTGCTTGCAGATGAGATCAACCGCACGCCCCCAAAGACGCAGGCTGCTCTTCTGGAGGCAATGCAAGAAGGCCAGGTAAGCATCGAGGGCGAAAGCCACAACCTTCCAGATCCGTTCCTCGTAATCGCAACCGAGAACCCAATCGAGTACGAAGGCACCTACCCCTTGCCGGAGGCGCAGCTCGACCGGTTCCTTCTCAAGCTGGACGTCGGCTACCCGTCGTCATCCCAGGAAGAGTCCATGCTCAGGCTTGCCCACAAAGGTGTCTTGCCGGCCACCCTCGACGATGTACGTCCGGTTGCCACTCCAGAAGAGTTGCTCTCAGTGCGCCAGGAGGTCGACGCAACCACCGCGAGCGACCAGATCCTCTCCTACGTCACAGCGTTGGTGCGAAAGACCCGGACGCTCCCGAGCGTCTCGCTCGGCGCAAGCCCGCGGGCAGCGGTGCACCTGCTCGCGGTTTCAAGGGCATTCGCGCGCATGTCCGCGCGCAGCTATGTCATCCCAGAGGACGTAGTTGCAGTTGCCCTGCCAGTACTACGCCATAGGCTAATACTTCGCCCAGAGGCACAGCTCGACAACTACACGCCTGACGATGCCGTGCGCACCGCTCTGGCCGATGTTCCCATCCCCCGCTGAGCACTTTCGCTATGCGCTCCACCACAGGCGCCCGCCTGAACACGACCGCGGCTAGCAGCGCTTCCCTCTGAACCATGACGCCGAGCCGCAAAGCAGTAGCTATCGCAATGGGCCTCGCGGTCCTGGCCGTTTTGCCACCGATACCACCATGGCTCCCAGGTGCAGCACTCGTTGCACTCCTCACAGCAACGGTAGTCGATGCGATCTTCGCCAGGCGTAAGCCACAGGTGCAGCGTACGTTGTCAAACACCGTCGCACGCGGCGCCCGCACGCGACTAACCATCACAGCCACAGCACCTTCAGCTTCCCACGTCCAGATTCGCCAACCCCGCACTCCCGAGTTACGAGTCGAGCCTCAAGAGGCGACTGGGGATCTGCAGGCCTACCTTGTAGGCGAACACCGCGGAGTTCACGATCTCCCGGCGGTAGCGCTCCGCTTGACCGGACCCCTCGGGCTCGGACGCTGGGACCACAGCGCGTGCGGAACCACAACGATAACCGTCTTCCCCGACCTTCCTGGTGCGTGGCGTCAGGCAGCAGCACGACGCCAGGGCAAGACCGCCCGTGAAGAGGGGCGCGTCCGGGGCCCGATGGGGCTCGGCACGGACTTCGAGTCCATTCGCGACTACTCACCAGATGATGACGTGCGCCAGATCAACTGGCAAGCCACCAGTCGGCTGCAACAGCCGATGAGCAACCGCTACAGAATAGAGCAGGATAGGAACCTTATCTGCGCGATCGACACCGGAAGGCTCATGTCGGCGCCGGTCGGCCTCGCTACCCGGCTTGACCTGTCACTCGACGCTCTCGCTGCCGTCGCAGTCGCCGCCGAGGAGGAGGGTGATCGGATCGGCGCTCTCGCCTTTGCGGGAGAGATCCTACGAATGGTCAATCCCTGCCATCACGGTTCAGCTCGCGTGGTGCGTACGCTCTTCGACCTCGAGGTACGCATGGAGGAGAGCGACTTCGCGCTCGCATTCCGCACAGTTGCAGGCCGCAAGCGCTCGCTCATTGTCGTCTTCACCGACATCATGGATGATGCTGCTTCGCGTTCCCTGCTCGAATCGGTGCCCACACTGGTCCGCAAGCACGCTGTTCTCGTCGCGAGTGTGAGGGACCCCGACCTTGCCCGCGCGGTCTCAAGGGCTCCCAAGCGTCCCCTCGATGCCTATGCGGCATCGGTCGCTGTCGGGCTATTGGAAGACAGAGCGCGGGTCATCTCCCGGCTAAGACGAATGGGGGCCATGGTCGCAGAGGCAGAGCCAGATCGGCTGGGCGTAGCCTGCGTCGCAGGGTACATGACTCTCAAGAACCGAGCTCGGCTCTGAGGTGAGATCGGCGAGTAAGCACCCACGAACGTCCGCTCCGTAGTCAGGTAGGGGGCCGGCGAGGTGGCAGTGATCCGGCTGGGTCGGGAGGCGATGGGCCTACGGTGACGCCGAAAGCCGCCGGCCTCCACAGCCGGGCTGCTCCTTTCCCAGCTCCCCTCCGCTATGTGGATAATCGCGATGCCGTGCAACGCTGAGGGAAATCACATCGTGTGCATCCCGATTAGCCACATTGCCTGCAAGAGTGCGAAAGTCCACTCTGACAGGTCCTGAGTAATTTGAGCTGTGGCTATTACCGACGGGGTGCGTTAGCGGCCGCACATGCGCACCGACACAGCAAAGTCCGCTGTAGCCAAGGCCCCGTGTGGGGTCGCGCCTCAAGCCCTCACAGGTTGAAGTCCGCAAAGATCGCGTCTTGGAGGTCAGAGAAGCTCGGCCCTTCGGGGCCGCGAGAAGTCACCGGTCCTGCATTCAGCCACCATTGCTTCGACCAACACCGGGCTGAAGGTTACGAGGCCCGGATGCCGTCGCACCCGGAGTGCGTCACATTACAAGCGGACTCTTGCAACTTGCTGTCATAGGCTCTTGTGACACATCCGTGGGTCGGTGAAAGCGAACGTCAGCTCGAAGGAAGGAGGCAGCAGTCAGGCCAGCTGCAGGGCGGCTGGCCTGGGACATTGTAACTGGCTGGGTCATCGCCACGGGGTCCTCAAGGCGTAGCGGTAGCGGCTGTCCGGATCGCACATCCACCATCCCAGCACCTGCGAGAACCTCGGTGGCATTCACGGCTTAGTTCTCTCACACTCAAGGCCACAGGTGGTGGATTTCCCCTTGTTCTACAAGGGTTTTCCTCGACTAACCCCCGAACATGTCAGGAGTCACAGAATCCTTGCGTCCTGTATCGACAGCTTTGTCGAGACGTTCCCCCTCTGTGCCCTGTTGCCGGGAGACAGCCGCCAGCTTGTGCTATCGTGAGCAGCACTGCGGTCGCCTCGGGCGGCAAGTGAGCGCCGCCAAGGGCCTGAGGGTTGCGGGGAGGACGTCATGAACGTTCGAGGGAAGCTGTGGACAGGGGGGGCTTGGTCGGTTGTCCGGCCGACGGTGGGGAGCACCGCATCGTCGACTCGCGTTCATTCGCTTCGGGATGCGGCTTGTCGCGGGGATTCTCAGTGTCTTGCTTCTGGTTGGCTTTGCAGCCGTAGTTCCGCGTAGCACACCTGTTGTGGGTGTTCTCAGGCTTCAGCGCAAGCAAGGCGCTACAGGCTCGAGGTTCACTTCCAGGTCAACCTCACAGCCTGCTCCGATAGCACTCTGGTCCGACTCTTCGTCTCTGTACTGGTCCGGTGCCCTTTCAAGCGCTAGCGGCATGGTGCACTCCAACTCATCGATGACCTTTGCAGGCGCTGGGATTAGCCTCAATGGGCCAGTCGAGTATGCGACGAGCCTCAGCATCGTCGGTGCGAAGCCGTCTTTTTCCGAGCCACCGAGCAAGGTTGCTCCCTACGGGCCGACCATGAACTACAACCTTGGCCTCTATGCCCCCGGTGGCGAGCAGGCTCTATCCGCAGGCAGCTCATATTTCAACGAAACAGCTACATGCTCTTCCTCTCATGGCACATGGTTCGTCTGGGGTTCTCTTTCTCCGGGCTTGTACTGGGTGCCGTGCAACGTCGTGTTCTTGGGTGTCGCTCAGTCCATGAAGATCACCCTCGTTGCTACAGGCACCATCAGCGTCGTGGGCGCCTTCGAGAGTTTCAGCTCGTACATGGACAATCTCATGCTTGCTACCACATCAAGCTCCCCTCTAGCGCTCACGCTGACAGGAGCCGGAGTGTCGACGAAGGGGTACCTGTGGGACCCATCTGGGGGAGTGTGGCTCACCGGCGCTGGCGACTCGCTCGTGTGCGGAGCGATTGGCGCAGGCATCATCGTGACAGGGCTCGGACTCAGCATCGACGGGACATCCTGTCCGGTGATACCGCCGGTGGTGGTAAGCAAACCCGCGTACCATGCGTTCCCCGCGCCGATATACGTAAACGCTGGGTCCTTGCCCGTGGCGCCGACCTCTCCAGCAACGGCGGCTACGCGGTCCTTGGTTATCACTGCTAAGCCAGCGCCGCGGTTCACTAAGGCGCCTACCCCAATGCAGGGGGTGCCGATCGTAGGTTGGAGGCCACAGAGCGGACCTGCGCCAGCGATAGGATATCAGGGCCCGTGGACGAGCTTTTCTTCCGAAGCGAGTTTACCAGAAACCCCTCGCACACCTCCGGATCCAGTAGTTGCCACCGATGGCTGCACGATCGCGGAGGTGACGAATGACCTTCTTCAGACGATGCCGAATCCGAACAACTCCGGGGGGTGTAGCGGAAGTGGCGTGACGAGCCCTATCGACCTGAACCACCTTTTTTCTAAACTCTTCAAGGCCGAAACCTACGGTCTATGGGGTAGCCTCGGAGGTCGTTGCAACGCCTTTTCAGATCCGCGCCTGTACTATGACTCAACAAACAAGATGTGGTTCCTGAGCGGCGAACTCTATGGGATGTGCACCAATGGCTACGTTCCGTTTCAGTACTATGGCGTTGTATTGGGGGTTGCCCAACATCTTGGCGGCGAGTGGTCGACGTTCTTGATCGATCAGAACACAACCGGGTTGACGCAGTCCACGTTCTATAAGTGCGTGTTCGACCAGCCTGGCATGTCCGTGACCTCGAGTGATGTCATAATCACATTTGCTGTCATCCAGGGCGCTTACGGCTGTATTCCCTCTACGGGCTCGCCGCCTGCGATCATCACCTTCAACGATCAGATGTGGGTGCTTGGCACAGCCGACTTGGTCGCGGCGGAAAATGATCCAGCGCAGGGCATGTGCGCACTAAGCGCGGAGTACAGCACCACATGCAAATCGGTTCAGGTGCTCTGCGGAAACAAGAACAACTGCGACCATGCACTTCCGGTACCGGACTCGCCGTATATCGTTTATAATGATTCGGGCGCAAATGGCGCGCAACCATTCTTCGGGCTCATGGCTATCACCGGCACGCCGGATACCAACTCGGTCACCGTCACTACGAATGTCACACCTGACAAAGTCATACCTCACGCGCCCGGGGCTTTTGGGATTCCCCTTGTTGCATGCTCAAGCTCGAGCACGGGACAGTCCTGCGCTACAACTGCCCCGCCGCGTAGCGCGTACGGTGCAGGCTCTTCTTTTACCATCGGGACTATGTACCAACGTGTCGAAACTGCTGCGTATCAGGCAAGTCCGTATCCGGGCGCGAGTGGCGATATCTGGGTGAGCGGCAACACTGGATGCGCGCCGGGTGGTCCTGGCGCGCCAGTGGTAGCGTGCGCGTACTTGTTCAGGATAAGCATCGGCTCCTTCGTTCCTGGGACTTCCAGCGTCCTCGGGGAGGGAATCAGTGCCACGATGCCTCAGCAGTTCCTCATAGGGAGCCCTGGGGTGAGCTTCATATACCCTGGCGTAGTCTTGGATCGAACGTGCCAGGTGCATATATTTGCAAACAACACCTACTATTGTCCGTGGAATTTGTTCGTCTCGATGACCGAGGCGGGCGCGGGCGCGATCAATACGACCAATCTGCACCCGCTGGTCAGTAGTTATCCGTCGTCTGTGGTAGCGACGGTGCCGGGTGACACATACGGTGCATTGCCTGCTCCTTGTTGGGATATGAACAAGTACTACAATTGGTGCGGGTTGTCGATGGTGACCTTGCAACCGGGCCTGGAGAATGATGGGACCAATTGGACTGGGAGTGCGGGTTGCCCGATAGCCTATGGGGATCGCTGGGGAGACTACCAGGCTGGTTTCCCCGATCCCGACAACGGCCAGTTCGTCTGGGTGGTTTCGGAGAACGTTGTCTCCAGCAAGCCTCCTCTGGGCACCTGCACGGCCGCAGACGGCATCAAGACGGTGCTTTACGGCTGGAACACTACAGTTGCCGAGGTGAGTTTGCTGCAGGGGGCGCCACCCAGCAAGGGCCTGTGGATGGCAACCTCGCGTGGTGACGTAGTCACATATGGTCAGGCAGCAAATGTTGGTTCGAATGCTGGCTCGGTGGTATCGCTCAACAAACCGATTGTCGGCATGGCTGCGACTCCTGACGGCGGCGGTTACTGGACGGTCGCCTCCGACGGGGGGATCTTTGCCTACGGCGATGCGGCCTTCTATGGCTCAATGGGCGGGCAATCGCTGAATAAGCCCATGGTCGGCATCGCTGCAACCCCAGATGGAAAGGGTTACTGGACGGTCGCCTCTGATGGTGGCGTCTTTGCCTACGGCGACGCAGTGTTCCATGGGTCGATGGGCAGCAAGCATCTCAATGCTCCGATAGTGGGCATGGCTGCAACGTCTGACGGCGGTGGATATTGGCTCGTCGCATCTGACGGAGGGATATTTTCCTTCGGCGACGCAGTGTTCCATGGATCGATGGGCGGGCAGCCACTCAGCGCACCGATAGTCGGTATAGCGTCGTCCGGCAATGGCTGTGGATACTGGCTAGCCGGCGCCAACGGCTCTGTATATGCCTTCTTCGGCTGCGGCTATTCAGCTACCGCAACATCCACGGCCATGAGCGGTGTTGTCAGCATTGTCTCTCCCAACTCCGACGGCGGCGCCTGCTATTACCTGGTCGGCTCGAATGGGGGCATCTATGTGGCTGGACTGAACTCGTGGTGTCAGTTCTATGCGAGCCTTCCTTTGAGCTGGTTGCCGTTCTTGAGGGGGGGCAATCCACTTTATCTTTTATCGCCTGACAACCCGATCGTTGGCGCTGCAGCTGAGTGATGGTGAGGAGGCGATAGTTGGATGTTCTTGTCCTATGGTTCGCAGAGCAGTCCGAGGGTGGCCAAGACCTGCTCGGGCTGGATGGACCCCGGTGGTGTTCGTGAGCAGCGAGGGAGTATGTAAGGATGAGCCCTAAGCGGAGGAAGGACCTTGTTGGCGCGCCTATCGTCGCTGCTGTCGCAGTAGCTGCCCTGCTTGCCATGAGCGCTGTACCAGCACTTGCGCAACCAGCCAGCTGGACGGTAGTCCCGACCCCGAGCGTAACGTCAGGATACGATGTCATGCTCTTCGGCGTCTCCTGTACGAGCACCAGCTTCTGTGTTGCTGTGGGCCGATACATCGCGAACTCGGACAATACTCCACAGACGGTGATCGAGACTTGGGACGGGAGCAAGTGGTCTCTCACGTTGGGCGTTGATGCGTCGCCTTCGGAGCCGAACGGGTTGTCGGGCGTCTCCTGTACGAGCACCAGCTTCTGTGTTGCTGTCGGGGCATTCTCGACAGGGCCGTTGGCGAACCCGACTTACCAGACCCTCATCGAGACCTGGAATGGCATAACCTGGTCCGTCACGACGAGCCCAGATGTGTCGCAGGCAGATAGGGAAGGGCTGTCAAGCATTTCCTGTGCCAGTTCAAGCCGCTGTGTTGCAGTTGGCTCCTATGACAACTCAGCTGGTACAGCGCAGACCCTCATCGAGACCTGGAACGGCAGCACATGGTCGATCACGCAAAGTCCTGATCCCTCGACCTCGAATGACGCGGTCCTTGTCAGCGTTTCGTGTTATGACGCGAACCAGTGCATCGCGATCGGGCACTACAACGTACCTGGTGTTTTTCAGACTCTCATCGAGACCTGGAACGGCAGCACATGGTCGATCACGCAAAGTCCCGATCCCTCGACCTCACAGAATGCGGTTCTCATCGGGGTGTCATGTGCGTCCATCTCGGGGTGTACGGCTGTTGGCTGGTATTACAATTCCGCTGGCATCTCCCAGACCCTCATCGAGACCTGGAACGGCAGCACATGGTCGATCACGCAAAGTCCTGATACTTCCGCGTCTCAGCTGAATGCTCTGTACACAGTGTCTTGTTCGTCATCGAAGTCGTGCGTTGCGGCTGGTGACTACGAATCTGGTGGATCGCAGACCCTGATCGAGAGCTACGACGGAGTCTCCTGGTCGATCACCACGAGCCCGAACTCCTCCAGTGGAATCGACAGCGGTCTTAGCGGTGTCACCTGTGCATCTTCGAGCAGCTGCGTAGCTGTTGGAGGAGCAAACTCCGACGCTCTCGTGCTCACCGGCTCATCTGCGCCCACAACCCCGTTCAGCGTCACGACCACGTCGCTTCCCCAGGCGGTAGCGAACGAGAGCTACTCTGCGAAGCTTGCAACAACCGGTGGCGTGTCGCCGTATACATGGTCGCTATCGGGCGGATCTTTCCCACCAGGACTCTCGTTATCTGCGTCAGGAGCCATCTCTGGCATTGCTGCAAAGCCTGGCACCTACAGCTTTGTCGTTAGCGTCACGGACTCGAGCAGTCCACCCCAGTCCACCAAGGGCACTGTTTCCATCACCGTTGCTGACGCTCCTGTGCTCTCAGCAAAGGGCTACTGGGAAGTGGCCTCCGACGGAGGGCTGTTTGCCTTCGGCGATGCCCACTTCTACGGATCGATGGGTGCAAAGCCGCTCAACAAGCCAATTGTCGGCATCGCTACAACCCCAGATGGGAAAGGCGCCCG
>JAJZXF010000075.1 GCA_021802485.1 Actinomycetes bacterium | reverse complement strand
GCTCCCAAGAAGCCGTCGAGGCAGACTTTCGCCAGATGAAGGACCCAAGGGTCGTCTCGTTCTCGCCGATGTTTCACTTCACCGAGCAGAAGATCCATGTTCACGTGCTCTACTGCGTACTCGCTCTCTTGGTTGCCCGGCTCATGGTTCGAGAAGCCGACCATGCTGGCATGCACATGAGCGTCCGGGAGTTGCTCGACACCCTGGCCGGCATCCAAGAGACCCTTATGCTCTACCAAGGAGAGCGAGGAAGACCCCGTGCGAGGCGCATGCTAACCGAGATCGACCCTACCCAACAGCGTCTCTATGACCTGTTCGGCCTGGACGTCTATGCCCCGAAACGCTGAGGTAAACCAGGACCTAGGTACTACAAACCAACACTACGAATCCTGCATTCTACCTGGGCAAATGGAGCTTCCTCACGCGATGGCCCGGAAAGTCCCGCTAGGGGCGAAAGACTCTTGCAAGGGATAGCGTCCTGCCTCTGGAACACGTAAACGAAGCGAGGGGCTCCACCTCAAATCCCTGCGCCCATAGCGATGGAATAGTTGCTGGATAGCTGGTCAAAAGATACTTATGACCCGGTCCCGTCAGCGCGCTGGCTGGCGAAAGGCCAGGGGCCACGACCACGACCTGGCGGTGGGTAACTCCGTAAAACTCCAACATCCCGTAGACAATCCAGCGATCCTGTACAATGACTGGTCCTCGTGGCAGCTTTTCAATTCGGCTTGCAGCAGTAGAATATCCGCAACTGAACTGTGATCCGAGACCAGGCCTGCTAGGCCAAACTACGAAGTATCCGACGCACGCGAACACGCTGCTCGACAAGATCACTGTGGACACGAGCGCTGAGCGGACCCAGTAACGCCTCGATATGAAGCGACCTGCCTCACACATGCCGATCGCCGCGAGCAATAACATGGCGGGTAAGCCGAATTCTCCCCGGATGGCATTCGGGTTGTTAGGCACAACAAGTGAGCTGGGTATCGGCCACAGCAGTGCCCACGCAACGAGGACTCCATATCGGGGATCTCGCATGCGCCCTGATGCGATAATGAGCCCCACGTACGTAAAGGGTGCCAAGAGGCCCAACTCGCCTCCGAAGCCAGTCGAATACTTTACGTTATGGTCGCCGACGAGTAGGAGAAACGAGAGGCCCCAGTGCAAATTGTAGCGATAGAAAACCCCGAGGAGGTTCCATGCGAATGAGCCCGGCTGGTTGAAGAAGAAGTAGCTGTACACACTTGATACGATCTGTGTGCCAGTGCTGCTGGGTGGGGCGGTGAGGACCAGCTCTAGACCCATGCAAACAACCACCGCGGTAAGGGAGCAGGCTGTAATGGCCACGAAGCGAAGGCCCTTTGCCCAGATTGCCCTCCACCGCAGCGCTAGGTAAATAGGGCCGAAGAGAAGAAAGAAGATCTTCGCCGAGCCTGACATGCTCACAAACCCGACCCCAGCAAGAACCACCAACGGAAGGTATCGCTTCTGCCCGCTCTGGGTGAGATGCTCCACAGCAAGCACAAACGCTAGGCAGTAGAACGTGGCTTGCGCCCCCCCTGGTACCGCATAGCGGCTGAACTGAAGCGCCCAAGGGCTTGCCACCATCGCCGCTGCAGCAAGCAAGCCAACCGATCGACCTGCGATCCGTCTCCCGACCGCGTACGTAAGTGGGACGCAAAGCGTGCCAAACAATGCAGCGGGAAAGCGTGTCCAGAATACTGAGGAGCCAACTATGGTGTGCTGGTAGAGCTGTCCAGAAAAGAACTGACTCATCAGGGCTGCAAGCGGCCAGTGCAGTATATTCGGACCAAAGACAAAGTGACTCGCGTAGGAACTCCAAACCTCGTCGACAAACAGCGAGGGAGGTAGGTGTCCAAGCCGGTAGAGGCGGAGGAACGCTGCAAGAGCTGTTAGGACGAGCACAGCGACCGTTATCCACTGAACGCCTCGATCTCCCTCTGGCGGTGCTAAACCATTAGGGAGAGAGTCACGGGACACCTCGACTTCGGTGTCTCCGGCAGATGCCGAAGTCAAAGAGGTCTCAGGCGTAGGAGAATGCACTGCCACTACCTCCTCACCTTCGCGACATCCAAGAGATCCGCAAACCGGTTTGCCAAGATCGCGACCGCAGACCAGCTACATGCGTATACCACGAACGCGCCCCGATAGATCCGCAACGGAAGGGCGATAACAGAAACCCCAAGCCAACTAGCACTGGATCGCAAGGTAGGCGCCATCGCCAACACATCTGCTGGATTGTGGAAACACTCCAAACCGTTGAAGCAATTCCCGTTGCAAAATCGCTCGTGGCCTCGGGTACCAAGATGCTCTGTCAGGCGCTCGGGCCTTTCGCACCAAACATCGCGGCAAGGATCGCTGAGGGGAAGAACGTTCACAACTGATGAAACGATGCAAGTACGCGGATTCCAAATGCGCGGATTCCCTCGACCAGAGTCGGCTGACATCCAACCCCCAAGCATCGCTGCGGTGGATAGCCGCCTCGCGTTGATAACTTTGGTCCGGGGACCCAAGTCCAAAAATCCAAAATCCCCGAGCACAATGACGTCCAGTGGTTCGAAAAACCCACGCGAGGGCAACATCACGGCACTGCAAACCCGCGAACACATCACCACCTCTGTAGGTTTGTGATGTGTAAACTCGCCTCGGCAGGTCCACCCACCAAGCAGCTTCGCTCGCTGGACCGCTTGTTTGCACACGCTCGATTGTCGGCGCGATCTTGATATCCTGATCCCGGGGTCGCAGCCAGGACAGATGACAACAAACGGCCCAACTTGCGAGAAACTTTCGCCTTGAGACGATGAGCCACGCGCGCCAGACGCACTCCTCTGGCGTGGCACCGGGCTGTGTCCGCATGTCGCCCTCATGGCCATTCGGTTCTGCAAAGGCGCGTGCCGACGGGGAGCTTTCCGAAAACACGCTGAGCCATTTGCCAGACCGGGGGATAGGTGTGATTCGGCCGCCCAACAGTGGGGATGAGGCTCAGATGCGATCGGCAGCAGCATCGCTAAGCAATTCCGCATACCGTGAAACTGTCTTGGCCCAATCAAACCGTGCTGCCAACTCCTGGCTGCGCAGGATGGCATCGTGCGCAGCCAAGTGATAATTGCCAAGAACGGTTTGCACTGCGCTGGCGAACTCAGAAGGCGTCCCGTAGGCCGCCACAAGCCGCCCACTAGGGGCTTCGATGATCTCCGGAGCAATCCCTCTGTCCGTCACTACACACGGCACCCCGAGTAGTGCTGCCTCGAGCAATGCCAAGCCGTAGGTCTCCTGGACGGCTGCAGACACATACACGCTGGCTTGGCTAACAATTCCCAGAGACCGCTGCCTCGGAAGTGGTCCAAGAAGGCGCACCACTCCAGCAAGCCTCCGAGTCTCAACTAACGAACGAAGACGTGCACCATACCGGCGAGAAGCATCGGGGCCAATCACGTCAAGGGTCGCGTCAGGCCACTCTCGCCGAATGATTACCATCGCGTCGATCAGCGTCTCCACATGGCGCAGTGGCGCCAGACGTCCTACCGTAATCAGCTTAGGAAAAATCGCGTCACTCCTTGGTTGAACTCGCGATGGAACTTGCACGCCCCACGGAGTCACCACCGGCACGCGACTCGTATAGCGCCTCAGGTCCGCAGCAACGTTTGCGGAAGGACAAGTCAACGTGTGTACCATTTCCAAGACCACGCTAGCTTGGCAATGATACCAGGAAAGGCTGGCTCGGAACGGCCAAGGAAGGTGTTCCGCCTTAGACACTCCGTGCACGGTAAGGACTATAGGCAGGTCTCGAGCACGAGCTAGACGAATCGCCGCGTGGATCACGGGATGCCCAAATCCGTGCGCGTGCAGGACATCCGGGGTGAATTCATCGAGGATGCGTCCGATGCGGGCTACGTACCCTCGAGACGGGGGAAGATAGCTCGCCAGCAGCGTACGGCCGAACAAACGCTCTCCCGCCAGTGCCGCGTGATCGTCGCGAGACGGGCGGACGTGCAAGGTCTCGAAAGGCAGCGCCTGGCCGAGTTCCTGTGCTATGAGCGATCCGCCGCCAGACGCCGAAATTGGGTCTGGGCTGACTATCAGTACCCGCATCCCAAGAGAACCCAAGGTGCGCCTATTCCTGGGCGATTACGCCAACAGGAACCGTTGTCTCGGTACCCTTGGGCAAGCTGAGCGCCCGCCCGCCGCCCCGAAAGCGCGGATTTTGCAATAGCGACAGGACCAAAGCGACTTGCCGGTGAAGTTGAGTGCCGGCAGCATCGTGAACTCGAAGGAAGACGAATAACAACGCGCTGCCCGAGTAGTTGGTGCTCCGAACAGTTCACCGTACTACACCAAACCAATACTTGCTTTTCCGGATGATGACCAAACCGAGTCTTCCTCATAATGCATCGAGTCCCTGCTCTGAGCGTTTCCCCCGCTCAAGCAATCCTGTATCGTCGGCCCTATCACGAGTCTGGTTACAGCACCTTCTGGCGACAAGCTTTCCCGACAACCGGACAACGGCATAGCCAACACGTGCAACATGGCACGCGAGTTCCCCTGAGTGAGAAGAGCGAGAATGCATTACTGGATGACCCGCGCGCCAGCCACGCTAGCAACATCCGTGTCGATCTCTGACGTCACGACTGACTTGTCCAACCCCATGCGTGCAGCCTGCTGCCCTTTCTCGTACCAGCGCAGTACGCGAAGCCTGTAAAAGATAGCTACTGTGTCAAGCAACATTCCCCACACAGCCTTAACAGAGATTGTGCTGCCCAAACGCTCCTCAAGGCGCACTGGCGCCTCGAGAAACCGACGATAACCAAGACGTCTCGCCACCACCAGGAGTTCGACATCAAAGGCGAAGCGCTTCTCGAGCATTCGAGGCAATACATCAACCAGCACGTCACGCCGTATAAGCTTTAGACCAGTCTGAGTATCGCGCACTTTGAGATGAAACAAGACCCGGACAAGCTGTTGGTAGCCAATCGAGTAGAGCCGTCTTAGCGGGGAGCAATCAACCTCCGACATGGGGTGACGCTTGGAACCAAGCACAATATCCGGCTCCTCCGAGGCCATCAGATCCACGAACGCAGTCACCTGGCGTGGAGAAAGGTCTCCGTCAGCATCAATGAAGCCCAGGTAGCGTCCCCTTCCCATGGACAGGCCCACCCGGAGCGCCTCCCCCTTGCCCGTGTTGCTCGCTAGACGTACCGAACGGATCACTTTGGGGTCTAAGCTTGCAGGAACGGCTTCACTCCCATCGGTGGAACCGTCTGAAACAGCGATCACCTCAAACCGCGTGCCTCCAGCTTCAAGTACACTCACAAGCTCCTCAAGAGTCGACCGTAGGCGCATGCCGGGGTTGTAATAAGGGACGATTATGCTCAGATCGCATTCCGGCTCGTCCAGCTCCCATAGCTCTCCGGTGGCGTTCTCGAGGGACAGCACTTCGTCGCCTCGACTGAATGCTGCGACAAAAAGGACGACGAGAAGAAGAGCAGTCACGACGAGCACTGCCAGAGCTATGGGCACAAGTCCTGAGTGAAAGGCAGTGATCAGTACGGTTGTCATTACCACGCCCGACCAGCACAAGGCGGCAACCCGCGAATGCCGGGAAAGGTGAAAGTACACGAGTAGTATGACCATACCGGCTCCAGCTGCGGCTACAGCGAGAATACCCAACGTACTCGATGCCGGCTCGTATCGCGACCCGAACAACACCGCAAGCACAAAGCGTGGAAACACGAGCATCACCGTTGCGACTAATCCGCTCAGCACGCCCACCAGAAATAGTGCTTGGACAAGCAGGCGACGAGCCTCTGGTCCGGAGCCCCGCAGCACGGCAAACCTGGGGAAGGCCACCATGGCCACCGCTCCAGGGAGAAAGAGTGCGATTTGGGCCGCAGTTGTTGCCGCTACAAAGTATCCTGACGCCACCCGCGGGAGGAAGTGACGAGCCAAGACTGGCCCCATGACGAAGAACGCTGACGCCCCGCCAACTGCGATCACGGCTAGGACCACGGACTGAATACGCACCTTTAGAGGGTCCCCCACCACACCTGGGCGCAACTCGTGACGAAGTGGCCATGCGAATACGGCCAATGTTACCAGCACATTGAGTACGCTTGCTGCCATAGCCCCATCGAGCCCGAACCCGGCCGCGACTAATACGACACCTGCAACCAACCGGGCAACCGCCCCGAGGAGGAGAGCAACGGCCACCACCCGAAACCTCAGACGGCCTAGAAGGACACCTTCGGGAACAAGGGAGACTACTCCCAGCCCAACAAAACATCCCAGCAAGATCACAGGTATCGGGGAGGTGAGATGCAGGAAGCCCTCCAGAAACGGCGACGCTGCTGACACTCCCAGAACTCCCACACCAGCGAACGCTGCCACCTTGCCCAAAGGGCGCAGAAGAGCAAGACCAACCGCGCCCCGAGCTGGCGATGCTGGCGAGACGTCGTCATCCGACGCCGCTTCCCCGCTCGCGTGTTCTGCAACCGCCTGGGTGACCGCGACCTGCAGTGCGCCAACCATAACGGCCACCATGGTCACCAGCCCGAGCAAAGATCCAAGTGCGCCGTAAGTACCACGGCCAAGCAACCTGCTCATGAGCATCTGAAAGCCGAAGTTGGCCAGCCCGGCGACAACTGTCGCCACAAACAACTCAAGTCCTCCATCTCTTGCGAGTTGTAGCGCGCGCGCGCGTTCAAGGACCTTGCCAACAGGACGCCAGAGGGTCACGGTCTGCGCCCCAACCGTACCATTCGGCCTTCATCCACGATCGAAGTCACAGTCTCGACAGTTGAACAGAACAGGATACTCGACGCCCCCACATCAGAAAATGCCTTCATGCAGGCTGTCGCAAAATGTATTTGGAGCGGAACGCCACCTGGGGTTTTGCCTTCGGGGACCGCTGTTTCGGGCCATTTTGCGACAGCCTGCATGGTGGATTTTTGGACAGCCCGAAGGGCTGATCGGTTACAAAGGCCGAAGAGTTGTCCATCGCAGTATGTCAGTTGAAACCCTCAGGGGCGATGTGGTCGCATTGCCACGATGCTTCTTCGTCAGTGTAAACAGCTAAGTTGCGGGTCAAATGCAGCGATAGCGTCTTTTGGGGCCGAGCATCCGCGCTCGGAGAAACTAATTCCGGGCCGCGTCCAATCATGCCTACTTGCGTCGCGATTGCCGCTCGTTTTTTGCACTTAGCGGAGGCGATGACGGTCAAGAGCATCAAAGATCGACGATCAGATTTGCGAAAGCAGTGCTCGTCGGATGACACGACGCTGATACTTTGAATACCTCTAGCCAGACCCGCCTCGATTCGGCTTGTCAGCTCCCAGCGCTCATAATCACGGCGAGAGTCAGAGAAGGGCCAGAAGGGCGCGTGCCAAAACTGAATACAATTTACCAGCCTGTCAGGTTTATCTTGTCCTCCTCGAGGGATATTCACCCGAATCGCCTGCAGACTCGACATTAGCCGCTCCTCTTCTAGCTCCATGGTGCCTACCACTGCGTGTACCTTTGCTCCTAACTTGCAACTCGCTCCCAGCACCTTACTCGCCATGGCAGCTGAGTAGCCACCATAACGCTTGAGGATCGTCATAAACCTCATCACGCTTGAGGGTCGTTAAGAAAGTAGGCCTCCGCAGAGCCCCCATCACGTCAAGCTCCAATGCCAGACCTCGATTTGAGCGCTTGGCGCCGACCCTACGATGTCCGAACTGCGGCCGCCGCCCACACTCAGACCACGCGTGGAAGTCCAAGAACTCAGTTCGAAACCCACCAGTACATTCCCACCCCTGCTGCCACACCACCACAACACGTCATGGGCCAAACTCGCTGACCACACCAGGCGCGGCACCTGCTGGGTCGATCGCGACGTAATGTAAGCAGCTTTTAAGGTCCCTGTCGTCCCCTGACCACATTGCGAATACCGTGCTCCGACTTTCTCCAGCTGCGGGGGCTCCAAGCAATTGGTGAGGCGGCATGGGTGGGGCGTTCACCCAGGGAACATGAAATGGTAAACATCCAGGTCCCTTCAATGACCTCGACCACCTCAGGTGCGCATCGAAGGTGACGTGAGGCGAAGCGCCCGACCACCCGGTTGAGCAGCACCACGACCTCGTCACCGTAGAACTTATGCCGGTACCGGTCGCGCCTCACAGGTACTGCAGATGTCTGGACATGGCACCTGTGACCTGGACCTGAGTGTACCTGGTCTCCATTTAACCGGACAAGGCCTGGTCAGAGCGTCGCCATGGCCAGCTGGCGGGGGGCCGTTCGAGGCTTGGTGGGTGACCGCGCGTCAGCGGTGGGATTGGCATCGTCTTGCGATGTCGTTCGCCGGTCACGATGTCGTCGAAGCGCACTGGATCGTGTTCCACGGCCAGCTAGAGAAGGCGGTAGAAGACGAGGCCTTTGCTCCGCGATCGTAGGCGGCTGAAGCGGAAGACGAACTCGTCCATTCTCTTGACCTCAGTGGGAGAATACCTGCTCAGCGGGAACGTGCTCTGTGGCGGACGTAGGCGACACAGCGGCAGCGGACCTAGAGGTGCCCATACAACCCGCTGGGAGACGGCGAAAAGCGCGGAGAAGGAAGAATGGTGATCACCTCAAGAGAACCCGTCCGGCATGTCGATCCCGGGCTCCCACGGACGTGGCGGAGACCTCCGGCCACCTCAATAGAACGTCCAAGTACGCCTGAAGGTGCGCCTCGTCGACCGACCCCTGGTGCGTTCTGACCTAGATCGGCGAGTAAGCACCCACGAACACCCGTTCGATACGCGACAAGGTGCCCTTTACCTGGTAAAATCTTGGTTCACAAGAAGGCCATGATTCCCAGGAAAGGACACCTGTCTGGTGACAAGTTTATCGAAGAAAAAGCACAAGGTGACACTCGGCGCGCCAGACGGTCGTATCACCCCACGAGCGGGTCTTCATCTCGTGGCGAAACTCGACAGACTGCTCTGAATCCGCCGCACGATCGACGAAGGCGGGCCACGGATCAAGAGCCGCATGCGCGGGCTCTTGATCGGTGGCGTGATGGTGGCACTTGCTGAGATGATGCTCGCTGGTGGGGACTTCCTCTGCGACCTCGACCACCAACGTAAAGACACAGCCGGGCTCCGACTGCGGGCGGTTTCGGACGTGCCGGCATCAACGACGGTGATCGGCCTGGGCAAGCGTTTCGACGCGATGGCAGCAGCGCAGGTGGAGCAGGCCAACGCGAAGCTCGTCAAAGGCGCCTTCGCTCTGTTGCCCGAGAAGCGCCGCTCATTACTTGTCGCCCAGCGTCCGACCATCGACCTCGATCCCACCGACACCGGGGTATATGGCCGGATGAAGGAGGGCTCGGCCTACAACTACCAGGGCCAGCTTGTCTACCGCCCGCACCCTGCGGTGTGGGCAGAGGCCGGATGGGTCCTCGCCGCGGACTTGGGCTCGGGGACGAGTGACCCCCGTCCTCAGGCGGCCGCGCTCCTCGAGCGGGCGCTCGCCGCTCTGCCCGGAGGGCTCTTGTGTCCCATTGTGCGAGTTGACTCCGGCTTCTTTGACCACAAGCTTGCCGAAGCGGCCCTCGCGCTCGGCTGCGATTACGCGATCGCGGTCAAACGCACAGAAGCTGTGTGGCGCGCGGAGCGCAATATCCCTGATGGGAACTGGCGACGAGCCAAGGACATGGATGCCGAAGTCTCCGAGTGCGACTACCGGCCATCGAACTGGCCTGAGGGAGCCAGGGTCATCTGCCGGCGGGTCAAGGTCACAGCCGACGAGCTCTCCTGTGACCCGAGGAGCCGCAGGCGCCGCACACTCGACCCGAACCAGCTCAGCCTGCTCTCCTCCTGCGAAGTCGCCTACGCCTATGCGTACAGCTTCATCATCACCAGCCTCTCCGGTGACATCGTCGACATCGAGGCGTGGTTTCGCATGCGGGCCCTTGTCGAGGAGAAGATCAAGGATTCGAAGCTCGGCCTCGCGATGCGCCACATGCCCTCAGGATATGAGGCAGTGAACGTGATGTGGATGTGGGCCGCGCTTCTGGGCTTGAACATCTCGTCGTGGCTCCAGGCGCTCACCGGTCATGACGAGAGCGAAGATGGTCGAGCACACGGCAAGCGGCTTCGCCGCGAGCTGATCTGTGTTGCTGCACGCATCACGCGCCACGCAGGACGCATCGAAGTCCACACTGACCGAGAACACCATCACGGCGGCTTTGCTGATGCGTGGCACGCGCTTGACGTATTGCTTGCTGGAGCCGGCCCGTAACCGCCGATCGGTTACCGGCCGCCCCGAGAGGCCAAGCCCCAGGCGACCGGCAGTTCGAATTACAAGAACCAGATGGCTTGGTCGAACGCGTCCTCACACAGGAACAAGGCAGTCACCAGCGACCCGAAACCGGGAAATCCCGCCATGCGTTTCCGGCCAGAGGAGATCGGGCGCTTACTCGCCGATCTAGGTCTGAGCAGCCGCCGTTTCGTCAACGAGGCGATCCGATGTATTCCTGACAGCAGCCCATGTCGGTCACCGCCCGCCAGGCGGACGGCGCGCTGGCTGCGCCGTTCCCGGCGATACCCGTGCTTGTCGATCCCTCGTTGCCCTGCCAGCCGTCGGTGATCACCGTCGTCTCCAACTCGATGTGCTCGAGCACGAGAGCTGCAGCGACACTCGGTCGACGCGTCTGGGATGATCCGCATCCGACAACGAAGCCCTTCGGCTCGTGCACCTCGACAGCCGCGACGAGCAGTGACTTCTTGTCGCGCCGGCGACCGCCCCGAAGACCCGGCCCGCCAGGCGCTCCCGGCCCGCCAGGCGCTCCCGGCCCGGACGGACGAGCACGGAGCGCAAGCGGTGGAGGATCGCCCATGCCGTCTGGTAGGAGCCGAACTCCAGGGTCCGCTGCAGGCTCTGCGCCGAGACCCCGTCCTTCGCTGTTGCGAACAGCCAGGCGGCCGTGAACCACACTGTCAGTGGCGGTTCCGCGTCCTGTCGAAGATCGTCCCAGAGATCACCTATGTCTGGCGGCTGCATCCGCCGCAGTTGATGCGTCGGTCGCTCAGCCGCCAGCAGCCTGCATTACCGCAGGTGCCGCAGACGAACCCCTCCGGCCACCGAAGCCACTCCAGGTAGTCCAGGCATGCAGCGTCGGTGCCGAACTGGTTGCGTGGAAATCGGCGTTAGATATGGAGACCCCCGAGTTCGGCATAGACACCGCACTGTTATGTTTTATCAGCACTTATGTTTGATCAGCACTCTGAAATCTTGATCAGCATGCTGCAATTGGTGCCTCCTATGGATAGCTGGAAAGCACTCCTAATACACTGTACAGACAAGAAATGGCATCTATAATCTTGACAGGGAATCGCACTTGCAGGTCAGGGATTGATCGCTTATGCATAGTTCCCATGCCGTCCGCACTCAAGGACTTTTTCATAACTTGCTTGAGGCACGCTGGCCTCCGGAGGTCGCACGTTTCGGTCGGTGTAGTCGGAGACCATGTGTAGTCCAAGCAGGGCAGTCGTTGTGATTAGCCCATTCCCCTCGCGAGATCAGCACGAACGCTTGAGTGGGGTTGCAGAGTACAGCCAGCGATTAGTCGAGCACCTTCCCCATTCGGTTCGGGTCGAGGTGGTTGCGCAAAAGGGGGCGAGGAACGCGACTTTCCCGAATGCAATCGTGTCGGAAGTGTGGTCGGTCGGAAAGATCAGGGCACCGCTGCAGATTGCTTATCATCTCGTCTCGCGTCGCCCAGAAGGCGTGCACTTCCAGCATGAATTCCGAATCCTAGGAAGTCTAATCGGAACCTACGGCCTTGTTTTTGTTCTCGTTCTTCTCCGGCTTCGACGCATTCGTGTCGTCACCACTCTTCACTGTGTCGTGCCTCGTGACCAAGTTGGGAGGTCCTTCTGGCAGGGCGATGATCGTCGGCGCCGGGAGTTACTTTATCTCCTTGTACTCAGGGTGAGCTACCGTCTCTTGGTTTTGGCGAGCGATGAGTTGGTGGTGCATGATGACTTCTTCGCAGGCGTTCTTGTGAACGATTATCATGTCTCTCGGAGTAAGATAAATGTGATTCCGCACGGTGCGAACTCTGGCTCCGTCGAATCGGACGTTGGCACATCTGCGGATCCATCTTACGGATCGACTCGGCCTGCGGCGTTAGATTCAGACGGACCGCGAATTCTCGCTCTCGGATTCCTGGCCAGCTACAAACGCCCCGAACTTCTTGCTGAACTCCTTGAGGACGGCGGCATCCCAGGGGCTCATTACACCTTTGCTGTAGGATTCAATCCTCAGCTCGACTCATCCACGTATCGAGCACGTTACGCAAGTCTTCGTCAGCGCGTTGAGCTTGCAGGGGCACAGTGGTTGGGTTACGTCGCGGACGACCTATTGGACAATCTCCTTGCGGATACCGATGTGCTCGTATTGGCGTATACAGCGCCCATCGGGGCCAGTGGAGTGGGCGCGCTTGCCCAGGCCCACGGTGTCGCACTTTGTTGGAGCAGGGAGTTGGCGCCGCTGTTTGGCGAGGGCCCAACCTGCTTCTCGTGGAGCTCTTCCGAACTCGGGGATGCCGTGCGCGCTGCACTCATAAGAAAAAGAGCAGGCAGTGCCAGCATTGCCCAAGCAGTGGGCCTCTATGCACCATGGGACGAGGTGGCAAACGCCACAGTGTTCCTTTGGAAGGATCGCTTGAAGTCGAATTCCCATTAGGGTCGCTACCTGGGGCCGTGCACACGTCCTGGTCGTTGACCGACGGATCGGTGGACTTCGGTGACGAGCGCCGTATGAGGACGTTGAACGCCTTGTTGCTCGGCTGCTGCCAAGGGCTGTGCAGCTGGACTTAGGGCTCACGTTGAAGTAATTTCTGGGCTTCGTCTGTACTTCTAACGTGCTCGATAGCGAGGCGAGGGCGCGTTGTGGGTGCCACCCAGCCCTGATCCCCCAGTCCGCAAGGACTTCTGCTGCCTGCACCTCGGACCGGACTTAGGGCTGACGCAAAAATAACTTCCCACTTTCGGGTGACGGGTCACTTGGGACTGATGGTGTAGTTGCGATTGGGCTGGATGTCGTGGTGGCGGATCGAAAGGTCCTTCATCTCCTTGTCGCTGA
>JAJZXF010000074.1 GCA_021802485.1 Actinomycetes bacterium | reverse complement strand
GCAGCGAACAACACCGACCCTAAGCCATTTGAGTGGACCGCAACCGCCGAGCAGATCTTGGAGAAGGTCAGCCGCGGGCGGGTAGCCCTCAATCAACTAGCACGCTAAAACTGAGACACTACACTAGGACAACCGACGCTTCAGCCTGCATATCCCCTACGCATTGCGTCGTTCGGTTTCAGCTGGCAAAGCGGTCACAGCTATAGACGAAGGCATCATCAATCCGATGGCACTTGCGACTTGGGTTGATGAGAAGACCATTGACGTCGACATCATCAACGCCAACGCACCACGTGCTATCAACAGACAGCGGAACAAGGTTGTCGGTAGGCTGTAGAGGAAGATGTCTGAGACGAAGAGCGGCTCTCGCAAGCACCATAGGCTCCCTGCAGCAACCAAACGCACAAAGGGCAAGGCTCGGCTCGTACTCAGAGACTTTGACCACCAGGTCGCAAGGAAGGCAACGAATCACGTCATCGCTCATGACGCCGGACACCTCGTCGTAGGAGATGTGCGTGGCATCGAGCACAAGACCAGGCAACGCCGTCGTACCGGTCGCTCATCTCGCCAACAGCTCTTGCAGTTCTCGAGAGGAACCGAGGAGCGCTACCTCGCAGAGAAGACCGGACTCGACATCGAGCACCTATACGAGTCCGGGTCCACAAAGACATGTCCTGCGTGTGCAGCACGCAACCGACCACGTGGGCGGGACTACCGGTGCAAGGTGTGCAACTTCACCTGTCACCGAGACGCACTAGGAGCGATCAACATCCTCCAGGAGGCGATACATGGGAGCTATGTCCCTATGGGAGCGGATGTAGAAATCCGTGTCACGTATCTCAGAGGCGACAAGAGCTTGTCTGCCAACCAGCGCAACACACACCGTATGGTGCAGCGCAGAAAGGCCATAACCCCAAGTAGCGCCAAGAACCAGGCCTCGGCGTGGGAGAACCCTGCTCGGCAAGGCGCAGCTGGCAATCTCATCCACCAGCTCTTTGGGGCGAGACCCGTTGGCCGTTGTGGCGTGACGTGCGCGATGTCAGGCAAACCAAGCCAGACCGCAGGGTCGAAATCCCCATCCGCCATGGCGGGGAGGTTCACCTTCAGCATCGGAATCTCATCAAGATGTTTCCCGGCGCGAGCTGATCAGCCGCCCTCGGGCCGGATTGCGGGTCTGCGCTGAACGTCGGGGTCATCCTGCCTCAATTCCGGGATTACCCGGAGGCGGCTTTCGAGGTGGCGCTCAGGGCCGAGGCAGACGGTCTCACGGGCGTTTTTGCGTATGATCACCTCTGGATGCCGGGTTTTCCAGGCACTCCGGCCTTCTCGGTCTTTCCCCTACTGGGAGCGGTTGCAACTGCTACCAAAGGACTCATGGTCGGTCCCTTAGTGGCGAGAATCGGCCTTGTGCCGGATCGAGTCCTAGTAGCTGAGGTGTCAACGCTGTCGCTGATTGCGCCTGGCCGTGTCGTAGCCGGTCTAGGTGCTGGCGACACCGCTGGCAGAGCCGAACATCATGCACATGGGATCACGGTCGCACCTTTGGACATCCGGCTTGCTTCTCTGGGCATCTGCTGTGAGGAGATGCTGGGCCTCGGCCTTCCCGTCTGGGTGGGAGCGCGCTCTGAGTCCACGATCATTCTTGCTCGAAGGCTTGGAGCAGCAGTCAACCTCTGGAAGGCGACACCTGGTGAGGTGCGATCCGAGGCTTTGCGAGGGGAGGTGACCTGGGCCGGTCCCGTGGGCAGGGGCTCTGATCGAATCTACCGAGTCCTTAGAGATCTGGCGAATGCGGGCGCTTCGTGGGCGGTATGTCTGCGGCCAGATGATCGGCCAAGGAAAGCTGGCCCGGCGCTTGGGAGCACGACACGCTCGGAGGACCTGCGCTTCGTCGATGAAGTGGCACACGCGGCGAACAGGCTGCGTTGACGGCCCCTTGAGGTGAATCGCGGCCGCATCCCCCTTCTCCCTCTTGTGGGCGATACATGGGAGCTATGTTCCCGTAGGACCGGATGAAGAGATCCGAGTCACCTATCTCCGTGCTGTCATGCGCTGGTCACTTGACCAGCGCAAGGAACACCGTATGGTGCAGCGCCGAAAGGCCATAACCCCAAGTAGTGCCCAGAACCGGACCTCGGCGGGGGAGACCCTGCCTAGTAAGGCGAAACTAGCAATGTCATCCACCAGCTCTTTGGAGCGAGTTCCGTTGGTCGCGGTGGCGTGATGTGCGCGATGTGAGGCAAACCAAGCCAGACGGCAGGGGCCCCGTCCGCCATGGCGGGGAGGTTCACGAGCGGTGTCTGGCGGGCGGTAGGATTAAGGGATGGATTTTCGCCGGATCAATGGTTTACCGCCCTACGTTTTTGCTGCGATCGATCAGATGAAGCTGGCATCGCGCCGCGCTGGGCGCGATGTGATCGACCTTGGGTTCGGTAACCCAGACATTCCCTCACCAGCGATCGCTGTGGAGAAGTTGGCGGAGGCCGCTAGGAATCCAAAGAACCATCGTTACTCTGCCAGCCGCGGCATACCGAAGCTCCGTCTTGCTATCGCGGATCTCTACCACAGGCGTTTCGGGGTCGAGCTTGACCCTGAAACGGAGGTGGTGACGACAATCGGGGCAAAGGAAGCGCTCTCCCACGTGATGTGGGTGCTGCTTGGTCCCGGTGACTCGGTGCTCGTCCCGTCTCCTTCCTACCCGATACACATCTACGCACCGCTATTTGCTGGAGCGGAGGTCCGTCAGGTGCGCCTCGGCGTGTCTTCACCAGATGTCACAGAGGCTGGCAAGGGCGAGGAGTTCTTTGCGAATCTAGTCGAGTCGTGGGAGTCTGCATGGCCGAAGCCGCGGGTGATAGTGATCTCGTTTCCCCACAACCCGACGACTGCGTGTGTGGACCTGGACTGGATGGCAAGGGTTGTCGCGTTTGCGAAGGAGCGCGAGATCGTGGTCGTCCACGACTTCGCGTATGCAGACATCGGTTTCGATGGTTTCAAGCCTCCCTCGATCTTGCAGGTGCCAGGGGCAAAGGACGTCGCGGTGGAGCTCTACACGCTTACGAAGGGGTTTTCGATGGCGGGTTGGCGCGTAGCGTTCATGGTCGGGAACAAAGATGTGGTAGCCGCTCTTACGAAGCTGAAAAGTTACTTGGACTATGGAACGTTCCAGCCAATTCAGATCGCTGCGATTGTGACAATGAACGAGGCACCCGAGTATCCGAAAGAGGTCAACGCGTGTTATGAGGGCCGTAGGGACGCGCTTTGCGGAGGGCTTGCCAGGATTGGCTGGGAGGTTACCCCGCCGATGGGAACTATGTTTGTATGGGCTCCGATTCCCGAGCCGTATCGCGAGATGGGGTCCCTTGAGTTCGCAAAGTTTCTTGTTGCAGAGGCAGATGTGGCTTGCTCGCCGGGTGTTGGATTTGGTCCAGGTGGAGACGGGTATGTGCGGTTCGCTCTCATTGAAAACGAACAGCGGATCCTCCAGGCAACGAGGAGCCTCAGGCGCACGCTCACGAAGCTGTGAGCCAAATCCGCCCGCGTCCCCCGTCCTTTGCCAACAGAGGGGTCAAGACCGCGGATAAGAACAAGTACGCGCCTATCCGAGGAACTGTTGCACCCGTTCAGTAGTGTCGAACATATGCTCGCAATGCCGATCAGTTGCGCCGGGTGCACGTCGAGCGAGCCCGTGAAGGTCGGCAGGAACAGAAGCTGCACATCCTCCTGGGCCACTTCGTGGCGGCGACCCGAGGATGTGACGTGTGCACGCAGTGGATGTCGCTGGGGAAATATGCTACTACGTAGCACATAGAAAAGATTGGAGTGCGCGAGCTGCGACAGCAGGCCAGTCGCCGCCTACAGCGTGTGAGCCAGGGCGAGACGCTCGAAGTAACGGCTTGGGGGCGACCGGTGGCTCGACTAGTTCCCATCGACTCCGACACGTGGGATGACATGGTCGTGAGCGGCAGGGTGATCGTTGCCGAAGACGACGCGGATATCGTCGATGAGCCGCCTGGCGACTACGACGTTGATGCATCAGCAGTCTTGAACACTATGCGCTCCGAAGAGCGGTGAAGCTCTACCTCGACTCGTCGGCACTGGTCAAGCTCGTGAAGCGGGAAGCCGAGTCAGACGCGCTGAGGCGGTACCTGCGAAAGCGCGGCACCGACAATCGTGTCACGAGTGCCCTCGCAAGGGACGAAGTTGTCCGGGCGGTTGCTGGAGGAGGCGCAGTGGCGGTGGCGCACGCGTGGAGACAGCTCGCGCGGATCGACCAGATCAATCTTGACCGCGAACTCCTTGATCTTGCTGCCACACTGGCACCCGGCGTCATGCTACGGTCGCTTGACGCCGTTCACTTGGCAGCGGCACGGTCCATAGGATCGGACCTGGGAGCGGTCCTGACGTATGACCGGAGGATGCAAGACGCGGCTGGCGCCCTCGGCCTCCTCGTCGATGCTCCTTGTTGAGCATGGAGTTCACGATTGCGAGTGCGAGCTGGTTCGCGACGCCGAGATCACAAGCGTGCTGGTCTCCCGTAGAAAGGCAACGACAGCACTGAAGTGGATCCCAGCGAGACTGCGCAGAGACGGGATCCACCCCGGTGCCACCCGGGCCAAGTTACGCATCGAACGCAGTACACCCCAGATGGTCTGTCGCTTGCTCGCCCACAACGCTGAGTTCGACCTCGCGAGGTAGCTCAATGCCTACCTCTGCGGTGACGACGAGTACCAAGGGATCACCCGCAACCTGTTGCACCTGGGCGGTGTGGTCGACCTTCAGCAACAGACGATCACCGTGCATCTCGAGCGTCCGGACCCATGTCGTCTCGCACGGGCTCCCGGGCTTCTCATCGAGGTGATCAACCTCAAGCAGCCTCGCCTCTGCGGTGACGGCCGACCCATCACCTACGTCCTGGAGAGCCGATCGAATTGATCTCGGTCAGATGTCCCATTTCCGGAGGTCTGAGACCCTGCTTAGCAAGCCGAAACTAGCAACCTCATCCACCAATCTCCTCGGAGCCGGAGCCGTTGGTCGCTGTAGCGTGATGTGCGCGACGTCAGGCAACCCAAGCCAGACCGTAGGGTCGGAACTCCCGTCCGTCACGCGGGCAAGGTTCATCGCTTGCTCCCGCTGCCCTGGTCGTTTACTGGTCCTTCGTCGTTCCAGTTCAGCGCTTTACGGCAAGCGAGGCGGTTCGGCGTGCCATCAGCCGACATCGCAGCCGGCACAACGAAGGCTGCTCGATGCGGCTAGTCCGAAGTGGTGGTACTGGATGGGACATGCCGCAAGCCGACATAGCCCGGATCCTTGGGTGCAGGCCGGGAACTATCGCATCGCTGGTGCTTCGAGGTATTGATCCGGCCAATTCGGGCGCAAACTCGGCCCTTCAGGGCCGGAAAAGCCGTTGTAACGTTCACAGGCGACACAGACTTATGCTATTATTATGGCTTGTGAGCAAGCCCAGCCACACCGTCGACCTAGGGGGAGCCGCAGCACACTTCGCGGCGTTCGCACCTCACCTCCAAGAAACCGGATGGTTGCCGAGGTCGAGTGGTACAACATTCAAGCACCGGGACCGGGGTCGCTGCTCGCAGCGATCAGCGGCGCGTATCACGTCCCGTCACACCCGCCGCAATCGTGGTGCGACAGAGGTGCTTGGCGACAATCCGGTACCTTCCACGCTACCCCGGCGGAATCGTGCGGGTTGGCGGCATGAGCAACATGCCCCGGAAACCAGGCGCTCCCTACGGCCTGCCAGCAGTATCGGTAGGAGACAGGGAGCCGATACGGAATCCTGGCTCTTCAGGGCCGGGAGGCTTCAAACCTTGAGGAAGGTGGTTGTGGGGTGACTGATGATCCTGTGGGCAACGCTGATGGTATTGGCGGTGTGGAGGGAGGCGACCGCACTCAGGGGGATATCGACGACCTGACCGGGCGTATCGCGCAAAGCAATCGAAAACACCACCGGCATCTCGTGGTGGCCGTGATCGTTGCTCTCCTGGTGGGGGTTGCAGGTGGCTTTTTGGGAGGCACAGCTGCGGCGAGTCGGAACACATCCCGCAGCACCTCTCGGATTACACCACCAGCAATCGCCGGTGTTAGGGGATCGGGGCCCAATGCGCTTCGGGGCGGTACCGGCGGGTTCGCGGGGGTTCCACCGGTGCAGTGTCCTTCAGAGGTCGTTCGTCCCCTGCCAAGCGGAAGGGGCACCGCAGTACGGATTCCCGCGTCAGTGCAGACGTCCGCTCCCGTGACCGCTGTTGTAAAGCGGCTGTTCATAAGGAACACGTCTGGTGGGATAGCTGTGCGGGTGTACGAGCGCTCCGCTGCCCAGCAAACGCTGTGTAGCTCCGGTGGGGGTGGTGTCGCTGGTTCGGGCACCGCGGCGCCGCCGGGCCAGCCAAGTGCGGTTGGGGGTGCAACCGGTGCCAGAACGCAGAGTTCCCATGTCTGCACCATCAAGCTCGGCTGCGGTAATTGCACCCCGGGGGTATCGCATGGCGGAACAGTGCCAGTTCGGGGGTATAGCGTGCCAGGAGCGTATGCAGGGACGGTAACGATCGAGCTGTCAGACGCAGCGTCTGTCGCTGAAGGGTTTATGACACTTAGCTCGTTTCGCGCGGCCGGGAGTGCGCCGCGGGTAATCGCAATGGTGAGCGGCTCATTCGGCTTTTCGGAAGGATCTCCTACATCGTGGGTAGCTGTGCAGGTGAGCGGTAATGTCGCGAGCGTTAGGGTGCGATTTGCCGGTGGTGCGACAGACCAGATGAAGCCCGTCGGGGGAGTCGCGGTGCTCGCGGGCGCAGTGGCTGGGGGTGGTCAGGGTAGCTCGGAGGTGCGTGGGACCGTCCAACTTCTCGATCCCTCCGGAAAGGTGGTTGCCACCCAATCGATCGCCTCTTCGGTAACGCCAGGGCTCTACAGCGGCCCCACGACCTTACCCGTGGTTCTCTGCCCGCAGGCGATTCCAGCGCCCCAGTCGACGGGCACTGGCTGACAGCCCCTGGGCGCTTAGAGCCCGAGGAAGGATGTCAGCTACTCCACACATAAGGTGACTGGCCAGATGTCGTCGGCTCATGATGATACGAAGGATCGCCGTGCGATGCCTTGTACGCCACTCGATGGGACTTGACCGCAGGCAGAGTCTGGAGCAGTAGGCGCTGGGTGTGGATACGGGAATGAAGAAATGGGCGCCAGCATTGTTGAGGGGCCGCATAACACGCGTCATGCCTGGACCTCACGGTAGACGGTCCGAAAGCCCCGTCCGCCATGGCGGGGAGGTTCACCCGGCAGGACTGGGAGGCGCGAAGCATACGAAGGAGGCCTTGGTACCGAGAAGGTCAAGCAAAGTCCTGGTTCAAGTTATTGCTTTCGAAACACGGTCTTTACGTTTGGTTCATATTCGCGCTGTAATGTGCTTGGTATGCCCAGCTACGTGGTACGCGTGTGGCTTCCGGATCGCCCGGGTGCGCTCGGTGCGGTTGCGAGCCGCATGGGCTCGGTAGGTGGTGATGTTGTTGCGATCGAGGTTCTGGAAAGGGGCGGCGGGCATGCAGTGGACGACATGCGCGTGAACTTGCCGAGCGAGGATCTCGTGCCGTTGCTGCTCGCTGAGGTTCATGAGGTTGATGGCGTGCGTGTAGAAAACATCTCAGCGGCTCCTGTCCCTTCACGGGATGTGCGGATCGCCCTGTTGGGATCGGCGTATGCGATCATGAGTCAGCAGGCGAGTTCTGACGTATTCAGGGAACTGCTTGCAGGAGCGAGTGAGCTTCTCGAGTGCGATTGGATGGCTGTGGTGGCCTGCGAGCTAGAGGTGATCGTCGCCCATCAAGGAGATCCTCCACCGGAGGGATGGCTTGAGGCATTCGCGATGGGTGTCAGTGCGTCGGCCGAGGCTGAGTTCTCTCCATCGGGCTTTGGGCGTAGCCCTGAGGGACTCGCCTGGGCTCTGCTGGAGCGTACCCGGCACATGGTTGTTGGCGGGCGTGAGGGGAGGCCGTTCCTTTTCCGGGAGGCCGAGGTTCTTGACGGGCTGGCACGCATAGCGGACCATCGCCTTGAAGAGGCGGCGGGGAGGGACGATGTAGTCAATTGCAACGGCGATTCCGGACTAGTGGGCGGAGTCGCGATCAGCAGCTGAGCTTGAGGGGCTCTCGAGCGTGGGTGGGGCCGCGACCAACGGATCTGACTCCGAGGAGCTGGTAAGTGAGATTGCCGGTTTCGGCTTGCACGACGTTTTCGTCGAGGCCCGGTTCTGGGCGCTACTTGGGGTTATGGCCTTCCTGCACTGCACCATACGGAGTGTGTTGCGCTGGTCGGGTGACCAGCGCCGCCTCAGAAGCGACCAGGCACCGGTGTATGGGAAGCTGGCGCAGATGATCGGCAATGCCGGCCTGTCGGCCGGCCTCGTAGTCGGCTAGCGCCTCGGCTTTGGCGACGTGGCGGTCCGTGTGTCGACCGCCACGCTAAATGAGCACGGGGAGACATTCAACGTGAGCACGGCCGGCACCAACGCCATGGCCACATTGTGCGTCGCCTCTCGTTCCTGTCAAGGCCGAAAGTCCAGCATGTGAGGGTCGTCTGCGGCCTTGACAGTTTCCTCGTTGGCGACGATGTGGGCGTCCATGCGATGGATTCCATCCTCGCGCTCTGTGTCGTTGTCGTGATCAAATGACCTGTCGCCCAACACCGTGACGCCTTCGGGGGTGAGGGTCCACTCCCGCACCAGCTGACCGGAGGTCGGGCCAATGATGATGGCTTCGTCTACCTGCTGAAGTCAGGGAAACACTACAAGATTGGCCAGAGAAACCACCTCGGCCGTCCGGCTTGCGAGATCGAGCTGCAGCTTCCCGAGAGAGCCGAGCTCGTGTACTCGGTCCGCACGAACGATCCGGTAGGGATTGAACGGTATTGGCACCAGCGTTTCGCCGACTGCCGGGCCAAGGGCGAGGGGGTTGCGGCCACGATCCAGCTCAATTGCGGGTTGGGCGTGCCCACCCACGGGAGCGATCTATTGCTCTGATCCATCCCTCGTAGTGTCGATCACGGATTGCCTGAGCGCCGCTGGTCAGCGCTGGATCAAGCGATGCCGTGTTTGGCTGAGCCTTCGCGTCGAAAGCCCAGAGCGTTTCGAGATCCTCCAGCGATCCCCACACGCCCTCTGCAAGGCCCGAGAGCCAGGCAGCGCCTACGGCGGTGGTCTCAGCGATGCCGGCCCGCGCGACGGGCACCTGGAGCTGGTCTGCCTGGAGCTGGAGCAAGATGTCGATCGCAGACGCCCCTCCGTCTACGCGCAGTTGCGAGATCGGCTGGGAGACGCCAGCGGACATCGCTTCAACGATGTCACGGGTTTGAAAGGCGATGGAGTCGACCACAGCGCGTGCGAGGTGAGCGCCGGTGGAGCCGCGCGAAAGGCCAACTATTGCTCCGCGCGCGTACGGATCCCACCACGGGCTGCCGAGTCCCGCAAAGGCTGGCACGATGTAGACGCCGTCGGAGTCGGGGACCGAGGTGGCGAGTGGTTCCATCTCGTGCGCATCGGAGATGATCCCCAAGCCGTCGCGAAGCCACTGTATTGCAGCACCGGAAGCGAACGCAGCACCCTCGAGAGCGTAAGCAACCGATCCCGGCGACTGTGTCGATGAACTGCCGAGGTCCCAGGCAACGGTAGTGAGCAGCCCTTCCACCGGAGTGGGGCGTTCTCCGCCAATATTCATCAGCACGAAGCTTCCCGTCCCATGGGTCGCTTTCACCATTCCCGGGTGAAAGCAAGCCTGGCCGAAGAGAGCTGCCTGCTGGTCACCGGCGATACCGCTGACCGGGAGTCCCGCGAGTTTCCCTAGAGCCTCGCGGGCTATGACGCCAAAGCGTCCCGCAGACGGGTGGATGGCTGGCAGTGACGTGATCGGCACACCGAACAGGTCGCAAAGCTCTTCCGACCACTTGAGCGTGGATATGTCGCACAAGAGCGTGCGGCTCGCGTTGGTGGCGTCCGTGGCGTGAACCCCACCGTCCGCCCCACCGGTGAGGTTCCAAAGGATCCACGAGTCGACGGTGCCAATTGCGAGATCAGCCCCAATCGAGATCTCGGCGCTACGCTCCCGCTCTGTTCCGGGACGAAGGAGCCATTCGATTTTGGTCGCAGAGAAGTAGGGGTCGAGTACGAGGCCGGTCATGGAACGGATCATGGGAAGATGGCCGTGCTGAATGAGCTCGTCGCAGCGGTCGGCAGTACGGCGGTCCTGCCATACGATAGCTCGGTATAGGGCCTTTCCGGTGCGTCGGTCCCAAATGACGACGGTCTCACGCTGGTTGGTAATACCAACGCAGACGACACGCTCGCCCGCATCCTCGCAGTCCCTGGCTACGTCGGAGAGCGTCTCTTGGACTGCGGACCAAATTTCGTCGGGGTCGTGCTCGATCCAGCCGGGGCGAGGATAGTGCTGGGTCAGTTCTCGGTAGGAGATGAAGCGCTTCAGACCGCTCTCGTCAACGCATAGCGCGCGTATTCCTGTGGTCCCTGCGTCTATCGCGATTACAACGCCCACAGGCGCAAGCTAGCACGGGTTTTTTTCTAGCGCCCTCTGAGCAGGAGGTTAAGAGGTGGGAAATCGTTGACGCGGTGCTAATTACGGTGATGTAATGAACCCATCATCTAGATGTGCCTTTCGCTTGACACGCAATATATTGTGGTTAGGGGAAGGGGTTGGCAGTTCGACAAGATATTGGAGGACCATGGCGATTGTTTCAGGAGAACTAGTTTCGGAGCAGCTACCAGGCGAGCAGGCACCGGATGCATTGGCGCCGGGACGGATCGTCCAGCGGCATTTCACGACTGAGGGCGTGCATCCCTACGACGAGGTCGTATGGCAGCGAAGGGATGCGCGGATCGTAAACTACCGAGATCAAAGCGTGGCCTTTGAGCAGCTGGGCGTAGAGGTGCCTGAGACTTGGAGTCTCAATGCCACGAACATCCTCTCACAGAAGTATTTTCGCGGGACTCCTGGAGATGCGGAGCGGGAGTGGTCGCTGCGCCAGGTCGTCGACCGGGTCGTGGACACCATTACCGCGTGGGGCGTGAGGGACGGCTACTTCGTGGACGCTGCGGAGGCGTCGGCGTTCTCCGATGAGCTCAAGCATCTCGTCATTCACCAGAAGGCGGCGTTCAACTCTCCGGTCTGGTTCAACATCGGAGTCCAAGGCGTCCCCCAGCAGGCGTCCGCCTGCTTCATCCTCGCGGTTGAGGACTCGATGGACGCGATCTTGAACTGGTACACCGAAGAGGGGATTATCTTCAAGGGCGGATCGGGCGCGGGCGTGAACCTCTCCAAGATCCGTTCGTCGGCAGAGCCGCTGAAGGGAGGTGGAACCGCGTCGGGACCGGTGAGCTTCATGCGGGGCGCTGATGCGTCTGCGGGCACGATCAAGTCTGGTGGCAAGACTCGCAGGGCGGCGAAGATGGTGATCTTGGACGTCGACCACCCGGACATTCGTGACTTCGTCTGGTGTAAGGCGATTGAGGAGAAAAAGGCAAGGGCTCTCGCGGCTGCCGGTTTTGACATGGACCTTGACGGCGATGCGTCCTTCTCACTCCAGTACCAGAACGCAAACAATTCGGTCCGGGTCACGGATGAGTTCATGAACCGCGTGGAGGCCGATGGCGAATGGTCGCTTACCGCTAGGAGTACTGGCGAGGTGCTCGAGACTGTCGCAGCCCGAGACCTGTTCCGTGAGATAGCAGCAGCGGCTTGGGAGTGTGCTGACCCCGGTGTTCAATTCGACACGACGATCAACCGCTGGCACACAGCCCCAAATGCAGGGCGGATCAGCGCGAGCAACCCGTGCAGCGAGTACATGCACATTGACAATTCTGCGTGCAATCTTGCCAGCTTGAATCTGATGGCCTTCCTGGCAGACGACGGATCGATAGACATCAAGGGGTTCTCGGCAGCGGTCGCCGTGGTTTTCCTAGCCCAGGAGATCCTGGTGGGCAATGCTGACTATCCGACGAAGAAGATAGCGGAGAACTCCAGGCGCTTTCGTGAGCTCGGGATCGGATACGCTAACCTCGGAGCGCTGCTGATGGCGGAGGGCTTGCCGTATGATTCCGACGAAGGCAGAGCGTGGGCGGCCGCGATCACCGCATTGATGACGGGCACAGCGTATGCGACCTCTGCGCGTATCTCGGCCCGTATGGGACCGTTTGCGGGATATCACGAGAACGCAGATGCGACATTGCATGTGCTGAAGATGCATGCAGCAGCGCTCGATGATATAGATGCATCCCTAGTTGCCCCAGAGCTGCTTCGGGCTGCTCGAAGTGCATGGGACGTTGCCGTAGACGGGTGCGGGCGTTACGGAGTGCGGAACTCGCAGGCTAGCGTCCTTGCCCCTACCGGGACGATAGGCCTTCTGATGGACTGCGACACAACGGGCGTCGAACCGGATCTGGGCCTCGTGAAGACCAAGAAACTGGTCGGTGGTGGAACGATGTCCATTGTGAACCAAACCGTGCCGAGGGCGCTGAAGCGCCTTGGATACCGGCCGGAGCAGGTGGGCGAGATCATCGCCTACATCGACAAGCACAGCTCGATCGTGGGTGCCCCTGGGCTGAGTCCGGAGCACCTCGGAGTGTTTGCTTGCTCTATGGGCGACAACGTGATCCACTACATGGGCCATGTGAGGATGATGGCGGCTGTCCAACCTTTTATCAGCGGCGCGCTGTCGAAGACTATTAACATGCCCGAGGACGTGACCGTTGAGGAGGTAGAGCAGGCATATATGCAGGCCTGGAAGCTCGGGGTGAAGGCCCTTGCGATCTACCGGGACAACTGCAAGGTTGCCCAGCCGCTGTCGACGTCGAAGCCCAGCTCGGATGCGGGTTCGGATCCGCGCGCGACAGATCTGGAGCTTGCACGCAAGGTAGCGGACCTAGAGGAGGCGCTGAGTCGGCATACGGTGGTTGTGAAACAGCCAGTGCGAGAGCGCCTACCGCGCAGGCGTCGTTCAAACACCTTCGCGTTCCGTGTAGCGGACTGCGAGGGGTACGTGACGGTGGGGGAGTACGAAGATGGCCGTCCTGGCGAGGTGTTCATGAAGGTCTCGAAGCAGGGCTCAACCCTCGCTGGAGTGATGGATGCGTTCTCGATAGCCGTGAGCCTGGGCCTCCAGCACGGGGTTCCGCTAGCGACGTTCGTGCGCAAGTACACGAACATGCGCTTCGAGCCGGCGGGCATAACCGACGACGCAGACTTGCGGATCGCATCAAGCCTCGTAGACTACATTTTCAGAAGGCTTGCTGTCGACTATCTCGGATTCGAAGAACGCAGTGACCTCGGCGTGCTCACGACTGGCGAGAGGATCCAGCAGACTCTTCCGGGCATGGAGGATCTCGCTCCGCTCGCAGATCCTGGATTTGCCCCGAGCTCAGGTGTCGAAATGGGTCCAGGCACCCCTTCGAGTTTTGGCGCCACGACGGTCTACCGAGAGGCGCGTGACGCTCCGTACTGCTATCAGTGCGGCAACGCGATGCAGCGAGCTGGGTCATGCTACGTCTGCGCGAGTTGTGGAACGACGAGTGGCTGCTCGTGATGGGAGGGACCAAGTCTTCAAGACAACCCTCAGAAGTAACTGCGCGCACTCACCGGTTGTAAGCGCGCGCCCCACAAGTGCTCGTAATGACACCGGAGGAACTAGATATAGCGTCCAATTCATGACCGAAAAGCGAGCGCAAGCCCATGGCTTTAGCCGTGGGTCGAGCGAGCCCGGTCGATGCGGATCAACGTAAGTGTTACAGCCTTGTGAAATAATAGGCATATGCAATGTGGAGCACCAAGACAA
>JAJZXF010000073.1 GCA_021802485.1 Actinomycetes bacterium | reverse complement strand
CTTTGGCGACGCCGCGTTCCATGGCTCGATGGGCGCTAAGCCGCTGAACGCCCCAATCGTTGGCATGGCGGGCACTCCGGACGGAGGTGGCTACTGGTTCGTAGCATCTGACGGGGGCATCTTCAGCTTTGGCGACGCGAAGTTCTATGGCTCGATGGGCGCTAAGCCGCTGAACGCCCCAATCGTTGGCATGGCGGGCACTCCGGACGGAGGTGGCTACTGGTTCGTAGCATCTGACGGAGGCATCTTCAGCTTCGGAGACTCGAAATTCAAAGGCTCGATGGGCGCTAAGCCGCTGAACGCCCCAATCGTTGGCATGGCTGCCTGAGGAGTAACTGGAGCGCGCTCTCAGGAACCTGGGTAAAGGCCCCGGTGGCAGATTGTAGCGAGCGTATTGAGCACGGACGCATTGATGGGGTCTTCTCTGTTGCGGAGCGTGTAGTAAAAGGATCGCTCGATCATCGCCACCAGGGCCATCGACGCTGTTCTCGGATCGAGATCCGTTGGGGTTCCGCAGCGGATCTGCCTCTCGAACATCTTGACGAAGGCTCTCGTAATGTCCTCTCCCGATGAACGCATACTGGCGTCGCTAGTTGCAGCCTCTGTCCATGCCCTTATTACCGGAGCGAACCGCTGGTAGGAAGTCGCGAACTCGCCCAGCCACGAACGCAGCTCATCGCGGCCAGACGGTTCGGGGCCCAGTGGACCGAGCGACTCCGCCAGCCGGCTCATCTCGCTGGTCGCGTCTGAGATGAGTGCGCGGAAGATGTCCTCTTTATTGGTGAAGTATAGGTAAAAGGTTCCATGAGAGGTGTTGGCGACCTTTACGATGTCGTCAACACGTGTCGCATGATAACCCCGCTGGTCGAAGACTTCGATCGCTGCAGAAAGCAACCTTCCCATGGTGTTTCGTCCCCTCGCCCGCAGGTCCCGCTCGCGTGCTGGGGTTCCACTTGCATTGCTTGTGCTGGCAGTGTGCGGGCTTTGGGAACCGGCATCGTCTGCTAGGGGATTGTCGCGATTATTTCGAGCGCGCGATGGCCCATCTTCAGAGTTCGCTGGCGAGATTCTGGAACCTCCGGACGTTGGCGTATGGTTGTCTCTAGGTGACTGCATCTAAGCACCAAGGCTAGAGGACCACAGCGCCTCTTGTCAGAGCCAGCTTGTGTAGCGAGTTAGATCCCACGGTGATCTACGGAGAACGTAAGAGGCCGCGCTTGTATGGCGACGCTTGCCTGCAGAGCGGTAATTCCGTTGAAGTCTTGTAGCCGTGTGGGGCTTTGACCAGGCGCCCGCCAACTCCTTCGGCGGCAGATGGCTGCGGTGAAGATGGCGCAAGAAAGCGCATCGGGGTCTCCCCTGCAGGAAAGAGCCGCTCTGAGTGCTGAGACGCGGCTTCGCGTAGGTCGGCGTCTGGAACATGGGCAACGGTTGGCCCACTGACTTCGGGACTCCCGCATCCCATGTATGGACTCGGCCCGCCTCGCTGGTCGATTCCGCGGGCCGTTGGAACTTGTTATTGGCAACGGCAATCTGCGAGCAGTGGTTCATGGCGGGTCAGGCGAGTAAGATAATGTCGCTCGGTGTAAATTCCGAGGTGTGAGGAGAAACTGGGAGGGGCTATGCAACTAGCAATTGAGATGGTGCCGCTTGTCATGCTGGTCGCGGCAGTCGTTGTTGCAGTCGTTGCTTTGCGAAGAGTGTCGAGCGGGCGGGGAGCGGGTAGGTTTGGCACGCTGTTCGGTTCCAAGCGGGGGACTGAAAAGGCGAGGATGGACTCGGCCATCCGCCTTGCGAAACTGTTCGAGGAGGCAGAGGCGTTGAAAGCGGAGGCAGGACTGAAGCAAGGCCAGCCGCTGCACCCAGCTAGCGTGGTAGACGAGGAGCTGGCGGTGCCGCTGCAAGCAGATGAGTTGCAAGAACCGTCCAGTGATGCGCCCAGCGCCCCTGGCGCTATCGTCGAGCCTGGTTCGAGGCTTCAGCCGGAGATGAATGGAGACCAACCGGCAGTACGCCGCGAGGATCATTTGGGGTGACATCGCCCGAATTCGCGGCACCATGAGCCCCAGAGAAGCTGCTCATGGCTGTTGAGCGCGCCAAGGTTGTTCTTGACGATACGACCGACCAGCGCCTCGTGCGTAATTTCTCGATTATCAGCCACGTTGACCACGGAAAGTCAACCTTGTCTGATCGTGTACTGGAGCTGACGGGCGCTGTTGATCCGCGCAAGATGAGGGACCAGTATCTCGACTCGATGGACATTGAACGCGAGCGCGGTATCACTATCAAGGCTCAAAGTGTCCGTGTGGACTGGCATGGACACGTTCTCCACCTGATCGATACGCCTGGCCACGTCGACTTCGGTTATGAGGTGAGCAGGTCCCTTGCGGCCTGCGAAGGCGCCGTTCTCCTGGTGGACGCCTCCCAGGGGATCCAGGCTCAGACCCTCGCAAACTGCTACCTTGCCGTCGAGAACGACCTCGAGATCGTTGTCGCTCTGAACAAGATTGACCTCCCGGCCGCTGACCCCGATCGTTGTGCCGCGGAGATCGAACGGGTTCTGGGCATTAACGCGAGCACCGTACTCGCTATCTCGGCCAAGACCGGTGAAGGGGTCGCTGAGCTCTTGGACGCGGTGGTTGAGCGCGTACCGGCACCCGCGGGAGACGCGGCGGCTCCACTAGAGGCGTTGCTGTTTGACTCCTATTACGACAAGTACAGGGGTGTGGTAAGCGCTGTCAGGGTGATGAACGGGACGCTCCTGCGGGGGCACAAAGCGCGCTTCATGCAGGCCGGCACTACGCACGAGATCGAAGAGATTGGGGTTCGAAGACCGGATTCTTCCCCTGTGGAACGCCTCGGTCCAGGGGAGGTGGGATATCTCATTGCGGGAGTCAAAGACGTTTCCGAAGCGCGCTCTGGTGAGACCGTGACGGAGGCGGAACGTCCCGCAGCGGCACCGCTTGCGGGGTACGAGGAACCGAAGCCCATGGTTTTTTCTGGATTGTTCCCAGTTGATGGAGATCAGTATCCGGAGCTTCGTGAGGCGCTTGGGAAGCTGAAGCTCAATGATGCCAGCTTTACCTTTTCCCCCGAGACATCATCCGCGCTTGGTTTCGGGTTTCGCTGTGGTTATCTTGGGTTGCTGCACATGGATATCGTGCGTGAACGCCTAGAGCGCGAGTTTGGCATGGACCTCATTGCCACTGCTCCATCCGTAAAGTATCTGGCTCACCTGGTTGGAGGAGAGGTGGTCGCGGTGGAGAACCCGAGTGCGATGCCCGGCTCTGGTGAGGTCGATCATATTGAGGAGCCGATTCTGTTGACGACGATCCTGACCCCTGCTCAGAGTATGGGGGTGGTGATGGATCTCTGTCAGGCCCGTCGTGGTGAATCTATGAAGATCGAGTATCTGTCACCAGAGCGGGTCGAGCTTGTCTACAGGATCCCCCTTGCAGAGGTGGTCATTGACTTTTTCGATAGCTTGAAGAGCCGGACGAAGGGATATGCGAGCCTGGACTACGAACCGGCTGGGTACGCGGCGTCAGATGTGGCAAGGGTGGACGTTCTGCTCAACGGAGTAGCGGTCGACGCGTTCAGCACAATCGTTCACCGCACAAAGGCGCATGCCTACGGTAGGCGCATGACCGAAAAGCTCCGTGAACTCATACCCCGGCAGCTGTTTGACGTGCCGATACAGGCAGCGATCGGGGGTCGGATCGTGGCTCGCGAGACTGTAAAGGCGAAACGCAAAGACGTCATTGCGAAGTGCTACGGAGGCGATGTCACGAGGAAGCGCAAGCTGTTGGAGAAGCAGAAGGAGGGTAAGAAGCGCATGAAGAGCATTGGCCGGGTCGAAGTCCCCCAAGAGGCGTTCATCTCGGCCTTGAGGCTCGATTCCTGAGCTGTCTTGTCTAGGACAGCGTCTTTGTCGCGCTTGGTCGGCTGGTCAGCAATGCCATCGTGGGCACCGCTGCGTTCGCTCTGCTGGTCATCGGCGGTCTTGCCCCGCGGGGTATGTTCTTTGGCGCCTTCGGGCTGGGTCGCTACAACAGTTGTAACTCCGCCTGTTTGCCTTCCTGAGAAGATCCGTCGACCGACCAGGAATGCACTGAGTGTGATCGCGAGATACGCGATGTACACGATCACCTGAAGCGCTGTTGGCCGGCTCGAGTACCCGAAGAAGGTGTGGAAGATGTCGCCAAGCGCAGAATTCTCATGAAGCAGCGAGCTGGAGTCCCACATCGGATGGTTCAAGAAGGTGATCCAGCCGAGTTGCTGGACGTTCTCCACGGCGTCGGCAAGGATCCCTGCGGCGAAGATCATGAGCAAGGACCCAACCACCTTGAAGAACAAGGCAAGGTTGAGCCTCTTGCCTAGCTTGTAGACTGAAGCAGCGACGCACAGAGCAACCACGAGGCCCGCTGCGCCTCCGACCAGGACGCCTTTAGTAGAGGTAGCGAACACGATCGCAAGCGTGAACACCGCAGTCTCGAGCCCCTCCCTGCCAACAGCCTGAAAGGCGAGGGCACCTATACCAAACCTGGCGCTTCCCGAGAGCGCGAGGTCGCTTTTCGAGCGGAGCTCCGATGTGATGTTGCGGCTGTGCTTGTGCATCCAGAAGGTCATGTATGTAAGAAGAAAGGTGGCGACCAGGTAGGTCACGGTCTCGAAGATCGTCTGCACGCGCGAGCCTGCGTATGCCCTGATCGTGATAAAAGCTACTATCCCACCTGCAGTTGCGAGGAAGAGGGCCGCACCTACTCCCAGGAACACATCTCGGAAGTAACGTCGCTGACCCGTCTGGTCGAGGTAAGACAGAAGGATCGCCACTATCATGCTGGCTTCGATTCCCTCTCGAAGGAAGATGACGAAGGTGGCTATCATCAGGCGCTACGCACCTGATGACGTGGGTCTACCCGCATTCTCGAAGCAGCTGGATCGGGGGTGGGCGAGCAACGTATGTACCCAGAGCCCGTCCAGGCGGTAGAATCGATTGCTAGTAAGGGCCGCGGGGGCCACAGAGAGGACACTACAACGTCGAATCTAGCAATTTTGGATGGACGCAAAGCAGCAATCTTGAGGATCGTGGTCAGCGAGTACATAAGCACGGCACAGCCCGTCAGCTCGTCTCATGTGACGAAGGTCTCAGGAATTGACGTTTCACCTGCAACGGTGCGCAGTGAAATGGTCGCGCTCGAAGCGGAAGGGTTCCTGATCCAGCCGCACACGAGCGCTGGGCGGATCCCCACGGACAAGGGATACAGGTTCTTCGTGGACAGCCTGGTCTCGCCTGTTGAGCTGGAGATGCGAGAACAACGCGCTGTGGAGAGTTTTTTTGCCAGCGCATACGGGGAACTTGAGAGAATGTTGGAGGACGCATCTCGGCTTCTTGCAAGGCTGACGGACTGCGCTGCAGTGGTCACTGGACCCATGGCGAAGGGCGCGGAGATCCGCTCGGTCCAGCTTGTTCCGATGGGCCTGCGCGTGCTCTTGGTGGTGGTGGTCTTGTCGAATGGCCTTGTAGAGAAGGGGCCGATCGAGGTCGATCTCGATGTGTCTGACGAGATGTGCGCTATAGCGTCCTCGTATCTCAGCGCGCGCCTCAAGGGCTGCCAGATTTCAAGCCTCAAGAGTCGTGTCGAGGAGTTGGAACTGCAGGGTCCTGCTCAAGAGGTCGACTCCGAGACGCTCTCGCTGGTGGCTGCTGCGCTGGGTTTCCTGATGCAGGCTAGCGCGGTCGGGGATCCAGAGCCGGTTTACGTTGAAGGCACTTCCCGTATGGTGCCGGCTTTTCGCGCTCTTGACACGGTCCAGTCAGTTCTTGAGACTCTCGAGGAGCACTGCGTTGTGACCTCGCTTTTCCGCCAGCTAATGGCGGACGGCCAGCCGGTCGCAATTGCGATTGGAGGACAAGAGCACGGGATGAAGACCCTTGCGGACTGCACTGTGGTGGTTGCCGCTTACGATACCCTTGGCGGAGAGCATGGCACAGTGGGCCTCCTTGGGCCGACTCGAATGGACTACCGCTTGGCACTTGCAGCTGTTGCTGCCGTCGGCGCTGGGATAGCGCGCCGTCTGGCGGTGATGTGATTGATCTCGTTGTTTGTGAGCGCAAGCTCGGCCGTTCAGGGCCGGGATAGCGAACACCGGACTCGGATGGTAGGCGGTGGTGTGGCAACAAACCTCGCTTGCTCACTGCGGGATCTTCTGCTGAGCGATGTACTCCGAGATGACCGTCACTCCCGTGGGCACTGGAGTTCGCGATCGCATGGGACGACCTGATGGCGACTGATTACTATGCGTTGCTCGGCGTGTCGAGGAACGCTAGCGATGATGAGATCAAGCGGGCCTACAGAAAACTTGCGCGCCAGCTCCACCCCGACGCCAACGGTGGCGACTCGGCAGCTGAATCTCGTTTCAAGGAGGTCACGCTCGCCTACGAGACCCTCCGGGACCCAGAGCGCCGACGGCGCTACGACATGTTCGGTCCGGAAGGCCTCAGGGGGTCGTCTGGAGATGGGATGGATCCGGGCAACCTCTTTGGCGGGGGGATCGGCGACATATTCGATGTATTTTTCGGTGGAGGTTCGGGAGGCACTTCGTGGACCAGCCGGCCGGCGCAGCCTCATGGCGAGGACGCGGAGGTCTCCATCAGCATCAGCTTCATTGAAGCGGTCTTCGGGGTCGCGAAGAGGGTGAGCCTGCGCTTGGCTGTTGCTTGCAGCGCATGTGCTGGTAGTGGAGCGAGCGCAGGCACGGCCGCAGCTCGCTGTCCTGACTGCTCGGGCAGTGGCCAGGTTCGCCAGCTCCGGCGCACGCTTCTTGGTCAAATGGTCACCGCGAGCCCGTGTCCTCGCTGCCAGGGTCGTGGTCAAGTTATTCCGAGCCCGTGTAAGGAGTGCTCAGGTGATGGCCGAGTGATGGCCGATCAGAGCTATGACGTTGATATCCCTGCCGGAGTTGACGACGGCAATACTCTGCGCATCGGCGGGCGAGGCGCAGCGGGCCTGCGGGGTACTCCGCCGGGTGATCTTTACGTCCATCTCAAGGTTCAACCCGACCCTCGCTTTGCGCGCCATGGATACGATGTGGAGCACGTTCTGCATGTGCCTATGACCCAGGCTGCGTTAGGAGCCCGGGTGCATGTTGAGACTCTCGAGGGTTCCGAGGAGATCGAGATACCTCCGGGAACCCAAAGCGGCGAGACGATGGTGCTGCGCGGACGTGGGATACCGCAGCTGAGGGGACATCGCAGGGGAAACTTCGTGGTTCGCGTAGCGGTGGACACTCCGACGCAGCTCACCAAGGCTCAGGAGGAGCTTCTTCGTCACCTTGCGAGGGAGCGATCAGAAGAGGTGCCTGAGCCGCATGAGGGCTTGCTGGCCAAGCTCCGTTCTGCACGGAGCTGAACCGTGGTGCACCTCGGGGGCGTCTCGGTGCCGGTGAGGAGCGCTGCACATGTCTTCGTGAGTGACGTCTCTTCTGCGCCAATTGGAATTTCCAGTCGCGACGTTCATCATCTGGCCGATGTCCTGCGCTTGAGGGACGGCGAGACCGTCACCGCTTCTGACGGGAAGGGAGGCTGGCGCAGGTGTGCATTCCGCTGGAGGGGGTCAGGTTCGGTGCCGTGCAATGATTCTTCGGGCGAGGATTGCGTGTTGGAGCCGATCGGGCAGGTGGAGATGAGTGAGCGGCCGCTCCCTTTGATCACGGTGGGTTTCTCACTGCTGAAGGGTGAAAGGAACGAATGGGTCGTTCAGAAGTTGACCGAACTCGGGGTCGACAAGATGGTGCCGCTCGTTGCCAACCGCACGGTCGTGCGTTGGGACGCTCAGCGCACGCGCCGGCAGATGCTGCGCTTGCGCACCGTGGCGAGGGAAGCTGCAATGCAGGCGCGAAGGGTTTGGCTTCCACAGGTGTGCGATCCAGGGCCGGTGAGCGAGGCTGCGGGGTTGCTGGGTGCTACGCCTTCGAAGATCGCAATGCTCGATCGCTCTGGGGGATCGATCTCTCTGGCGGCGTCGGCTGCGGTACTGGTTGGTCCCGAGGGCGGCTGGAGCTCAGAGGAGCTCAGCATGGGTTTTCACCTGGTCGCGGTCTGCGGTACTGTTCTGCGTTCTGAGACTGCCGCGATATCGGCCGCGGCGATCCTTGGTGGGCTGCGATCGGGCGCGATCTTGGGCACTCGTGTTGGCGAGCCACCGCAACCGCGAGTGCAGCCCGAACGGCTCCATCCGCAATGCGATAAGCTTTCATGAGTGTGAGTGCAGGTGATGCGCAAGCAAGCGAGGAAGAAAAGGTGCGGGTGGACCCCGGCGAGCAGCGCTACAATGAGGCTCTCGGCGCAAGGATACGCGCTGTTCGCATGCAGATGGGGCTCTCGCTCAAGGCTGTAGACGCTATGTCCTCTCACGAGTTCAGGTCATCTGCTCTTGGGGCCTACGAGCGAGGCGAGCGATCTATCTCTGTGGGGCGCCTTCAGCGCCTTGCGCTTGTGTACAGGGTTCCGGTTGATCAGATGCTTCCACGCTTGACTCCCAGCCCGACGGTAGGCCTCACCAGCGTGACCGACCAGAGCGTAAGCGGCGACCCGGGCCATGGGGGCACTCCCGGACCGAAGAGTGCTGAGCCGAGACGCAGGCGACGTCCGGTGCGGGCAAAGCACGCGGACACCCTAGGGAGTTCTAAATCTGGCCTCACGCCTCGATCCCGCGTGCGGCCTGGGCTTGCTGGCGCATCCGCGGCTGGTTCTCGCGTCGAAACGGCAGCAGCTGGTGGCCAGGTGGCTGGTGGTGAAGCTGCTGAAAAGGTTACTATCGACCTGAGTGGGCTAGAGAAGCTTGCTAGTCCGGAACACGAGGTTCTCAGCCGCTACGTGGGCATGGTCCAGATACAGCGCCAGGACTTCAATGGGCGTGTGTTGACGATGCGCTCTGATGACATTCGTGCAATCGGCTGCCTATTCGGGGTAGCTCCTAATGTTATGAAGGACCGGTTGGGCAAACTGGGCCTGATTGCTGGCGGTTGATTGCGCTGTGGGTTATCGTGCGACTCACCTTGGCATACGAGTTCCCCCAAGGCACCAAGCTACGCTAACGGCCTACGTGGTGTATCGTGGTGCGTGAACGGTGATCGAGTGTATCGTCAGGGGCGTTGGTGGCGACTGCTCGTATCGACACTTGAATTGACATAACAGCTAGAGGCGAAGGTGTAGATGGCCGACGAAAAGGTAGACGAGAGAGCACCTGCCCTTGGGACCGAGGGTCTCGGGAGGCAGGGAGAAGGGGTCGTGCCTATCCAATGGATGAGTACGACGGATGCCGCGGAGCGCTTGGGCGTAACGCTGCGTACGCTGTACCGGTTCATCGATTCGGGCGACCTTGCTGCGTTCAAGTTTGGCCGAGTGATAAGACTCCGCAGCGCGGACGTGGAGGGGTTCATCGAGGCTTCGCGGATTGCACCCGGTAGCCTCGACCACCTTTACCCTGAAACGAAGGGAAGGACCACCGCGACATCTGGGAGCCAGTCCTAGCTTGAACCTTGATTTGTCCGGGACCTTTTGTGCTCACTGCCCACAGGTTCGCGTTTGGGGGAGGTCATTAGGTCCGGATTCTTGGCTCAGCGCTGTTTGCGGAACGGCGCGATTGGCTGCGAGAGTCTCGCGAGACACTACATCGGCTGGCCCGGGTGGCTGACAGCGACTGTCTTTTCTGCCGCATTCTCAACGGAGATGTTCCATCGACGGAAGTTCTCTCGACGACGGGCACGTATGCATTTCGTGATGTCAACCCGGCTGCTCCTGTCCACGTTCTGGTGGTGCCTCGGATCCACATACCTCACGCTGGAGCCTTGCGTGCCGAGGATGCCCTGGTTCTAGCGGAGATGTTCAGTACCGCTAGGGATGTTGCTGCATCCGAGGGAGTGCTCGAAAGCGGCTACCGTCTGGTGCTTAACGTCGGTGATGACGCGCTGAACTCCGTTCCGCACTTGCACCTGCATGTCCTTGGTGGCCGGCGAATGGGTTGGCCACCAGGTTGAATCGAGATCACAGCCGGCTTCGCCGGCGCGTGTGGAACGTGTCCTCCTTGTGGTAGCGGATCTGTCGTCGGGAGCGGACGAGGTCGCGGCTCCGGTGGAGATTGTGGTGCCGGGCAACCGCTTGATGATCGATCTCGTTGGCCAAGGCGATGAGTTGTTGCGCCAAGTCGAGAAGGCGTTCGCTGATGTTCGGATCATGGTCCGGGGGAACCAGATAACCATCGAGGGAAGCGATGCCGCGCGGGCTGGCAGGTTGTTCGAGGAGCTCCTGAAGCTCTTGGAGCGTGGGCACGGGCTTGACACCGCGAACGTTGGTCGGAGTATCGAGATGATCAAAGAAGACGTGAGTCCTTCCGAGGTGCTGTCGACCGAGGTCCTGCGGTCGGCGCGAGGACGGTCGGTACGGCCGAAGACAGCAGGGCAGAAACGCTACACGGACGCAATAAAAGCGAATGTCGTGACCGTCGGGATAGGGCCTGCTGGGACAGGGAAGTCCTATCTTGCGGTGGCGCTCGCGTTGCAGTTCCTGCAGGCGAAGGAGGTGAACCGGATCATACTCACCAGACCCGCGGTCGAAGCTGGCGAAAGACTCGGTTTTCTCCCTGGCGATCTCATGGCGAAGGTCGATCCGTACCTGAGGCCACTATATGACGCGCTGTACGATCTGGCGGACATCGATGGGGCGCAGCGCCTGTTGGATCGTGGGGTTGTCGAGGTTGCGCCGCTCGCTTTCATGAGGGGACGCACGCTGAGTTCCAGCTTTATCATCCTTGACGAGGCCCAGAACACCACGCCTGAGCAGATGAAGATGTTCCTGACACGGATCGGCTTTCATTCGAAGGTCGTGGTCACGGGGGATATAACCCAAATCGACGTGGCAGGCGGGCGTTCGGGGCTTGTGGGCCTCGAGGAGGTGCTCCGCGACGTGGATGGAATTGCGTTTGTGCGCCTTTCGCGCCAAGACGTGGTCAGGCACCGCATAGTTGCGGACATCGTCTCGGCCTACGAGCAGGCAGGGCTGAAAGGAGACGGCTGAGCGGTGCTGGATGTGTTGGTTTCGAACTCCCAGTCGGATCACCCGATTGCAGCGGGAAGGTGGGAGTACCTCGCTAGGAGGATCCTGGAGCAAGAGGGTGTCGAGTGTGATGCAGAGCTGGGTCTAGAGTTTGTCGACGAAGGCGTAATGGCTGGGCTAAATGAGCGTTACCTTGGACGTGAGGGCCCGACCGATGTGCTCGCGTTCCCGATCGATGTGCCGGGGCAACGAGCCGACGCTGAAGCGGGACCACCCGCCCTCCTTGGTGACGTAATAATTTGCCCGCAGGTTGCATGGCGTAACGCGTCTCAACATGCTGGGACCTACGATGCCGAGATAGCGCTATTGGTCGTGCATGGGATCTTGCACTTACTGGGGATGGATCATGAGGACGATCAGGAAGCCCAGGCGATGGAGATCCGTGAGCAGGAGCTGCTTCGCTCTTGTGGTATTGAGATTTCACCAGGTGAACCCAGGTTCAGTTCTGCCAGTGTGCCATCGAGGGATGCGGGTGGCTGAGGTATACAGCTGGAGTGCCTGAGGTGTTGGCAGCAGCGTCGCCCGGCTTTGAGGTTACTGATCTCGTCCTGCTTCTCGTCGTGCTGCTCTTGCTGGTGGCGTCAGCCGTGCTGGCGTTGGCCGAGACGGGCCTGGTCAGAATCACGAAAGCAAAGGTGTTGATGCTCGCAGACGAGGGGCGTCGGGGATCGCGGCATTTGTTATACCTTGTGGAGCACCCCGAGGAGTTCCTCAACCCGATCTTGTTTTTGGTACTGCTCTGCCAGCTGGTTGCAGCGACCCTGGTCGGCGTCATAGCCACCCACCTCGTCGGAGCGCTTGGCATCGCGGCGGCGACGCTCTTCGAGGTTATTGTGATCTTCGTCCTCGTTGAAGCTGCGCCCAAGACTTGGGCTGTCCAGAATGTCGAGCGGGCCGCGTTGCTCGCGGCCCCGATTGTCTATGTGATTGTTCGCTTCCCTCTGGTCCAGGTGGTGTCGAGGTTCCTGATGGCACTTGTGAACTTGGTGCTGCCGCGCTTGGCACGCGCAGGTAGCAGCGACATCACCGAACAAGAGTTGCTCGCGTTCGCTGATGTCGCTCTTGAGGAGGACGTCATCGAGACGGAAGAGAGGGCCCTTATCCACTCTATTATCGAGTTCGGTGACACGATCGTGCGCGAGGTGATGGTGCCACGTCCGTACATGGTGTCAGTTGACGGGGAGGAAAGCGTGGAAGCGGCACTCGAGATTGCGATGGCAGCTGGGAGAAGCCGCCTCCCGGTGTACGCAGAGAACCTTGATGATGTGCTCGGCATTGCGTATATGAAAGACCTCATGCGAGCGAGTCACGAATCCAGGTCCGCGGATCGGGTTTCGTCGGTTGCCAGGGAAGCCCATTTTGTACCCGAGACCAAGAGGGTGGCGCCTCTCATGCGGGAGATGCAAGCGCAGAAGTTCCATCTTGCGGTAGTTGTAGATGAGTATGGGGGGACTGCGGGACTTGTCACGCTGGAGGATCTTATAGAGGAGCTGGTTGGGGAGATAGTCGATGAGTTCGATGTTGAGGAGCCACCTGTTAGCGACCTTGGCAACGGTGAGTTCATGGTCAGTGCCAGGCTGGTGATCACTGAAGCGAACGAGCTCACGGGTATCGATCTGCCGAGCGGCGCCTGGGATACGGTGGGTGGTCTGGTCTTCAGCTTGCTGGGGCACGTGCCGGCTGAGGGCGAATGCGTTGAAGCTGACGGGCATCTGCTGGTAGCGGAGAAGGTGGATGATCGGCGTATAGAGCGCGTGCGGATTGTTCCCGCGCAACAAGGAGAGGGGACTCTCGGTGTCACCGATGCGTCTTTCCCGCTCGCGCCTGGCGGTGTCCGAGGGACTTCAAGGTCCGCTGGCGTTCGCACGCCAAAGAGCAGCGGGAGCACAGGGTCGCCCAGCCCGAGGCAGGGTCCTGGTGGCCTTGGGGAGTGACGATTTGTGGCCAGGGTTCCGGTCTGGGTTTGTCGCGGTTATCGGCCGTACTGGGGTTGGCAAGTCCACCCTTGTCAACGCGCTCGTAGGCGCCAAGGTCTCGATAACGTCCTCGCGTCCCAACACAACGCGACTACCGGTTCAGGGAGTCCTGACACGGCGGTCGTTCCAAGTGGTGTTCGTGGACACCCCGGGGTTCCACAAGCCCCGCAACATCTTCGGGGAGCGTCAGAATGCAAGCGCAACCAGTTCCCTTGACGCAGTCGACCTGGTACTTGTGGTGGTCGATGCCAGCAAGGTGATCGGTCCTGGGGACCGTTTTGCAGCCGCAAGTGCTCCTAGGAGCTCGTACGTAGTTGTAAATAAGATCGATCGGATCACGCGCCGGCAGCTTCTTCCAAGGCTTGCTGCTGCTGGAGCATTGAGATTTGAAGGAGGCACAGGCGACTCTGGCTCAGCAGAGTGTTTTCCTATTTCGTCGATTACAGGGAAGGGAATCGACGAGCTGGTCCAAGCGATTGGGGCTCGGCTTCCCGAGGGACCGAAGTACTACCCGGATGGGATCCTTAGCGATTCCTCGGAGATCTTCTGGACGGCTGAGCTGGTTCGCGAACAGGTGCTGAGCCACGTTGGCGACGAACTCCCGCACTCGGTCGCCTGCAGGGTCGTAGAGTGGGAATGGCCGTTGATTCGTTGCGAGATACTCGTAGAGCGCTCATCGCAAAAACCCATTGTGATTGGCGCGGGTGGTCGGAACCTCAAAGCGGTCGGGGTGGCTGTTAGAAAGCAACTGCCGCCTGGCGCATACCTCGAACTTGTCGTGAAGGTGGAGAAGAACTGGCAGAGACGTGAGGACTCGCTGTCACGGCTTGGTTATTGATTGACAGGCGAGCGAAAGCCAAGAGCTTCAGCCATTGTGGGTCAAGCCAGCCGTAGCGCAGCCCCGGGGATGCCGCTTGATGAGTTCATGATGACCCAGAAACAACGGTCCAAGAACTTTGTACTTGCACATCCGATGGACGCGAGCGCACCATAGTTGTTCATCTTGATCTCTGTTGTGAGCGCTATCTCGGCCCTGAAGGACCGAGATAGCGAACATCGTACTGGGATGGTCGGCGGTGGCGACACGTCTCGCTTGCTCACTGCGGGTTCTTCTGGCGAGCAACGTACTCCCCCTCTGTGCCAACCTTGGCTTGGACAGTTCCCAACCCGAAATGTCTGAGCCACGAGGGTGACCAAGGAGCGAGAACGTTGCAATCGAAGAATCCCGTTGAGGGAGCTGAACAGCCGGTCGAGCCA
>JAJZXF010000072.1 GCA_021802485.1 Actinomycetes bacterium | reverse complement strand
GCAACCATCCCTGCACCGGCACCCGCCGGTGGTTCGCTTACGGCATCGGAGGCGGCGTAATGCCTTCGACGAGACAGCCAGGGAGACACGTCGGAATCCCATGGCTTTAGCCGTGGGAGGAGGTCAAAGCAGTCGGCAAGCACCTCGATGCAACGAGACGTGTCTACAACGCTTGTCTTAGAGAGTTGCTCGCTCGTTGCAAGCGCATGCGGGCAGGCCGGGCTTGCGACGCCGCCAAGGCGTTGTCCAATTGGCCATCCAAGTCGAAAGAGCTAACTCGCTTGAACCGGGCTCTGGCGCACTGCGTTGTAGTTCGAAGGTCTGACGACGAGCCGGCCGGCGTTATCAACCTTGGGTTTCTTGGGATCGAGGCGTTTGCGCCACGTCCACGCAAGACCGCGTGGTTTGGTCCTGTCGGTGACGAAGAAGCCGAAATGGTCGGTGGCCTGGAACACGCCGGGAAGGACGCGCGCGAGGCGCCAAGCATCGTCTTGGTCAGCCGTCAGTTCTGCTCTCCTGCGTAGGACTCCCCAGGGGCGGCCCAACGACCCGGCCACCCCGCTCGGCCGCTAACAGCGCCCGAGCCGTTCGGCGGGCGGCTTTCTCCCGCACAGGACGAGGGCGAGGTCCTGCGCCGAACCCGACAGCGGAATACCCGATTCGAAGGACCAGTCGATGTCGCTGGCCTGGGGCTCGATGCCGTCTAGGTCGACCCCGAAGTGCCCAAGACTCTTCGGAGTATCCGGCGAGCGAAATAATTGACGGGCGCAGATGCCGAGTGTTCACCGCTGATGGAAGGACAGGTGCGAGCAACCCGACTTGCAGTGCTCAATGTGCTCCGCGAGGACCGTGCTGCACGCTGGTAACAGGTCACCAATAATTGCTCTCGCGGTCTTTCGCAAGTTCCGCTGTTCCAGAGCGTTGTTAGGATATGGCAAACGCCAGCGAGCGATCCGGAACAGTGATGGACCCCATCACGCCTGGGACCGAGCCCGTCGTGCCCGGCGCGGAACTGCCTGTTCGCGGGCCGGTGCCTCTGAGGCGTGTCGAGACGCCGTCTATCTGGGGAGCCGGGAAGCTATCGAACTGGTTGGCCGAGATTGGCAGGATGTTCGCGCTCGCGCTCGAGGCGGTTCGCCTCCTATTCCGCAATGGCCTGCCACTGGGGGAGTTCATTGACCAATGCTGGTTCCTCGTTAAGGTTACGACCTTTCCAGCGATGCTGATATCCGTCCCGTTTGGGATGGTCATCGCGCTGGAGGTTGGCTCGCTGCTCGAACAGGTAGGGGCACAAGGACACCTAGGTGCCGCAATGGTCCTCGCGGTGGTGCGCGAGCAGGCGCCGCTAGCCACCGCTTTGCTGATCGCGGGGGCAGGCGGGTCCGCGATGTGTGCCGATCTCGGTTCTCGCAAGATTCGTGACGAGATCTCGGCGATGGAGGTCATCGGTGTTAACCCGGTGCAGCGCCTTGTGCTGCCTCGTATTGCAGCTGCGACGGTAGTAGCGGTTCTGCTGGACGGCCTGGTGAGCGTGGCTGGGATAGCGGGTGGTTGGTACTTCGGGACGCGAGGTGTCCACATTACGACAAGTAGCTTCTTTGCCACCTTCAGCGAACTCAGCCAGATCGCCGACCTCTGGATAGCTCTGTTCAAGGCAGCGACCTTTGGCTTCATCGCAGCGATGGTCGCTTGCTACAAGGGCATGTACGCGAAGGGCGGGGCCAAGGGGGTCGGCGACGCAGTGAACCAGGCGGTTGTCATCACCTTTGTGCTCGCCTTCTTCGTCAATTTCGTCCTGACCGTGATCTACTTCAACTTCATCCCTCAAAAGGCGATCTGAGATGCCAGACCCCGAACCTCTAGGCAACGCTGCGACAGGCTCCCCAACGGTAGCGAGCCCGCCTGCGAGTCGGCGTCTTTCGCCCGCGCCGTTCGGCGCGCGCCTTGCTGCCCCGGTCGCGTCGGCGGGGGTGCTGCTCGACGGACTCTACGACCAGTTCCGGTTCTATACGAAGGTATTCATTGCGTTGCCTGCTGGGCTGCGGTATCGCAAGGAGATCGCGAATGTGGTCAGCGACATAACGATGGGCGCAGGCGCACTTGTCATCGGAGGAGGGATGTTCCTAGTCGTTACCACCATCACCTTCTTCACGGGCACGGTGGTCGGCCTGGAGGGTTTCACGGGTCTCCAGCAGATCGGGGCCCAGGCCTTTACGGGGGTGATATCGTCGCTCGCGAACACGCGCGAGATAACCCCGATAGTCGCCGGGCAGGTCTTTGCGGCACAGGTTGGTGCGGGGTTCACAGCTCAGCTCGGAGCGATGCGAATCTCGGAGGAGGTTGATGCCCTCGAGGTGATGGGGGTTGACTCCCTCGTTTACCTGGTGGTGACCCGGGTGTGGGCCGCGCTCATCACCATGATCCCGCTGTATCTCGCGGCGCTCTTTTCGAGCTACCTCGCAACAGAGGCGATCGTTACGCAGTTCTTCTCGCTCTCCGCTGGGACCTACCAGCACTACTTCCAGCTGTTCCTACCACCGATTGACGTGTTCTACTCGCTGATCAAAGCGGTGGTGTTTGCGGTTCTTGTGACCCTGGTGAGCTGCTATTATGGCTGGCGGGCGAAGGGAGGTCCCGCTGGCGTCGGGGTGGCGGTTGGCAGGGCAATCCGAGTGTCAATCATTGGCGTCGTGATTCTCAACCTGCTCATGTCAATGGTCATGTTCGGGGGACCTAGCGCAACTGCGAGGCTCGTCGGATGACCAGGCATCCTGCGGTGACGAGGCGCCGGCGCCCGTACCGGCATGCGCGCCTCGTGCACGCGGTCGCAAGCCTTCTGGTGGTATCGCTGCTCGCTGCTGGCATCGTGGTGCTTGTCAAGGCCGTGAATGGGGACTTCTCGGGGAGCTACAACCTTGTCGGCATGTTTTCGAGGGCGGGTGAGGGTATCCACCCAGGGTCTGGAGTCTCCTACCGTGGGGTGCGGGTCGGCACGGTGTCGTCGATCACGCTCGAAGATCACCAGGCGAAGGTCATCCTCAACATGGACAGCGGCTTCAGGGCCCCAATGTCTGCGGTGGCGACGATCCGGCCAAAGAACTTGTTCGGAGCGGAGTCGGTGAGCATCACGTTCCCTCCGGGCTCGCATGGGCCGTGGCTTCGCTCCGGAGGACGGTTCCGCTATACAGCGGTTTCCGATCAGATCACGCAGTTCTTTGCGGCAGCGGACCCGCTTCTCGCGAGAATCGACGCCCCAGCGCTTGCATCTGTGATCTCCGACCTTGCGCGCGTGTCGAGCGGCGAGGGGCCGGCGATCGCCGCGTCGATCCGTCAGGGGACCAAGCTGGCGAGCCTGCTCGACGCTACAATCGGGCCGCAGCTCAGTGCGCTCGACTCGTTCAGCGCGTTCAATAAGGCAATAGCGCCCATCGGCCCTTCGGTCAATTCGCTCTCTGCTAGTTCGAACCAGGCTCTTCCGGTGTTCAACGCGGCAGCTCAAAAGTTTCAGCACTTCATGGACACGATGGCACCGTTCGCCCAGCAGCTCGCGACCCTCCTCTCGGACTACCACCCCGACATAGTCACGCTGCTGGTCGAGGGGGCGAATGTCTCGAGGGTTCTGCTGGCTCGCCAGGCAAACCTGGGCCAGGTGGTTAGCGGCCTTTACCAGTACGTGTACAGGATCGCGAAGGGGTCCGGGCCGGAGACCCTGCCGAACGGTTCCAAACTGGCCTACTACCACACTTTCTTGATGTTCTCCCAGGTGAACAAACTCATCTGCTCGTTGATCGCGCCTGCAAGACCGGGCCTTGGTTATCTAGCGCCTTTGCAGCAAGCGCTCTCTGGGGCTGGAACCCCGCTTAACTGCTCGAGTGAGATCGCCGCGTTCGATGCAGCCCAGGGTTCAGGTGCTGCGAACAAGGTACCTGCATCGGCGTCGACGGTCGGTTCTACTGTTACGCAGCCTGCGGGGTCTCTGCCGGTCGGGACCGCGAGCCAGGCTGCCCAGAAGCTATTGAACAGCCTGTACTCCGAGATTGGCGCTCCAGGCGTCCCAGCTCGCAAGTCGATCGCCTCCTACCTCAGGATGCTTACTGGGAGCGGGCTCGCGCCATGAGATGGGATCCTCGCCACTCGCGCAGCGCGGTGAAGCTGCTTGTCTTCGCTGTAGTGTGCCTCCTGCTGCTCGCAGTTCTCGCGGAGAAGCTGGGGCACGTGAGCTTCTTTTCTCATCAAAGGCCATTCCAGGCCCAGCTTGCCGACGTCACTGGGCTTACAACGGGTAACGCGGTGAAGATTGCCGGGGTGACGGTGGGTAGGGTTACCTCGATCAAGGTCCAGCGCGCTCACGCGCTTGTCGGCTTCAGTGTTGAAGACAGTGTCTCGGTGCCGGCGAGCACCAGGGTTGGCTTGAAGTGGCACAATGTGCTTGGCCAGCAGTATCTGTACCTGTACCCCGGGCCGCATGGAACGTCGATGCCAGCAGGGTCCACCATCCCGCTCAGCCATGATGTGTCGAGCGGTAGCGTGGGCAAGCTGCTCAACTCCCTCGGCCCGCTGCTGTCCGCGATAAACCCGCGGCAGGCAAATGCGTTCATCGAGGCCGTAGCGGCAGCATTGCAGGGGAACACCTCAAAGGTGAACGAACTGCTGAGCAGCTCGTCGTCCCTTGCAACAACGCTTGGGGCAATGGATGCCCAAGTTGGAGCCGTTATAGACAACTTCGACCAGGTGCTCTCAGCACTTGCATCCCGAGATGCGAGCATCACCCAGGTCATCAACAACCTGAATTCACTGTCAGCATCGCTTGGCTCGCGCAACGGGCTCTTGGACGGGGTCGTGGTGAACCTGTCGAAGGCTGCGGGCGAACTCGCAGCAATCGAGACGACAAACCGATCCAACGTGAGTGGAGCGGTGTCGAACCTCGAGGTGGTCGCGTCGACGCTCGCAAGTCACCAGAGATCGCTCAACAAGGACCTTCAGACCCTCGGGTCGGGCCTCGCCCCCTACACCGAGATCTCTTCCTGGGGCCAGTGGTTCCAGATTCAAACCGTGTACTCGTGCCTTGCCAACGAGACGAGTTGCACCTATTACCAACCCACGAACGCGCCACAAGCAGGCCACGGGTCCGCGAATATCGGCTCGATCATGCACCAGGTAGCCGGTTCTCAAGCGAACGCCGGGTCCAGGCATCTGCAAGGTGGCGCTCCAAGAGGGGGTAAAGGGTGAAGGCTTTCACCGAGCGTCGCCCGCAGCGCATCGGAGCGGTGGTCGTCGTGGCAGTGATCGCAACCGTAGTGGTGGCGCTTGCGCTGAACCGGGGGGTGTTCGCCTCGACTTACACCGTGAAGGCGAAGTTCGCGGACGCTGCAGGAATCCGCTCGGGGACTGAGGTTGTCCTAGCTGGGGTGAACGTTGGATCGGTCGCCGCAGTGCATCTTTCCCACGGGGCCGTTGTTGCGGATCTAAGTATCGACAAGGGCATCGTCTTGCCGCACGAGACAGCGGCAAGCATCCAGGTGCAGACGCTTCTCGGGTTGCTGGCGGTGAGACTGGAGCCGAGGAGCGGGTGGCACGAGCCACTGCGGCAAGGCGCGATGATCACGAACACCACTGTTCCCGAACAGTTCTACCAGCTCCAGAACACGGCGGGGAACCTTCTCGCGCGCAGCAATGCTTCTGCGCTGAACAAGGTGATCAAGTCGCTCGCTGTGATCTCCAAAGGCAAGCAGGCTCAAGTCGCTCAGATCATCTCCGGTTTGTCGAAGTTCACCGGCGTACTGGATAGCCGCTCTTCGGAGCTGTCTGGGCTCATCAACGCTGCGGAGTCGCTGTCGTCGACCCTCTCTGCGAGCGATCACGAGCTCGTGCAGCTGGTGGACAACCTCTACGTGGTCTTGTCCGGTCTCGCTCAGCACACCCAGAGCCTTGGAGCACTCATCCGCAATATTGATGCGGTGTCCACCGAGACTGCAAGTGTCGTCGGAGCGAATCGCGCTCAGCTCGACGCGCTCCTTTCCAGCTTGAGCTCGGTACTTACCGTTGTAAGTCACCACCAGGTTGATCTTGCTGAGGGGGTGGCATATCTCGGATCAGCCGTCAAGGGATTCTCGTCGATCGGTTACTCGGGGCCAAGCAATACGCCGAACACGTGGGGGAACATATTCGTGAATACGCTTGGCACCGCGGGTGCGTACGGGGTGATCGGGCCCTGCGGCGCGCTCGACCAAGCGTTGAACTTAGCCCTCGGTCCCGACCCGCTCGCATGCAGCCAGCAGACCGGTCCTCCGATCAGATCGACCGGATCCCCTGGCGCAGCGGCGACCATCCCTACGGGTAAACGCTCGCCTCGCGCAGGCACCGCTAGCCCAAGGGCAGGCGCCCCTGGCGCAGGCGCAGCGCTCCCGTCTCTTTTTTATCCACTGGTCGGAGGTTGACATGTCGATGAGGATCGCTCGAGGCTCCATTGCAGCGGCTGCAGTTGCGGTTGCTGTTCTAGCTGGCGTCCTGTTCATCTCGAGTGCTGCGCCTACGTATCCCCTGAGCGCTGACTTCTCGAGCGCCCAGGGGCTGTTCCCCGGCGCAGCGGTGCAGGTGCTTGGTATTACGGTGGGCTCGGTCACCGCCGTGCGCAATCTGGGGAATCACGTCGCGGTCTCCATGAAGATCGACGCTGGCACGAGTATCCCGGCTCAGGCGCATGCATCACTCGTAGCCGAACAACTCCTCGGCGAGCCTGACGTCCAGCTGACCCCCGCGTATACGGGTGGGCCAAGGCTTTCTCCGGGGAGCGCTATTCCCGAGGTCCGCACGTCGGTGCCAGTGTCGGCAAACAGGATGTTGAAGTCGTTGCAGGCATACCTCGCGAAGATTGACCCGGCTGCGACAGGGAGCCTTGTCCACTACCTGGCCCAGGACCTTAACGGCCAGGGAGCCGCGCTCAACTCCCTTATCCACAATGCTGCCGGCACCCTGCGGCTCCTCGCGGCGAAGGGCACGAAGATCGGAAAGATGGAGACCGCTCTAGCGCAGCTCACCGCGGCACTGAGATCGCATACCGCTACGATCACTGCTCTCATCCAGGACTATGACGCAGTATCCAGCGTGGTTGCAGCGAACCGCACCCAACTTGCCCAGGGCATCACTGAGTTGGTGAAGATGAGCAACGATCTTTCAGCGCTGCTCGATCCAAATCTTCAGACGATTCAGAGAGAGGTCCCAGTCATCACGACCGCTGGTCGCACGCTCGACCGGAATCTCGCTTCCCTTGACGAGACGTTGTCGGCCTCGGTTGCGCTGTTCTCTGCTGCCGGCCGTGCCTACGATCCGGCTCACAGGTGGCTGAATCTCAACAACCAGCTCCCACCCGGGACAGCTGGCTCGGTGGTGACAGGCCTTATCCGTGATCGGCTTGCTGGGGTTTGCCGCAGGCTGCTTGCCCATCATTCGCAGGGGTTGCCCCCCGCCGAGGTTGCGACCCTGCGCCGTTGCGGCAACCCGTACTCAGGCTATTTCGACCCGATCCTCGGGTATGTGCCCGAGCTTATCTCCCGGCTGTCCGGATCCTCGTCAAGCTCCAGGTCCGGATCGGCATCCGGGGCCTCAACGCCGACCGCACAGCAGCTGTTTGCCAAAGGGCTCGCGGCGATACCCGGTCTGAGCAGTGTAGAACGATCAAGTCTCGCTGGTGCGAAGCCACCGCAACAACCTCCTGGGTCAAGCTCTAGTGCACCGAACCAGGCGCCTCCGACCAGTTCGCGAGGCAAGGGCAAGTCCCCAACGAACCCCGGATCCGGTTCGGACCTGCTTGGCTCTCCAGACAAGCTGCTTGGTCCGCTGCCGAATCTGCCTGGTGCTGGTGGAGCACGACACAGTGGCACTAGGCACGCCGCGGGCGGGGGTTTTGCCAGCTCGGTGATCAGCTGGATCGAGGGAGTGTTCCTGTGAAGGGCACTCTTTGCTCGAACGGTCGACTTTGTTGGCGCGAAGCTCTTTCCAGCTTGAGGCGCGCCTGCGCTCTTGGCGTGGTGCTTGCCCTCTTGGTGAGCGCGAGTGCATGCGAGCTCGCAGGCGGTGCGAGTTCGAGTATCTCCGCATCTGCTGTGTTTTCTGATGTGGGTGATCTCCAGAGTGGGGCTCCGGTCCAGATGGCGGATGTGAAGGTTGGCAAGGTGACCTCGATATCGCTCGACGGCACGCAAGCGTTGGTCACGATGTCGCTGTCGCGCACAGCGCGAGTGCCGCAGGGCGTAATAGCGGAGCTTCGCAGGACCGCTATCTTCGGACAGCGCTTTATCGAGCTCACGCACGTGAGCAGGGCACCCGGCATCGCGTTGCTAAAGAACGGAGCCCGCATCTCGCATACGACAATATTGGGGGGAATACAGGAACTAGTGTCAGCTGGAGGTAGCGTCTTCAGCGCGATCAACTCGTCGGACCTCGCGAGCGCGGTCGCGGCAGGAGCTCAAGGCTTCGGCGGGGAGGGGGCACGCCTGCACAGCCTTCTTTCAAATTTCGCATCTGTGATGTCAGCATACGCAAGCCGCGACGCGACCATCCGGTCTCTCGTTGCAAGCATGGACCAGCTCAGCGCATCGCTTGCGCCTTCATCGGGGGCGAACGCTCAGGCGATATCGAACCTTGCTGCAACGTCTCGGATTCTTGCGAACGAGGCGAACAGGTTCGAATCCCTCCTGCAGGCACTGAACAATCTGTCCCTTCAGGGACGTAGCCTGCTCGAGCTATATTTTCCGCAGATCACCACGCAGCTCAAGACGCTGTACACGGTATCGAAGGTGCTTGCTACACATCAGGCATCACTTGCAGGGCTCATCCAGTGGATTTACCGTCACGACCTTGCGACAAAGAGCGGCACGGTGAACAATTACCAGCAGATATTGAATGACTTGATCGTATGCGGCCTAGCAAATGGGGGCTCCAATCCGTCCCAGCCGTCGACGTCGTGCTACATGGGCGGGTCGAAACGTCGTGCACAAGGAGCCGCTGCACACGGCCTCGGGGGTGGGCGATGATTACGCGTCGAGTCGTTGTGAACCTTGTCGTGTTCACGCTGGCGACGATCCTCCTCGTCGGCTACGGGACGGTGACACTGTTAGGGAACCCGTTTCGCAAGTCGATGGAGATATCAGCGGTGTTTCCCACTACATCTGGGCTGTACCCACACTTCAGCGTTGCGTTGAACGGTGTGGATGTTGGCTCTGTGCGCTCGATCACGCTTACGAAGGCGGGAGCGAGGGTGGTGATGTCTATGAAGCCGGGGGCGATCATCCCGTCGGATGTTGTAGCTGAGGTGAATCTTGCCAATGACCTTGGTGAACAGCAGGTTGATCTGATCCCACGCCACCGCGGTCCCGCGAAGCCGCTGGCAAACGGTGCGACGATACCGGTAGCTCGCGACAGCACTCCTGTTGAAATTGGCGCAGTCGTGCGGACTGCAACTCGCCTGCTCAATGCAATCCCGAAAGGGAACCTGAACACGGTGCTTCAGCAAGCAGCTTCTGCGCTCAACGGACGGGTCCGGGACATGCGGTCGATAATTGTTTCGAGCAGGCTGTTCTCCGAGGAGATGCTCCGTTACCAAGGTAGCTTTCGTGCCCTGCTGGCAAACGCGCCCCCGGTCCTGAACGCAGCTACCTCGGTGGGTCCCGAGCTGCGCAAGGATCTCGCGAACACCGCAGTGCTCGCGAGCGTTCTGGCGAAGCAGCGTTACGAGCTCGTCAACCTGTTCAGTGGAGGGGCGCATGCGTCCACGGACCTGAGCACCTTGCTTTCGACCGAGGGGCCGAACCTAGCGTGTCTGATCCACGACGCAGCTGGCATCGCGTCGAACCTCGCCTCTGGTAGAAACCTCGCGAACCTGAATGTCAGCCTTGTGATCAATCAGGAGTTCTTCGGAGCAGTAGCTGGCATCACGCCTGTTGGGCCAGCGAAGAGCCTTTATCCTGGCGATCCAGGAAACCCACACCAGGAGTGGCTCAGGGTGAGGCTGTTCCTGCCCGCAAAGCAGCCGTCAGCACTTGCATACGCGACGCCAACCGTTCTCCCAGGGGTGAAGCCCGGAGCGGGGTGCTCGACTGCGCTCGGCAACGGAGTGGGGCCAGCGACTCAGGCAGGATTCCACCCAGCTGGTCCGGGCGGACACGTGATACCAGCCCCGGCGAGTGAGTCGGTGGTTCAAGCTGGAGCGAGCCCGAATGCGCGGGCGCAAGGAACCTTTGTGCAAAGCGCGCCAGCGTCATACCGGGCGCCGTTGCCTTGGTCACCGCTCGTGCTGGTCCTCTTGGCCGGCTTCGGGCTCGCGTTGGTACTTGTCAAGGCCAGAACCAAGTTCAGATCAGATTAGCCCATCGGAGGTGGTGGAGAATGAGCATCATCAACACGCAAGCGCCTGAGTTGGCATTCCACACAGAGGCGCCCGAGAAGCCATCGGGGCCCACTCGGCCCAAAGGAGCAAGGCGCGCCGTTCTTATACGGCGAGTGCTGTCTCGGTTCACAAGGAACCGCCCGGCCGCGTTCCTTGCCATGACGACGATTCTTGGTCTCGCTGGAACGGTGGGGTTTGGGATTGCTTGGTCCGCTCAGACTACCTACCAGCACCAGGCGGCTCAGGTTCGCGCTACGTCGGTCAACTTCCTGATGTCGCTGACAAACTTCAATCCGAACACCGTCGATGCGGACTTTGCCCGCATTAGCGGGTACGCGACCGGCAACTTTGCGAATCAGGCGCACCAGTTCTTCGGAACGAAGATCCGCCAGGAGCTCGAGACAACCCGCGCTGCATCGAGGGGGCAGGTGCGTCACCTGTTCGTAGAGTCCCTGTCAGCTCGATCCGCGTCGGTGTATGCGGTCGTCGATCAGACGTATGCCAACGCGAAGATGGGCGCTCCGAACGCAGATGTGTTGCGTCTTGTGCTGCAGCTGGATCGGGCCCCTGGGTCGAAGTTTTGGAAGATCGCCGACGTTACTGTTCTGCAGCCGCCCTCGGTGTATTCAGGCACCGCTGCCACGAGCGCCAGCCTCCCCGGAGCCTCCGGTCTCGGTGCAGGCAAAGGCGGGGCAAATGGCCTGAAAACTACAGTAGGGGCAAAGGGGTGACGGTTTCGGGCGGAAGTCCTCGGTCACACAGGCCCTCTGGATAGCCGACCACACCGCAGAGGTGCGCTTTCTCAGGCCGCGCAGGGATTGCTCGGAGATCTCGGCCGTGAGCACCACAGGGTTCTTCAAGTAGACGAGCCTGACCTTCGTGGGTCGGATGCCAAGAGCCTCCTCGCACAGCAAAGCATAGAAATTGACGCCTTCGAAACGAGCTTGCTCGTGACCTGCGCGTGGTGCACTCCCGGTCTTGTAGTCCGTGACTACCAGCGAGCCGTCCTGATCGAGGTCCAGCCGGTCGATGATCCCTCTCAAGCGCGTTCCCTCGACACTAGCTTCGAGCGTGATCTCCACTCCGATCGCGGTTACTTCGTTTGGGTCCTCGATGCTGAAGTAGTTCTCGATGAGCTTTGTCGCCTCGCGAAGCATGGTATCTGCTCCCGCTCCATCCAGGTTGAGGCCCGTAACCTCGGGATCGTCCTGGGAGTCGTGCCACGCGGCATCGAGGGATTCGAGGCCAGCTGCGAGGCTCCGCTTGCCAGGTGCCGCGTTCCAAAAGAGCGATTCGAGTGCTTTGTGTACGAGCGTCCCCTTGACGGCCCACGGTGTCGGGATCTCAGGCAACCTATCGATTGCAGAGAAGCGAAACGCAAGTGGGCAGCTACGGAAGGAGGAGACCTTCGACGGCGATAGGGAGTTGGGCACCGGAAGGCTCATGGCACACAAGGTTAGCCCTCGGCCGGCGTTGCGGTATGCATTTGCGGCGCCGCTCGAAGCAATTACGCTATCAGCGCCTGCCATTTAGTCGTGGGCACTATGTTGGTCCGTCGCTTCCTTTATTGACCTGAATACCAAAGGCGTCGACGATTTCAACGGCACAGGCGGCCGGGTCTTCGAGGGGCCCCAGATGGCCAAGACTCGGCATGCGAACGATCCTTACCTCGGTGACCTGCTCAGCGATCTTCTCGATCAATGGAGCGCCGATGGAGTTCGTGCGCTCGCCGTAGCAGAGTGTAACCGGGCAAGTGATCTCATGGAGGTGGGCGTAGGCGTCATGTGCGAAGCCCTGAGCGTAGATTTCAGCCTCGTCCTCGCGTCTGCACTGGAGCTGCACGCGGCCGTCGGGGAGATCAGCGAATCCATGGTCGACGTAGGCCCGCAAAGCGGCTGGGGACATCGACGATAACGGTGCCTTTCCCGAGAAGTTAAACAAAGCGGCATCTCGAGAGTCGAATACTTCCTGCCTTCTGAGAGCGTGCTTAGTGAGGGGATTGTTGGGCATGCCCTCTGGTGGGAGCTGAGACGGCATTGCGAAGACTACCGGCTCGTAGCAGAACAGACCCTTGAAGGTGCCTGGGCGGCGTTCCTCTGCGAGCAGGAGCGCAGCTCCGCCAGCGGAGTGTCCGAACCCCCATGCAGCTTTGAGGCCCATCGCATCCACCACAGCGAGGACGTCCTCAGCGAACCCGGTCCACGCGAAGGACCCCGTTGCGGGTCTCGACGAAGCCCCGTGTGCGCGCTCATCGAAGGCGATGCAGTGGAAGCTGGCGCTAAGCGCCGCTGCGAGCGGCTTGAAAACTAGCCCGTGAAAGCCGGTTGCGTGGGCGAGCAGTAGTGCTGGTCCGTCTCCTCCGAGGTCGTGAATCGCTATGGTGGCGCCTTCAACTGTCTCCACAAGCCGGCTGTTCACGGCCGGCTTGTCAAACTGCACCGCCTGCGGGACCTGTGGTCGTGTCGTTTCCATGTTCTGATGAGACTATGCCCAGGACATTCCGCTAACCAGCCGGGGAAGGTGAAAGATTGCGATTCAGGGCTCGCCAGCCGTTGCAGCACTACGATGCTGCGCCACTGCGAGACATAGTGAGGCGCATAGCTGACCCGATCAGCTGAAGATCCGGTTAAACCTTTCCCCCTTGGCGGACGGGGCTTGCGACCCAGCAGTGTGGCTTGGGTCGCCTGACATCGCGCACGTCGAGCCACCGGCACCAACATGCCTGGCTCCGAAGAGCTGGTGGATGAGTTTTCTGCGTCGTCAGCAAACTCGTTCTGTGGGTCAATGCACAAGGATCGAGAGGCAGGCTGGCCGGAGTAATCCTGCCATATTCTTACCATGGTAGGATGAACTCTTATGAAAGTGGACAAGATCAGCATATCCTTCGAATCTGGATTAGGCGACGCTGTGCGTGCTGCCGCACGCCAACGCGGAACGGGACTGTCGGGCTGGCTTGCTGAGGCCGCTGCCGCCAAGCTGCGCTCAGAGGCTCTTTGGAACTACCTGGAAACCTGGGAGGCCGAGCACGGCCCCTTAGAACCCGACGAGTTGGAAAAGGCAGCCCGTGAACTCAGACCCTCCGATTCTGACCGGAGCAGAGCCGTCTCATGACTGCCCTAGTGCTCGACGCCGGAGCCTTCATAGCTGTCGAAAAGGGAGATCGGGCTACCGCCGCCCGGTTGCGCGTCGCCTATTCCAACGACGTGAACCTTCGAACCACTGGAGTGGTGGTCGCCCAGATCTGGCGTGACCCCAAGGGTCGTCAGGCCGGCATTGCCCGGCTTCTCAAGGCCGTTGAAGTGAAAGCCGTTGACGAACACATAGGGCGGGAGGCCGGCGTCCTCCTCGGTCGTTGCGGAAGCGGGGATGCAATTGACGCTACGGTAGTCGCGGTCTCTGAGACCGGCGACGTCATTCTCACGAGCGACGCTGGTGATATCGAGCCACTGGTCGCATCGAGCAGCCGTGCCGTGCGGATCATCGGCTGCTGAGCGCCGTTGATGACCAAGTGAATTTCGCCACACTCGATGGCACGTGACAGTGGGTGCTGAAACTCCCGCTAAGTGAGGCACTGACGAGGCGAAGGATTCCTGAGCATCCACCACTTATCGGCATGGATATGGGGAATAACTGCGGCTGACGAAAGTCGTCTTCATGATCCTGGGGGGGTGGTGATCTCGCGAGAAAAGCGCCTTAGAGCTCTCGCAACCACTCGACAAGAAACGGGTCCGCTATGACTACCAATCCTTCTCGTACAACCACGAGTTCCTCTTCCATGAGTGTTGCGACGGCGCGTCTTGTCCCAGCGGGCGTAGTGTAAAGACCTTGGCGGAGACTGGAGGGTATCGGTGAGCTTGACCTCCTCCCACACCTAAAGCCATGGGATTCCGACGTGTCTCCCTGGCTGTCTCGTCGAAGGCATTACGCCGCCTCCGATGCCGTAAGCGAACCACCGGCGGGTGCCGGTGCAGGGATGGTTGCGCCATCTTCGGTGGCGT
>JAJZXF010000071.1 GCA_021802485.1 Actinomycetes bacterium | reverse complement strand
CCATGAGCGAGCGCTGCCGGTGAAGGACGTCTACCTTTATCCCCTGCAGCGCAACTACCGCCGGGTCCTCACCGCACCGCTCTGAGCGTCATGGGGCTTGCGTGGCCGACCGGAAGTTCGTGCAGGGAGACGGGTTCACCGATTGTTTACGTTCGAGGCGAGACTGTCCACACCAAAGTCCCGCTTTCCAGAAGGCCAGGCGTGCCAAAGAGCCATTTCAGGTAAGAAAGGGCGTGTAGCGGTTCGGCCGCTGCACCCGGTGTTGCGATAATATAGCGGATGTGCCAAGCTCGAAGTTCCCGTTCCACTCGCGCCTTCGTCTGAGCACTCCTTGGGGGCGACTGACCAGATGCAAGGGCAACAAAGATTAGGCCAACAAACGTGCGTGGAGCGCTCCCGAGGACCGTGGAATAGGACTCACTTCCCGCTTTTCCCGCCGGAACCAGGAGATTACCCCCAGGCATCCGAAAATGCATAAATGTCTGTGCTTGCCAGACGATCGCAGAAGCGTCGGCATTGTCGGCGTATGGGTAGACAACTGCCGCGCTGCCAGTTGGAACCATCCGCGCTAGGTCCCTGCGATAAAACACGGGTGCACTGACGTTAGCTAGACCGACATAAGGAACAGCCGGCAGTATCGGAATCAGGGCGAAGAGTCCCACAACAATTGATGGCAATCCGTGCCAAGACAACAGAGGGCGCTCGGTATGCTTGGCGCGTGCCTCCAGCCACAGGTGGAGGCGGCCAAGTATAATTGCCAGTAGCAGAGCAGCGAACAAAGAGACGTATAGCGAAAACCGAACTGGAATAGCATTGGAGTATATCGGCAGATGGAATAGGAGCCATCCAGGCAATAGGTGGCCTGACGGCCTTGCTCCGGGTTGCCCACGCACTGCCAACCGATCGCCCAGCGACAGTATGAAGGCTGAAGCGCCCATGATTGCACAGACTCGGACGTCACTGCGCCGCCAGAGATATATAGTGCCAATGCTCAAAACTAATAGTAGAGGCACTCCGAGGTAAGATCCATTTTCAACCGGGTTGCCAGCGAAGTTACTTGAGATGTGGACGAGTTGCGCGGGTGCAAGTAGTTGGAAGTTAGTGGGAATAATCGGCCCAAGCAAGTCAGCGCGGTAGGCCTGAGGTATGAGTTGGATAGGTCCAGAGATAGACGCCGGTCCTGCGAGTGCAAACCAAACCGGATATGCCAGGAGCACTGCGGCTAGTCCGCCCCCAACGCCGATACCGATAGCTGCGTGTGGTAAGTATGACCGCCACTTCTCACGTCCGGCAACGGCCAGTAAGACCAGACCTATGAGGGCAATGACTGCCGTATCCGCTAAGACCTCGGTAGAAATAAAGAACTGTGCGACGATCAGACCTCCCAGCAGTAGTCCGTTTCGGCTAGCCGAACCTCTGTGGGTTGCTAGCTTGTACAGACATAGAAGTATCATAGGGGGGACTGGGACAAATACTAGGTTGAGGTGCCCCGCGCCTTGAGCAATCTCGTATGGCGAAAATCCGTATAATAGGCCCCCAAGAAATGCGGCCGGTTTCCACCGTACCCAGTGACTAATGAATACGTAGCCAGAGGTCGCTGATGCGGCCAGGCCGAGAGTCATCATGACGTTATAGCTGGCTATCGGGCCCCAGAGAAGTGTAATGGGCATAGAAAGCAACCCCAGAAGGGGAGCACCCGTGTTCGTCAGTAGATTGACACCACTAGGATAATTGATATACGAGGAGAAGAACGGATCGTGGCCGTGCAGCAATGCGAACGAAAACCAATCAAGGTTCTATATGGATGAGTACTGGTCGCCCGCGGGGAACGAAATCGTCGTGATATCCGAACCCCAAATGTGCCAGTAACAAACGACGGCCAGTCCAAAGTAAACGGTGCACGCGAGCACAAGATGTGTGCGGCACCTTTCGCGCCACCGCGACGGTGTTATGGCGACAGACTTAGCAGGCCGGATGACGGCATTGACCATGGGGCTTACCTCTAATATCTTACTCTGAAAGTACCGGGATCGATGGCGAACTCCACCGGTTACTGTAATGGTCCAACCATGAAGCAGAATGGCTAGGTCAGTTCAATCGGTCAGTGCAACACCAGCCCGATGGTAGCACTCATACGCGCTCTGACAACGGGTAGAAAACCTGAGCCGGCCTGTAGTACTTCTCGTTCCCTCGGCGTACCGAACTCGCTAGTATCGAGCCGACTTGACCTGACCACAGTCACCACGACTTGTAAATCAACAGCGCCGATGGAGCCTTGGAGACCGAAGGCTCCAAGGCTCCAAGGTCAATAGTTACCACATTTCCTGATCGAGGGCTGCTTGAAATGTCTGGCCGGTACTCCAAGTCTGGGGTGGATCGCTAGTATTGAAGTACTGCGTCTCGGCAGCAATGACATTGAGCGTTGCATTCCACACGAGAACGTCACGTACCGGTTGGATGTTGAAGGCGGAGTTCGTGGGATGGAAGTACGAAAGACCACGAACGCAAATTGGCTGATTAAACTCACCGTTGTAGTAGGGTAGGGTTACGTTCGCGCCGCAAAAATCAGTTCTGTCCGGCAGAGCTACATTCGGCGGCTCTTGAATGTAGTTAGTCGTAATTCACGCTGAAGGGGTCACCTGACTTGCGGAACGTAGGTTGGTGCCCGCGTCGAACGCCACTAAACTGTTCCGGTTCGATACAGGCTCTCCCGAATCATGGAACGGTCGTGTGTCGCTCTTCGCTCCCACAGCTTGGCTACGGACTGTCACGTTCTTGGACCGGTTCAACCGGAGCGTTCGCTCGAGAACGCGTCGGGTCGACGGCGTGTGGGCTCGAAGGCGAAGACTTGCCCATGCAAGTCGACATAGCGTGACATCAAGGCCGTATAGAGACCTATGTGCGCGCCGAGGTCGAGAGCGATTGTTCCCGATCGGCATTCCTCGTGCAAGAACGCCTGCTTCTCCGGAAAGTAGTGCTCCGGGTAGTAGCGAGCCCACCTCAAACCGAACCGTACGTACTCACCATTGAAACAACGGGACCAGCCTTGCCCTACTGTCGCGATCTCGGCGACGGCGTAGGCAACCCTCTTCGGAAACCCGGGCATTCCCTGAAGGACCTTTGTGGTCGCATTCATCGGTAGCTGGCTCCACCGGTTGGAGGTGCCTCCAGCTGTGCACAGTAGGAAATGTGGGGCTCCTGGTACCGACCAACATCAAAGCGACAGGGCTGAGCACCGCCCAGGCCCGCGGCCTCGATCGCCCGGGCGGCATCGAGTGCCGCCTGATGCCCGTACTCCGAGTTGACCACGCTCACCTCCACTATAGCTGTACGGTGTACGGTTGTCGGCCCTGCACCGTACACCTCCCGCTGGAGCACTACCGAGAGAACCAGGCCCCGCACGGTGGGTCGTCCTCCCAGAACTGACGACGCGCCAGCACTCGCTTGGCGCGGTGACCCCGAGCCAGCAACTACCCCATATCATCGAGCCTAGACGTTCCGGGCGGACCAGTCCACCGACCGCAGCCGGCGGACTGGTCCGCCGGCCTATCGTTGGCATGCTGTCGACAGTGTGCTACAATACCAACGTGTCGGAGAACGTGTCCGTTCGTCTCGAGGACAGCCTGGCCCAGCGTCTTCGCGTCCGTGCCCGAGCTGCGGGTGAAACCCTCTCGGACCGCCTGCGGCGCTACGCGGATGAGGGCACACGCCGCGACGAGCATCCGCTGATCACCTTCCGGGATGGCCCCAGCGGCCGGCGCGCCGGGCTGGTCAGCGGACCTGACGTGTGGGAGGTCGCCATGTGGGTCGAGGACCTCTCAACCGAGTCGGACCCTGTAGCCGTGCTCGTGGAGGAGTCAGCCCTGAGCCGGGCTCAGATCGACGCGGCGCTACGGTACCGAGGCGCCTACCCAGACGAGATCGACGCCCGGATCGAGTTGCACCGCCAGGAGACCGCAGCGGCAATGACCTTGTGAAGCTGCTGCTCGACGAGATGTACCCGCCGGCCCTCGCTCAGGCGCTGGGGGCGAGCGGAATTGAAGCCGTCACCGCCACCGAGCTGGGACTGGCTGGCTGGTCCGACACCGACCTGCTCGCGGCCGCGGCCACCTACGGCTACGTGCTGTTCACCGAGAATGTCGCCGACTTCGCTCGCATTGCCGCCGAGTGCCTGACCGCCGGTGGGCACCATTCGGGCGTGCTGATCGCACTCTCGTCCCGCTTCTCACGCCGCCCCGGCGGGATCCATGCGATCGCCGCCGCGGTCCACGATGTGGCCGACCAGCGCCTCGAAGACCGCCTCGTGTACCTCGAACACGTGTCCGTGTAGCACGTCATCGGCCCCAGGCCGAGCGTCACCGAAGGCCGGGCTGGAGGCGCGCTCCAGAACGCTCAGCCAACTCACCTTTCTGGTCATGTCCGACCCCGCCAGCTGCGGCGGTATGCCTTCTTGACGCGACATAGAACGACGCGCCAGAACGACGTCCGGCGACCCTTCGAGCTTCGTCAACACCACTCCGGTGACCCCCCAGCATGGAGCGCAGAACGGCATGTCAGGCGTGCAAGCGCCGATCGAGGGGACAACAAAGCACTGTATGCCATCAGCGCGGACTCCAGGACACCTGACATAGCAGCCGAGTCCACCGCTGACATTCGGCGCTGAGCAGCGTTGGATCTCCAGAGGGCGCTGGGCTTTCGATTTCAGACGTGATCAACGAAATGTATGGGACTCAACTGAACTGACCCACCAGCACAAGGGCGTGATTGGCGAGCGGGCCGCGCCCGTGACAACTGCTGTGCGAAGCGTGCGCGCTTCCTTGGGGAACACGCGTGGTTGAGATGACAGGTATTGCGCTCCACATCTGCATCGACCTACTATCCGCACCCCGGCACACTCGGACGATTGCAGCTCTTTGTGAGAAGCTCGCTGATGCGGAGATCACCTATCCCGGGACGAACCTCGTGCTGCACTATTTGGCTAAGGACGCCTCTCGGATCACGTGAACTTGATCACCATGTCCGGTGTCCTGGACTCGCCGCGGGTAAGTTGCGATGCGGATGACCTGTCGTCCAGCACCCAACGGAGGGCCTGAGCCGACGTACCCTGATCGCCGACAGGCTGAGCGCGGTGAGCAGGCTCGCCCGGTCGGTGAGGAACAGCTCGTCGAGTGCCCGTCCGACGCAGTCGTCGCTCAGTGTCTCTGGTACTGGGCGATCAAGGCCGAGCAACTGGGGCTCGAAGCTGCTCGCCCACTCGCCGAGGCCGTAGAGTGGCTGGCGCCCGAGTGCCAAGTTGCGCACCAGCACCCCGATCGCCCTGGCCGGCGGGATCCCACAGCGGGAGTCGGGCTCGGGGAGATAGGAAGTGAGCAGCTCGTCGAAGCCGATCCGAGCGAGCACGGCATCGACAACCGGCAGCCCGGCGATCCGCAGCATCGAGAGCTCGATCTCCGCTGGTTCTACCCAAATGCCTTGGTTCGTTGCCACCGTTACTCCTTGCCTTGCGTCCCGTCCTGGCTCATGCTAGCTTGCAGTGTAGCCGCTGCAAGCTCATCGGTGCAAGTATTCACTGTGAGTCACTCCGCGAAGGACTGTCATGAACGACCCAACCGAAGAAGAGATTGAGGCTCAGCGCCTCCTCGTGGCCCGCCTGGGTCGGCTCGGCTTCGTGTTACCCGGCAGCCTCGTGCGCCGCTACACGCGCTGTGGCAACCACAACTGTCACTGCTACAGCGAGCCGCCCGAACTACACGGGCCCTATACGCAGTGGACTCGCACCGAAGCCAATAAGACCGTGAGCCGGATCTGGAGCGACGAACAGCTTTCTCGCTATCAGAGCTGGCTTGACAACGCCCGCCAAGCCCGGGACATCCTCAGTGACCTAGAGGCGCTCGCAATCTCAATCGTGGAGCGTGACGAGGCAAATCGACGCCCGCGGTTGGGGAATAGAGCCCGCGGATCACAGACTCGTAATTCACGCTGAAGGCGTCACCTGACTTGCGGAACGTAGGTTGCAGGGCCTCTTTGAGGATCTGTGGCTGTGCAACGCACACCATGTGAAGAACGTGCCAGGCAGGAAGACCGATCTGTCGGATGCGGAGTGGCTCGCAGATGTCGCTGCTCATGGGATGGTGCGGCCATCCTTTGTGCCCCCCCAGGAGATCCGAGAGCTTCGAGAGCTCACCCGCTACCGCAAGACCCAGGTGGACGCCCGCGGAAAGGAGATCCAGCGCCTGGAGAAAGTGCTCCAGGACGCAGGTATCAAGTTGACCTCGGTAGCCTCTGGGGTTTGGAGTGTCTCGTCACGCGAGATGATCGAAGCGATGATCGCTGGTGAGCGGGACCCGAAAGTGCTGGCCGAGATGGCCCGTCCACGATGCGCAGAAAGATCCCTCAGCTCGAAGAGGCGTTCTCCGGGCACTTCGGGTCCCACCACGCTATTGTCTGCCGCCAGATAATCGATCACATCGACTATCTGGATCGAGCGATCTCCACCCTCACCGCAGAGATCACCGGACGCCTCGTCCCTTTTGAGAGCGCGGTCAAGATCATCACCTCGATCACGGGGATCTCCCAGACGACCGCTCAAGTGATCGTAGCCGAGACCGGTGCGGACATGAGCCGGTTCCCAACCCCGGGACATCTGTGTGCCTGGGCGGGTGTCGCTCCCGCCAGCTATGAGTCCGCGGGCAAACACCGCTCAGCGGGAACACGCTATGGCTCGCAATGGCTGAGGCGGACCTTGATCGAAGCAGCGCGGGCCGGAGCGCGCACCAAGGGCAGCTACTTCTCGGCTCAGTACTCTCGCATCGCGAAACGACGAGGGCCCAACAAGGCGGCTGTCGCAGTTGCCCACTCGATGCTGGACGTGGTTTGGCACCTGCTCACCAACGGTGCGCTCTATGACGACCCAGGCGCTGACTACTTCGACCGCCGCAAGGATCCTGGCATAGAGGCCAAGCGGCTCAAGCGACGGATCGAGGCGCTTGGCTTCGATGTCACCGTGACAGAGAAGGTAGCGTAGACGCTTCTCGCACACCTTCCCGCGATCAGTTGCGGTAGTCGATCGTCGTTGCTGCAGTGCGCCGAGGTCAGGCGAAGCGGCTGACCTTGCGTATGCGGGCGACAGTTCGAACATCGGTCGACGCGGCCCTGCATTCACCACGGACCCATCTAATCATCTCACCGGTGCTCGTCATACCTGACAGGGCCCTCGTTCAACGCGCCCAACGTTATACCAAGCATTAGGCATTTCACCCCAGAGCCCGAGCAGCTCGAGCTACGGCTGCGCCCGCCGGGGTGTGTTACCGGCCACACATGCGTACCGGTCCAGCGAAGTCCAGCGTAGCCGAGGCCCTGCCCGGGCCAACGCCTGAAGCCCTCACAGGCCGACGGCTGGAAAGATCGTGCCCTTGGAGTGCCGATAGGCCCCTCAGGGCCGAGAGAAGTTACGAAAAGCGCTATCGTCGGTGTCATGGCAACTACTAGACGCGAGGCCCCGGACCGCAATCTTGGTATGGAGCTCGTACGTGTGACTGAAGCTGCGGCGCTCGCTGCCGGAAGATGGATGGGTCGCGGCGACAAGGAAGGCGCTGATGCAGCGGCGGTGGACGCGATGCGAATCGTGCTTTCAACCGTGTCGATGGACGGCATCGTCGTCATTGGCGAGGGCGAGAAGGATGAAGCTCCTATGCTTTTCAACGGCGAGAGAACGGGAAACGGGAAGCCCCCGCTTACCGACATCGCGGTCGACCCGATCGACGGCACCACACTCACGTCACTTGGCAGGGGTGGGGCCCTTGCGGTGATCGCTGTGTCAGACCGTGGGACCATGTTCAACCCCGGCCCATGTGTATACATGGAGAAGCTAGCAGTTGGCGCTGAGGCCGCTGGGTATGTAGACATAACCCTGTCGCCGACTGAGAACCTCGCGGCGGTTGCAAAGGCGAAGGGCACCACCGTGCGAGACCTCACCGCCGTCATCCTCGACCGAGACCGCCATCGTGACATCATCGCTGAGGTAAGAGAGGCAGGTGCGCGGATCCGCCTCATCTCCGACGGAGACGTATCTGGTGCGATCGCGACCGCATGGCCTGACTCCGGCGCAGACATCCTCCTCGGCATCGGCGGAACACCCGAAGGCGTCATCGCTGCTGCTGCTATCAAGTGCATGGGCGGAGAACTTCAGGGAAGGCTATGGCCGCGCAATGACGACGAGCGTTCCCGAGCTGAGGAGATGGGCTACGACCTTTCTGCGGTCCTCACGACGAATGACCTTGTGCAGGGGAACAACTGCTTCTTCGCAGCCACCGGCATCACCGATGGTGAGCTCCTGAGGGGCGTTCGCTACCATAGCAATGGAGCTACGACCCAGTCGCTCGTAATGCGTTCGCGCTCTGGAACCGTGCGCCAGATCGACTCCCGGCACGCTCTAGCTAAGCTGAAGGAGTTCAGCGTCATCGAGTTCGGCTGAACACAGCCGCTCGATCCACATAAAACCCGGATCGGCCTCTGTCTCACAAGCGACGTGTCACAACAACTGCGCCAGCAACACATGCAAGTAAACCAAAGGCAACTGAAGGAAAGGAAGCAGCCAAAGTGGCAGCACTCAACGAGGGTGACACTGCACCTGAGTTCACACTCACAAGCTCTGAGGGCAACGAGGTGTCCCTCTCCGACTACTCGGACAAGGGCAGGGATGTCGTGATCTATTTCTACCCCGCGGACGACACGCCTGGGTGCACGAAAGAGGCGTGCCAGTTCAACGACAACCTAACCGCGTTGGCAAGCTCAGGCTGCGATGTCATCGGGATCTCCCCTGACGACCAGGAAAGCCACAGACGCTTTCAGGACAAGTACAAGCTTTCCCTCACCCTCCTCAGCGATCCGGACCATTCCGTAGCGCAACGCTACGGCGCGTGGGGAGAGAAGACCCTCTACGGGCGAAAAACTACTGGGATCATTAGATCGACTTTCCTTGTGAGCGCTGACGGGATCGTCCGGCGCTCCTGGTACAACGTCCGAGCAGATGGACACGCGGACAAAGTCCTCGAAGAGGTGCACGCAGAGCGCTCGTGAGAGAACAACAGCGTGGATGTGTCCTCCCCCACTAATACTTTGCTCGTGTGTCGATATCGTGAACCGAGCGTGGGTCATCGTAGCTCGGTCAAGACGCGAGCTATCGGAGCCACAGATACGATAACCTCGTGCTTGGGTGGCTCACATGCAGATCGTCAACTCATGAGATTGTGTATAATACAATGGCATATAGCCTCTCGGCTCCATGGGGCATAAGCATCGGCGCTTGGAAAATCAAACAAACACCGGGGCCAGTGGGACGCGAGCACTGCAATCACAAGTAACAACAGTTAAGACGAGACGAATCGGAATCGTTGGCTGATATGAAACACCAACTTCGTTGGCAGGAGGTAGCCAGAATGAACCAGGCTATTCGGCGCAGGCGTTACGACCCGCACCGCAGGCGGTCCGGGAGGGATGCGACTCGCGCCTTTTGGCGGGTTCTCACACCCTTGGTCGTGCTTGGCATGCTGTCAGCATTCCTGCCCGTCCTAGTGAGCGCGGGGATCGCCGTCGCGGCGACCGGTTCGGGCGCACCCGCCAACGGCGCAACCGTAAGCGGGTACGTAACGATCACAGCCTCCCAGACAGGGAGCAGCGGCTTCGGGTGCTCGAGTGGCTACACCGATTTGAGCGTCCTCAACTCCGCGAACCAAGAGGTCGGGTTCTGGAACAACACCGGAGGCGCGCTGTCGATCCAATGGTTGAGTGACACCGTGCCAAACGGAACCTATACGATCGTCAACTCTTGGAAGAGCACTGGGTTCGTCGTCTACCACTGCACATCCACCTCTGGCAGTAACTCGGTTACCGTCACGGTTGCGAATGGGCCGAAGCCCTTCATTGGCGCCCAAGGTGCGACGCCTTCGAGGCCTGTCACCTGCCCGAATCCCGCGCCGTCCGATCCCAATACTGGCGGCTCTGGAACCCAGACGAGTAACGGCACTGTTCCGTGGCCATCACCACCCAGCGGCACCAACCCGATGAACTACCAGACGTACAACCACACCGCGGTCGCGTCGCCACCCATCCGGCCCGCAAACTGGGTCGACGGAAACGCCCCAATCACCCTCACCAGCGCTCCTTACCACCGGCCCAGCGGCCTGATCGGGTCCCTCTACACTCAGGTCAACCAGAATCCCCAGGAACTCTGCGGCGTCATCGGCAACTCGGTCGACAAAGCATGGCAGGTCACCACGGGACGGCCCACTACGGTGGTAGCGGTCCTCGACTCCGGGATCGAGTGGTGCAACAACGGCCTAGTCAACAAGGCCTACGTAAACCCAGCCGCTCTGCCATTTCCGGAAAACGCCCAGGGCCTCACGAAGCCACAACTCCAAGCCCAAGGGCAGACCTTTACCGACAACAACCCATACGATCTGTACGACACCGGGGTCATAAACGCCGCCCAGTGGGCACAAGACCCGAGAGTCCTGAAGGTAATCGGCAAGTATCACTGCGGCAGTTTCATATCCCCGATGGACCTCATCAACGCGTTTGGCACTCCGACAATGCCAGGGGCGAACGGCACCACGGTTGCAAACCCCTACTACTGCCCCACCTACTGCAACGCGAGTAACTCCGACTACTCAGCGTCCTCGCCAGCAGGGTTCACTGAGGCCGTCTCTGGGTGGAACTTCCTGAACAACAACAACAACCCCGAGGACACCGTTCGGTACGGACACGGAACCGGACGTGCGCTGGATGTCGGCGGGGCCGCTAACTCAACCGGCAGCCAGCCCGGCGCCTGCCTAAACTGCATGATCCTTCCGGTTCGCACCGGCGACTCCTTCATCGCAAGCGGCAATGCATTTGCCCAAGGTGTCCTCTTTGCGGTCGACTCAGGCGCGTCAGTGATCGAGGTGGCTATGGGCGGATACGACATTACGCCAACCGCCCGCGAGGCAATTGCATATGCGCAGGCTCATGGGGTCCCAGTCGTCGTCGCTTCCGCAGACGAGGAGGCGCAACACCATAACCTGCCGACCATTCTGTCCCACACCATCGTCGACTCGAGCGTGCTTCCCTATCCGGGCATCCCCTTCGGTGGCAACACCTACTCACCCGTCACCCCACCGAGTTCATTGTTCCTGAACGGCTGTTCGAACTACGGTGCAAACGTCACCGTCGCAGTGGAGAGCGTTCAATGCACATCGCAGGCAACCGGCGTGCTCGCCGGAATCACCGGCCTCGCTGAGTCAGCGGCAGCAGATGCAGTAGCAAACGGAACCCTCCAGCCATATCCTGGACTCAAGACCGTCTCGGGCCAGCCAGTGCCTTTGTCCGTCAACGAGATCAAACAATTGATCTCCATGTCCGCAAACCCGGTCAACTTTGCCGACGCTGCCGGCTCCTTCCCCGCGAACAACTATGGCGTGTCATGGATGACCCAGAAGCTGGGCCTCTTTTTCACCAACCTTCTACCTGCAACCAGCCAGTTCCCAACACAGGCCGGGTTCAACATGTACACCGGCTACGGAAGGGTCAACGCCTACAACATCGTCCAGCGCATAGCCAATGGGCAGATCCCGCCCGAGGCCGAGATGACATCGCCATCGTGGTTCCAGACCTACAATCCAAGCCAACCAGGAGGAACCGTCCCAGTGTCTGGGCACGTAGCCGCGGTACGGACGCCTGGGCCGTTCACATGGCAGGTGCTGGTCGGGGTGGGCCCACAGCCCGCGCTCAACGCCTACCACCTGGTGGCCCAAGGCAGCGGCCAAGGTGGCCCCAGCGGATCGTACACCGGCCCACTTGCAAACATCCCGCTGTCCAAGATCGCGTCCTACTTCCCAGCAGGCACCAACTTCAGCCAGCCGCCAACCAACCCCAACGGCTCACCCAACCCAAACGCAACCACCTTCACCATCTTGCTTCAGGTGAAAGCGTCAAATGGCCTCGTCGGGATGGCGCGCCGTGCTGGCTTCCTTCACTCTGATCCGACCCTCCTGCCAGGGTTCCCCAAGCGCCTCGGCGGCTCAATCGACGCAGCACCCAGGCTTGCTCCGATCGGCCCCAACGGGACGAACGTACTCCTAGTAGCGGATGCAGATGGCACAATCCATGCGTACCTGCCAAACGGTTCCGAGCTGCCCGGATGGCCAGTGCATACCAACTACCTTGCCTACCATGCTGGTGAGGCGGCCTTTACCAAAGGCGGCGTAACGCCGCCAAGGGGTGAGATCATTGGCGGCATAGCGGTCGGCAACCTCTATGGCACCGCGAGCTCTGGGCTCGACATCGTAGCCACGGACCTCGCTGGCAACGTCTACGCGTGGAACATCAAGGGTCAGCTACTGCCAGGATTTCCCGTGCATACCAACCCCGTGTACTCCGAGGCGTCGATCGCGAACTCCTCCAACCGAGTGCTGCCGGGGATCTTCGCTGCCCCAGCGCTCGCAGACCTCCAAGGAAATGGCCAGCTCGACATCGTTGCGCCAGCAATGGACCGCCACATCTATGCCTGGCAGCCCAATGGCAAGCTGGTTCCAGGATGGCCAGTACTGGTGGTTGACCCATCGGAAGTGAAGTCGGTCAACTGGTGGAACAACCAGGTCACCTTCTCCGGGACGTCCAATGCGCAGATCGGCACGAAGCTCATGGATACCCCCGCTATCGGGAACCTGAACGGTGGCAAGGGTCCGCCCGACGTGATCGTCGGATCAAACGAGGACTACAAGGGGAAAGAAAACGCCAACATCAAGGACCCGATACTCAACTTGCTCACGCTCACAGTGGACTTGGGACTCCCGCTGCCGCTGAGCGGGGCTAACTCGCGGGTCTATGCAATCTATCCCAACGGCTCGCTTCACCCCGCGGCCAAGGGCGCTCCAAATCCCCCTGGGTACCCGAACCCTGGAGCGTTCCTGCCTGGCTGGCCAGCAGCGATTGCCAACCTGCAAGCCCCACTACTTCCAGACATTGGCAACGGTGTCGGTGAGAGCCCGACTCTTGCCTCGCTGAACTTCAACGGCCAGCTCCAGACGTCCGTGATGGCAACTGTCGGCCCGCCATACTTGCTGAACCCCAACGGCACCTCCGCGCTCGGCTACGGTGGCAGCCCATCAACTCCGAACGTGATGAACATCGCCTCGTTCGGCTCCAACGCGAGCTCCAACTCGGGGCCCAGCATCCCGTTCATGGGAAGCCCAATAGTCGCGCCTTTGAACACCTCATCGTCTGCAACGTGCCCGTTCAGTGTCATAGCCCCCGCGCTCTCACTTGGCACCGTCGAGGACACCGCCTTCCCTGGGAAGCAGGCCGGCAACCAGAACCAGTTCGACGCATGGAGCGCTTGCAGCGGGAATTTCCTCCCTGCATTTCCCGGGTATCTCAACAGCATGCCGTTCCTAACCCAGCCGATAGTCGCAGACATAGCAAATGGCGTCCCGTACGCGGTGCTCGGAAGCTCGCTGTACGACCTAAGGGCAGTGAACGCTGCTGGCCAGGAAGCGCCCGGCTTCCCGAAATTCACCGGTGGATGGATGATAAACAGCCCGGTCTTCGGCACCTTCGGCAACCTTGCGACCCAGGTTCTTGTAGCAGGCACCCGTGAGGGGGACCTCTGGGCTTGGTCCACTCCCGAGCCGGCGATGGCCCGCAGCGGACCGTGGCCACAGGATCACCATGATCTGTGGAATACCAACAACCTCGCCACGGTCGGCGCACCCGGTGAGACAACTCCGGGCAATGTCCCCCTACCCCACGGCTACTGGACGGTCGCCTCTGACGGTGGGATCTTCTCCTTCGGCAGTGCGAGGTTCCATGGATCGATGGGAGGAAAGCACCTAAACGCGCCTGTCACCGCAATGGCGTCCACCGCTGACGGTGCGGGTTACTGGCTCGTGGCAACCGACGGTGGCATCTTCGCCTTCGGGGATGCTCAGTTCCATGGATCGATGGGAGGCAAGCACCTAAACGCGCCGATCGTCGGAATGGCGCCTACTCCCGACGGCAGGGGCTACTGGCTTGTGGCAGCTGACGGGGGGATGTTCGCCTTCGGGGATGCTAAGTTCTACGGCTCTATGGGAGGCAAGCATCTCAACGCGCCGATAGTAGCGATGGCGCCTACTCCCGACGGAAAGGGCTACTGGCTTGTGGCATCCGACGGTGGGATATTCGCCTTCGGGGACGCTAAGTTCTACGGCTCGATGGGCGGGCGGCACCTGAACAAGCCGGTGATTGGAATCGCGCCAACCTGGGACGGCGCTGGATACTGGATGGTCGCGACCGACGGTGGGATATTCAGCTTCGGAGACGCCAAGTTCTACGGCTCAATGGGCGGGCGGCCGCTGAACAAGCCAATCGTCGGGATGACTCCCACCTACAGCGGGCAGGGTTACTGGATGGACGCTACCGACGGTGGGATATTCAGCTTTGGCGATGCAAAGTTCTACGGCTCGATGGGCGGGCGGCCGCTGAACAAGCCAATGGTAGGCATGGCGACGGTCCCCTGAGACCGCTTCGCCG
>JAJZXF010000070.1 GCA_021802485.1 Actinomycetes bacterium | reverse complement strand
CGACCGCAAGAGTATCCACAGGCTCGCTCAGTTCGCTCTAGCGGTCGCGTTCCTGCTCACAGCGAAGCTCATCGACTGGCGAAACCGCTGGTCACCGGCACCATCTCCTATCCGCTGAGCCTCTAAGCACGACTTGCATCCACGCGGCCCCGTACTCTGCCGCGGTCCCAGTGGCACCTACACTGCTGTTATTGGTGCCTATGCCGAATATCGGTTCCGGAAGCCATGGATCTACCCATGTGACCATATTGCTTGCTTGTGATAACCAGCAGTTGATGTAGTAACGAGATCCGACCACGATCGTGGGATCTGGGAAAAAGTAAGGGTCGGGACTACTATGCCCCGGCGCGAGAGTCCCGACTTGACCGTTGTAGGTGTATTGGGCTCCAAAATCCAAAATGATGACCGGGTTGGGGTACTGAGGTGGATTCGAGACGCTCCCGGAAGGCGACCAGACATTCATAAACGCCTGCGCGTCCTCTTTGCCGGCAGTGCACATGTCGTTGAAAAAGCTTGGGCTGTTTGCTGGCTCGTTGATGTACAGGGTTTGAGTCACAGGCGGCGTGCTCGTCGGCGTCGGAGGGGCACCGCTGGTCGCTGCTGACGACAGTGGTGGCCGTTGATACAGCCTTCCTGGATACGGTGCTCCTCGGTACGGTGCACCCGGATAGTCGATGCTTGCACTCGCAGGCTGTGCGGAGAGAAGCGCCCCGCCAGCGCCTGCAACGGGAACGAGAACCGTGATGCCAAGAACGGCAGTCAGCTTTGTCCTCTTCTTCAGGCGATGCGCCTCACGTCGCATTGCACGCTGTCTCGACATAACCTCACTCCTTCTTCGTCAGTCGACCCAATCCAACACCGGGTTGCACTTGACCACTGCGTTCGTCTGCTGGTGGCGCTGAGCCATCGGCGCTTTGAGAGAGAAGTCTCTCCACCACGGGCGCACTCAGGAACTCCTCGCGGTCGATCACGAGGATGTGCTGGTCCCAGTAGCGACCGTCGAAGTAGTGGTGATCCTTCAGACATCCGGCTTCTGAGAAGTACCTGCCCATGCCAGTTGCGTATGTGCTGAGATTGAACTCCAACGCCTCCAGGTAGATCTTCCGCAGTGGCCAGGTGGAGAACAGATAGCCAAGGAAGAGCCCTGCTGCCTCCATGAGAACGCCGGTTCCGATGACCCGAGGCGAACCGGTCATTGCGAAGTACGCAACGCCATTGCGAAGGTCCGCGTTGTAACACACAACAAGACCGATCACCTCATCTCGATCTCTTGGTGTCACAGCGAGCTGAAGGAGAACACCAGCATTGAACGTGGCTACAAACTGCTCGTATCCAGGGAGTTGACCGTTGAATCGCCAGCGCCAGGCCACCTTCTCGTCGGTGACAATCGCGTATAGCTTCGCTATGTCTGCCTGGATCACCGGACGTAGGCGAACTCTCGTCGCACTCAACGCCGGGCCGTGTGCACTGCGCTCGGCAGCGTTGCCGACGTAGGTTTGGTTCTCGCCTGGCTTGTTGGCGAGGACGCTCACGAGGGAGCACCTTTCAGCCAGTGCGCAATGATCGCCTGACTCGACACAGCTCTACAACCCATGCTCCTGACTGGATGTCGCATTGCTCTGACCCCCCCAACTTCATCATACGACCACGAGGCCCCATGCTCTCGCTACCTGTGTGACACTACACACGATTTTGCCCTCCCGGCAGGGCCTAAACTTTTTAGGGACTAAAGTCCCTACTCCAACAAGTGAGAGGATCTGCGCTGCAGCTAATCCATCCGTCGTGCATCCCCAGCTGGCGTTTGGGCGACCACCGAAGTCGTCCTCCAGGAGTGTTGCGGAGGTGGAGCCACGCAGCCTCGAGAAGAGTTTCCGCCAACGCCTGGTCACTTCCCCGGGTTGGCATGCTCTGTAGAGACAGGGGTAGAGGTGCTCTCGAACCGTGCGTACCTGTAGGGGTGCGTTCAGTCGGGGACGGTCACGAACAGTGGTGATCCGGAGAATGAGACCCTTACTTCAGTGCCGGGGGAAAGTGCGCCCGCCTCGGTGGCGGGCGCTACGGCTATCAACTCGCGGGCTGCAAGGTCTCGTGGTGCTCGACCTTCGCCGTCGTTCGCAACCCGAGTAGTTCCACCGGGCTCAGTTTCGCTTGAGCGGGTACCAACCTGGTCTTCGAGGCCCGGTTCACCGTGGAGCTGCACCCCAATCCGTAGTACGGGGCCGAGAAAGGCACGGCTGGCTATAGACGCGGTTGGCCCGTTTCCCTTTACGCCCGACGCTTCTTCGCGTGCGATCGGAGTCACGCCTACCGCCTCCGCACGGATTAGCACATCGACTCGTGTGCCAACGGGTAACGCAGTGCCACCCGGACCACCACTTCCGACGGCACGGCTCGAGCCACCTTCCCGTAGCGGCATCAGGGTGCCCAGCACGCTCACCTGTCCATGTTCGGCCACAATCCCCGGCAGCCGGTTGACCGATCCAACGAACTCGGCTACGAATGCCGTGGAGGGCCCGTCGTATATCTCCGACGGGCTCCCAACCTGTTCCAGGGTTCCAGAACGCATTACGCCCACGCGATCCGCGATCGACAGCGCCTCCTCCTGGTCATGGGTGACGAAGAGCGCGGTGATACCCACCTCACGCTGAACGCGGCGGATCTCATCGCGGAGCTGAGACCTCACCTTCGCGTCGAGGGCCGAGAGCGGCTCGTCAAGGAGAAGTACCCGCGGCTCGATCGCAAGCGCCCGGGCAAGGGCCACGCGCTGTTGCTGTCCGCCTGAGAGTTGATGAGGGTAGCGGTTTGCCTCAGCAGCTAAACCCGCCAGTGAGAGGAGCTCCTTCGCCCGCTGGGAGCGCTCCTGGCGACCCATCCGGCGCAGTTTGAGTCCAAAGGCGACGTTGTCCAGAGCGGTCATGTTCGGAAAGAGGCTGTACGCCTGGAACACCATGCCCATGTCTCGTCGGTAGGCCGGCAAGGCGGTGATCTCGTCGCCATCGAGAAGGACACTTCCGGCATCGATCGCTTCCAAGCCTGCCAATACACGAAGAACCGTGGTCTTCCCGCTTCCCGACGGACCGAGCAGTGCGACCAGCTCGCCGGGCTCGATTTGAAGGCTGAAGCCGTCTAGAGCCTTGACGTTCCCAAAGGCACGTTCCAGCCCGCGCAGTTCAACTCGCGCCCCTAGGCGACCTCGAGCTATGACGCCGCGGCTGGACGCATCTTCAGCGCGCTGCATTCAGGGCCTTTCTTGCGATATGCGCCCCAGAACCCTTTGGCTTCTTCAGGATGAAGAACGAAATTGTGATTAGCACAAGTGAAGCACCGACAAGCGCTATCACCGATAGTGCTACTGCCTCTGTGGAGTGGTTTTGTCCCATGAGCTGAAGCCACACCGGGAACGTATTGAACGAAAGCAGGCTTGCCATGACGTACTCCCCGAGCACGAATGCAAAGGACATGAAGGCTGCAGACATGAGCGATACCCTCATGTTTGGCAGAAGAACCCCCATTACTACCTGCCGCCAGCTGCCGCCAAGGGATCGGCCCGCGTCGACCAGTGTGCGAAGATCTAGGGCCCGGACTCCGTTGTCGATGATCCGGTACGTGTACGGCATAGCGAGAATCACGTACTCGAGGACAAGTATCGCAGGTGTTCTCACGATGAAGCCGGGGAGAAACCGCAGGGTTCCTAGGATGCCAAGCACGATCACTACCACCGGGACCACCAGTGGCACGAGGGTCACAGCTTCCACGATTGGTCGCCACCGTTCGGCCCGGAGGTTCACCCACAGCGAAGTTCCCAGCAGCAAGATCAGTGTCACTGCTACGGTTGCAATCCCTATCTCCGCAGAGCGTGCTAGTGACGACCACAGCTCGCTCGTGGCAAACGCACGTGCATATGCCGAGAAGGAGAACCGGCCATGATTGCCGAGGAAGCTGTATCTTGCCGAGGCAGCCAGCGGGGTTGCAAAGTACAAGCCTACGATCACAAATGCAGTCCAGCGAAAGCCGCGCCCGCCCCCTTTCTTGAACGCCTTGGTCGCGTCACTGTGATCGCCTGGCTTCCCGTGACCACTCACGACTGACTCAGTCAACAGGTCATCTCTGGTCAATGCAACCACCGCGAGGTCTTGCGTTGCGTGAACGCGTAAACCAAGGCAACCACAACGACGAGAAGGACCATCTCGAGGCCGAGCGCGTCACCAAGATGTGCCTGGTTCGCCACTACGTTCCCCGAGATGAGGTTCCCGATCTGAAGCGGCACTAGGGGGATGATCCCCCCGGAAATTGCTGCCGCGGTTGCATATGCAGCGAACGCGTCGGTAAAGAGTATGAGGAGCCCCGCAAGGAACGGTGGCATGAGCAAAGGTAGCCCGACATGAAGCCAGAACTGCCTGCGCTTAGCACCAAGGTTCGCTGCTGCATCAGACCATTCCCTGCGCAGGCCCTCCACGGCTGGCAGCATGACGAGCACCATGAGGGGTATGAGGAAGTACTGGTAGACGATTATGAGGCCGGTGAGCGAGTACAGCGTAAACCCATGCGAATAGGGGTCATACCCCATGGTGGCTAGCAGCTTCGTCACGACCCCGAAGTTGCCGAGGGTGGCTATGAATGCGAATGCGAGCGGGATGCCCCCGGTGTTCGCGAGAACCCCTGAAGCCGCGGTCACCGCCCTGCGCAGCATGCGGTTCGGTGACGACACGATGGCCACTACTAGCACGAGCCCAATGATCGCGGCGATCAGCGCCGATATTGTCGAAAGCTTCGCACTTGCGATAAACGAGTGAAAGTAGGCGCCAGTTGTCGCTTCGTGCAGATTGCTCAGCGTGAAATGGCCGCTATTGCTCTTGAAGGCGTCGATCAGTACGCCGACAGCCGGCGCGAAGAAGAACAGGCCCATGTACGCAAAGAATGGCAGTAGCCCGAGCACAGGGTATTGAGAGGCCTTGAAACGGATGCTTCTCGTCCACCCAGCAACGCGAGTTTTTCCATGCGCCGGAGCTGTAGTTGTTGACAAGGACTACTCGACTGTTTGTGAGCTCTCCAGAGCGATCAGCGCGTACTAACCGCTAGATAGACGGCCATTGAGCGATGACAGCTTGTTGGGCCTTGCTCAACTCCGAGGGGGTCGGGAAGCTTGGCACACCGCTGACCTTCGGGATTGCAGACAACAGCGACCGGTTGACGGTGCCGTTCGCTATCATCGCAGGCAACTCCACAGGAGTCGCGAAGCCCGCGAGCCAGAGGTTCTGTCCGGTGGGGGAGTACAGGAATTCCTCCCAAAGCCGAGCTGCAGCTGGATCCGGTGCGTACTTGCTGATCGCCTGGACGTAATACCCGGCGTACTTGGCGTTCGAGGGCACGAAGACCTTCCACTTGATCCCCTTGGCAGCAAGACCCTGCTCATACTTGACCTGCAGGTATGTCCAGTCGAGCGAGACACGGCACTGGCCGCTAGCTATCGACGCAGGAGTTGCACCGGTCGGGATGAAGTTGCCAACCGAAGCGAGCTTCTTGAAGTACTGAATTCCTGGCTCGATGTTGTTCAAGGACCCACCGTTGCCAAGAGCGGCCGCATAGACGGCTGAGAAAGCAGCTTGCGAGCTCTCTGGAGTGCCATTGAGGCAGACCGAGCCCTTGAACTCCGGCGACAGCAGGGATGACAGGCTTGTCGGCGCCTTCTTGAACAAGGTGGCGTTGTAGCCGACCGCGATATAGCCGCCATAGTCCTCGAACCAAGCGCCACTTGCAGCTTTCTGATCCGCCGGTATCGAGTTCCAGGTTGCGACCTTGTAGGGAGCAAAGAGACCTTCAGCTACACCCTGGGCTGCAAAGGATGGGCCCACATCCACCACGTCAGGGGCCTGGCTGCTCCCCTGCTGTGACTTGATCGCAGCGAGTTCTTCACCACTGGAGCCGGTTGGGTTCGCGCTGTGAACCTTGAGTCCGTACTTCTTCTCGAAGGTGCTGATGATGTTCCCGTAGTTCGCCCAATCAGGAGGCAGCGCTATTACGTTGAGGTGACCCTCAGCTTTTGCTGCCTTCACCAGAGCAGCCATTCCGCCGCAGGCTGACACGGAGGTGGCGGTGGCCCAGCACGCAGCACCATGGCTGGACTTGCTGCTCGGGGTGCTCTGGGAGCTACAAGCAGCGAGAGCTGCTCCGGAAATGCAAAGCGCTGCCATCACTGCTATACCGCGAAGGCCTCGTCTGCCTGGCTTTACACCTTTGCACGCACTTGTCGGCTTGCGCATCTGCAACTCCTTGTTATCTGTCACCGGCATCCTCCAACCGTTCGGTCACACAACCGGAATGAAGCATACTCTCAGAGATTGAACACAGTTGGACAATAAGCTTAATGCTTTCGAAACAAGCCCCAGTGCTCGTGCCCGCAAACCAAGTGACACTGTTCAGCAAGTGACACTGTTCAGCGAGGTGCTGGCTCCTGGTAACGAGCGACCGAAAAGCCCAGCAAGATTGGTATATCGATCGCAAAGATCGCAAGCATCCCGATGAGCAGCAACAGCATCGAGCCGCGTGTTCCGTCGAAGATGAAAACGTACGCGAGCATTCCCGCGATGACACAGTACGCGAGCAGCGCCCATCTAAACACCTGGAAAAAAATCCGCCACGCAAAGCCATCTATCCTGCTCAAGACGGCAAGGTTGCCGAGCAACAGAACACCTGCAGCGCCGAGCAGTCCCACTGCTGCACCGAGCGGCGGACGGCCTGGTAGGTGGGAAGCGAGGTAGATCCCTCCTATGATCACTAGGGCCATCGAGGCAACGCAAACAGTTGCCACCGGCGGCAGCTTGCGATCGATTGGGTCCAGCGGTGTTGCGGACCGCTGTAGGGCATCTTCGCGAGGATGTACCTCAGTAGTTGGAGTGGGATCGGTCATGTCGTCGTTGCCAGCCTGGTCATTATGATGAGCGTGGCAACTTGCATGGCTCCTGTTATGCCGGCTGTGTAAATGAACCGGCGCATCAGCTTTCCGATCAGTTCGCCGTTCGGCTTCGGCTTCTTCAGCTCGAACAGCACGGCGAGGTTCGCTGGCTCAAGGATCCCGATGGCAATGACAGCCATCACTCCCACCACAACCATCGAGGCAACGATCCAGCTGTGGTCGGGGTAGGACGCGTTCAGGTAGTTCAAATGCCGCGCAAGCTGCCACCCGGCTGCGAGAGTACACACAACGAGAGTGGGCATGATTAGCACCATCTTCGGCATGAGTCGCGTAGAGAACTCCGCGCGAGCTGCGATGCTGAGCCTACCCATGATGGGGCCGATCACAAAGCCCAAGAACAGGTCGATTCCCGTCCAGAGACCCCCGCCTACAACGTGGAAGAAGTCGAGCGCCCAGAGCTTGTTCGTTGCCACTGCAACCACCAACCCGATGAGTATGGCGGCCACGACCGGAATTCCCCGTAACGGAACGATCTGAAAGCTGCGTTTCTCGATCGGAGGCGAATGCCCTTCGGTCAAACCCCGCGCCTCTGCTGCGTCTACCTGTGCAATGTCAACCATCGCTCCCACCAGATACTTCTTGCCCGTTTTTTTCTGTCCAGTTACAACAGAGCTACGTCATATGCCGGACATAACTCCAAGTGATAATACTCCCGGAAGTCGTGAACCTGCAAGCGAATCATCTTCAGGTTGCCAGAGCCGCGCCCTCTCGGCAACCGATTGATCAACGTTTCGTTGTGGTGGTAGTCGTAGTCGGCGGCTTGGTGGTGGTAGTGGTAGTAGGTGGTTTGGTGGTGGTAGTGGTAGGAGGTGGTTTGGTGGTGGTAGTAGGCGGCTTGGTGGTCGTAGTGGTAGTAGGCGGCTTGGTGGTAGGCGGGCCCGATGAAACGAGGACGCTTACGGTATATCCCCTCGGAACGAAGGTCCCAGCAGGTGGATAACTGGACATCGCCTCGCCTAGAGGAACTAGCGATGAAGGAAGGTAACTGAGGCCGCCGAGCCTCAGATCGGCGCTGTTGAGGGTGGCGCGAACTTCGCGGATCGTCTCTCCGGCCAGCTGCGGGACGGCAATGACAGAGGGACCAGTCGACACGTCGATCGTCACCGTCGCCTTGAGTCGGTAGCGCTTGCCTGAAAGCGGCTGCTGAGCAACCACCACGCCTGCGGGTGAACTTGCATGTCGTTCAACAACGCGCGTGCCAAAGCCTCGGTCTGACAGCAAGTGCGTTGCTTGTTCGATGCTCGAGCCGATGACGTTTGGCACCAAAGACGTTGCCGAAGTTAGCGTTGGGCCTCCCGAGAGAAAGTAGGCAAGCAGAATCGCGACAAGCGCTGCCGCGGCAGCGGCGCTGGCGATAGCCGGGTACATCCAGCGTCGAAGCCCTCGCCGTGTGGGTCCGCGGGTCGTAACGACCTGGACGGGGCCGTGCTGAGCGTGGCTGTTAGGCGAGTCGGGAGGATGAGCGGTCGGGGCACCAGTCTCAGCCAGGGAGTGGCCAGCGAGGACCTGCGCCCAGCCGCCCGAAAGCAGGCTCCCGGGAAGTGCTGCGGGGACAAGTGCAGCCAGGAGGGCCTCCGGCTTGCTGAGCCGAGTCGCAAGTTTCTTACACGTCTCGCATCGCCGCATGTGGTGGTCCACGGTGCTGCGCTGTGCTGCATCCAGGGTGCGCACGCTGATCGGCATGAGCTCCGCAAGCCGTTCGCATCGCGAACGACTACGTGCAACGAGAAGCGATTCGACCGCGCCGCGAAGCGACACCTTTGCTCGATGGACAAGCACCGCGGCATGGTTGGTGGTTACGTCGAGGATCTCCGCAATCTCGTTGGTGTCGAGGTCGCGCCGCACAACCATGTCGAGCACCGCGTACTGGCGAGGTTCGAGGGACGCGGCGGCTGCCCAGACCAGATCCGCCGCGTCAGCTGAGAGCGCCTCGTCTTCTGGGCTTGCGTCGCCAGCAACAGCCAGGTCCAGAGTGTCACTCGACCCGACGTACTTGCCCGCGGCAAGGCGCGTCATTGCCAGGTGATATGCAATCGAGTAAAGCCATCCACGCACCTTCGACGGCTCGCGCAAGGTCTCCCTGCGCTCAAGAGCCCTCAGGAAAGTGGTCTGCGTCAGGTCCTCAGCGCTCGCTTGATTGCGCAGCATTCGTACAAGGAAGTCGAAGAGCCGGGGTGCATAGCGTTCGTAGATCAGACCGAAGGCGGCATTGTCCCCATTTCGGGCCAGCTCGGCCAGCACGGAGTCAGGAGCCTCTCGGTCAGGTGCTCCTGGCGAGGCCACGGGTCCTACGCTTTGCGCACCTTGATGGCCATCCTCGATCCCACCGGTCACCGTGCTCCGCCTTCCGCTAGCCGGTGGGAGGAAGGGGTAGCGACGTTACACACGGTGCCTTTCCGCAAACGTTGATGACCTGGCCGGTCTCGAGGAAATGGACCAGCTGGTCCTGGGCCGCGGGAACGGAGCGCGGAACATAGTTGTGCGGATCAGGCCCCACCTCCGGCGGCAGGTTGGCAGACGGCGGAACCGCGACATGGATATCGTCCCAAAGGAACAAAGCCGCGGGACCCGTGTACGGATACGAGCGAATCGGTGGTATTCCCCAGAACGGGTTGCCGGTGATTCTTCGAGGTCGAAGTACCGGCACATGGATTAGAGCCCCGATGGTGCGCGCTTCAATCTCAGTAGTCACATTTGCCACCTGGTGGTCTCCGAAGGCCATCTGCAAAAGCACTTGGTGAGCTGGGGTGCCTGGCAGCGGATGGTTCGTGAGCTGCTCTGCGTAACCATCAGTCTCGCCACGATCCCACAGCATCTGCATCAGATCGAACGCGAGGAGCTGCTCGGAGTGAGAAGGGTATGCCTTCGAGAAGATTGAGTAGAACGCGGTGAAATCGATGCTGCGGTCCAAAAGGATGCTGTAGTTCATGCTAGGGACGCCCAGCACCGCCCTGCGGATTTGCGTTGAAACTGCGGTGACGGCCCCGCCTAGAAGGCTGCCCTCACTGTTGCCGTAGTAGGTGAGCGGTATCGAGATGTTGATGAGCGCTTTCCCATGCCCGCCACCAGCCCTGAACGCGGGGCTGCTAACCAGCCCCTTAGGGCTGACCATCAACCTTTCGAGAAACAGCGAGTTGAGAATTGCCTGCTGGAGTCGATCGGGAACCGCGGCGAACCCGGAGAGGTTCTGGATAATCCCCGCATCGTAGATCTGGTCGTTCCCATCGAGGCCCAGCGGGTTGGTAGAGCACTGGACCAGGTCGAAGTGGTCCGCGGACGCAAGCACTCCGGAGGCGTCCATGTTGGTTGCAACAGAGAAGAGGCCCTTGCCGTATAGCACGGGCCGTCCAGGGTGCACCGGACTGCTAGGCAAGGCCGGGTTTGTATCAGCAGATCGAGGTATCAGGCAGGCAAACACGGCATGCTGGGTATTCCCCGGGAGATGTCGCGGAAGGCCGTTTGGGCCAAAAGCGAGTGTCGATCCCATCGGCCCGCCAGGTTTGTTGAGGTAGCTTGGAACGGAGAAAGTGCCGATGACCTGGCGAGAAATCTGCGGGTTCTGAGCCTGGGTGAAGTTCTTCACAGCGGTTACCTGGAATGCGGGTGCGTTGTTCCCAAGGCCAGCGAGGGCCTGGTTTCTCATGTGGAGCATCCACCCGGTGAGGTTCTTTCTGCTGATCACGGTGAAGTCCCAGGCCAGGTAGAGGCCTCTTTGGCTTACTCGAGCTTTGCGGAGATCGGACAGAACGCCTTCGAGGTGTTTTTCCACAGCGGCGCCAGAGAGGCCAGCGGGGTGTTTGCCGCTGAGAATGGCCGCAAAGCCCGGCGGCACTGGCGCAGCACCGCCGTTCGTGGTCACGAGTTTTCTCAGCACAACGATTATGCGATTTCCCTCGGGGAGGTTCGCGGCCGGGTGGATGATCAGTAACCGAGTGGTGGGATTCGGGTTTCGAGCATCCAACTCCGCCCAGTACGCGAGGCGGGTTCCCGTGGTTGCATCAAGCAAGACGATTGGCGAGCCACGCCGCAGTGACGTGGCGATGCTCGCACTAGTGGGAATCCGGGACGCCGCTATGTCGAGGTTGGGGACTGATACGAGGATGTCGGAGCCGGGGCTGAACCCGTCGTTGCGGGTCCACGACGCCGGATTGATGTGGATTCCTTGTGAATTCGCAGGCGTCGCAGTAGCGGGGAAGTCGATCCGGAGCCCCGATGGCATCGACGGGTCGGGAGTCGTGTAGTAGTTGCTCGGGAAGGGCAGCATGCACTGTTGCGCCCCGAGGGGGTTGCACGGATTGGCTCCTGGAACCGAAACCCCCCAGTTAGTAGGAAGTGCTGGCGGAAGCGAGTGGACTTGAGGTTGCGGGATGCCGGCTGGAGTAGAACTGGACCCGCAGGCCACAGCCAGCAGGCCCAGCACCGCACATGATGACAGCACTCGCAGGCGAGCATGCCACGACCCGTTTACCCGAAGGCAGGCATGGGACCAAGACATAACCCAAATCTTACCCTATCGACGTTGCCGCGTCGCGGAAGCACCGGGAGTGCCACCAGCTCAAGGCGTTCCTCGACTTCCAGACCCCGCGGTTTTGGCCGAGTGAGACAGTGCAATACCCACCACCTGAGGAAAGTGAGACAGTGCAATACCCACCACCTGAGGAAGCAGCTTGGAGGCGAGCCATTCGCCTCCTTGGTTGGTGAAGTGGACCCCGTCCGGCGTGCGCACGGTCACGTGGTCGATCACCATGGCGAATTTCCCGTGCGGGCAGACCATGGAGTGGAAGTGAGTGAGGACCACCGAGTGCCGGTGTTGAGCTGCTACCTCGCGTAGTAGCTTGTTGTACTCCGCTACGCGTGCTGGGTTGTCCTCTGGCCATGGCGACCCATTTAGCTGCTCGCCAGAGTAGTAGCAAGGGGCAGTAAGGAGGTCCGCAGTCGCGCCCCCTTTCTTGATCACCTGTACTGCCAGTTCCATCTGGTGCTTAATGTACGCGTCGAAAACTGGCTCGCCGATGTGGACCCACTTGCCGTGGTAGGTGCGGTTCATCACCTCCCAGCGCCCTGCAAGAACCATGACGACCCGTGGCTTGAAATGTGCAATTTCCCTTGCCCACAAGGCGGGCCACTGCGGCACGCCTGGCTTGAGGCTGCAAGGAGATGCGACATCCGAGCTGGTGTATATCTTGCCGTGAACCTTTACGGAGCCCCCTTCGACCAGACCGCAGCCGAGTATCCCTCGGTCATCAAGGTTGACTCCATAACGCTTGGCGACTAGATCCATTCCGAATCCGAGAGTGAAGGCGGTCGAGTCGCCGACGAGTAGTACCCTCACCGGTGGGTTTGGCGCGACAAACTGCCTTTTTTGGTCGGACCCTTGGTGGTAACCAACGCTGCCGTAGGGTGTCCCGGCTTTCGCTCCATTCGAGATCGAGCTTCCCGTAGGCATGGATTCGAGCGCACCCGCGGGTGACGCGACCGTGGTGACAACTACGATTGCAGCGGTTCCTACAACAGCTGCTGGGGTAGCTAGCCAGGCTGTCCACCCCCTCAACCATGTTCCGCGCCTGATTGGCTGTTCAATAAGGTAGAAGGAGGTAATTGCGAAGGCGAAAGTGATCGCTACCCTGAGTGCGAACAACTCGTACCCCGTGAGCCCAGTCTTCGCGCTGTCTGCAATCATGAACACGGGCCAGTGCCAGAGGTACAGGCCATAGGAGATCCGCCCGATGAACTTTAGCGGTGCTAGGGAAAGCACCCGCGCGAGCAGGCCAGTCGGGTGCCTTACCGCAGTTGCTATGACTGCTGCCATTGAAAGGGCAGCCATCGCGAAGCCTCCCTCATAGGTCAGGATCGATCCTCCGCTCAGATGAGACCAAAGCCAAGCTGTCATCGCCACTCCTGCGAGACCGGCGATACTGAGCGACCACTTGGCAGCTTGCCCCTTGCGGCCGAGCGAATTCCCGCCTGCCGCTGTTTTGAACCTATGGCTGTACCTGGTGAAGCTCGACGACACCCCTGGGCGTAGGTGAGCCGGTCGTGCTCGCTGTGGGGTCACTGGGGCTGGGAGGTGGACAAGTTGACGTACAGTGGACGCTGCGGGCTTCATGGCAAACCAGACGGCCAGTGCCGCTCCGATGAGCAGGCTCTGAGCTCGGGTGTCGGTTCCGTAGTAGACCCTGGTTGGGTCCGCGCCCGCGTGGAAGAGTACGGCCATCTCGATCGCGGATGCGATCGCTCCCACTATGCAAAGAACGAGAACCGGCCGCAGGCTGCGCCGCCAGCGAAGTATGGCGAGCATCACAAGCGGCCAGACGATATAGAACTGCTCTTCGATCGCGAGAGACCATGTGTGTATGAAGGGCGACTGGTTTCCGAACTGATTGAAGTAGTTGTTGCCGAGCAAGATGAAGTGCCAGTTCGCGACGTACAGCAATGTCGCGATCGCGTCAGAGCGCAGGTGTGGGAAGGTTCCCGGCATTGCAAAGAACCTCGCGTAGAGCATCACCCCCACAATGAGCAGGAAAAGCGCAGGCAGCAAACGCCGAGCTCGCCTTGCCCAGAATGCTCTAAGGAGTATCGTACCGCCAGAGCGCCACTCCGAAACGAGCAGCGACGTGATTAGGAACCCCGACAGGACGAAGAATGCGTCGACGCCAAAGAACCCCCCGGGCGCCCATGAAAGGCCACCGTGATAGGCCATAACGCCGAGTATCGCGACGGCACGAACGCCATCGAGCGGCGCGATGTAGCCAAACCGGGCAGAAGCGTTCTTTGGTGCATCTTGAGCCGCCTGGCTATCGGACACCGAGTGGCTTTCAGGCAAGGAGGGCAGTCCCCATAGGCCGTGGCGGTTGGGGTAAGGAGAAGGTGGCCGTGGGCACAGCTCCATTGTAGAAAATCCCCGCGCTAAGGACAGCTCGGCCATGCCCAGGGTAGTGGCCCCAAGGATCTGTCGAAAGTGCCGCATTCGGCCACTGTCAACGCACAGGACAATGCGCAAGGGTGTTGAGCGCCACGATGATTGACCATGATCGGGGCATCTCGCGCCATGTTGGATGAGCACGGCGTGATGTGCACTGTGGCGTCGACACGTTCTATGAGCACGACTGGCTAGGGGTTCGGGTTGCGAGTTGGGGCGGGGTCCACAAAGCGGGGTCCACAAAGGTAGTGGCCACGTAGACGCGCAAGAGCCCTCTCGCTGAATCTTTTGGCAAAATCACGAGAGGGCTCTTCCTGACGAAGCCGGAGCTCCGCTGTGAGCATCGTAGATACTGACCCGAGTGTTGTCGAGGCGACGCTGCGCGCAGGTGGCTTCAGCTGCCCGGACTGCGACCGGAACCTGCGCCCGTGGGGCTATGGGATCGAGCGCCGTCGTCTGCGGCGAGCGATCTGTCGCCTCGGGCTCGAGAACATGACACGCTCTGTTGGGGGGACTATGGAAACACCGGGCCGGAACGTGAAGCAGAAGCAAGGTCTGAACCGGAGCCTGCAGGATGCCGCGCTCGGGCGGCTTGCCTTCTGGGTTTGCGCCCAAAGTGCAAGAGGCTGGGCGCACAAGTGTGGAAGCTGAACGCGCTGAACTCGTCTCGTGAGTACGCTGCCTGCGCGCACACCGAGGCAGGAAACAGGAAGGGAACCCTCTTTTTGTGCAAGAGCTGCGCTCATCGTGCGCACGCGGACGTGAACGCAGCAGAAGTGCTCACGTCTCGTGGCTAGGTTGGC
>JAJZXF010000069.1 GCA_021802485.1 Actinomycetes bacterium | reverse complement strand
CTTGACAGGAACGAGAGGCGACGCACAATGTGGCCATGGCGTTGGTGCCGGCCGTGCTCACGTTGAATGTCTCCCCGTGCTCATTTAGCGTGGCGGTCGACACCTTGCCCGTGGCATTGTTCTTCTCCGTGAAGGACTCCAAGACCTTGCCCAGGCTGAGCCCGTGCAACACACCAGCTAAGTCCTCACACACCTCGGTCACACCCCAGTCGATCGAGTCATCTGGCCCCGTGCCAGCCCCGAGTGGCTTCACTGCGTAGGTGACATGTACCGTCACACGGCCTGCGCCCTCATCAACACCCTCGTCGGCCACGAGCCGGATGTTGTGAGACACCTGCGACACCCCGGCGAGTGGGAGTGCGATGCGAGCCCCTGGTTCGGCTCCGACGATCTTCACGTACTGGCGCAGATGGCCCTGCTTGCATCTGCGGGACTCCGCGTCGCAGATGTGATCCTCCAGGATCGTTCTCCCGGTGAAGGTCGTATACAGCGTGTCGTCGAGGGACATCGATCGCTTCGCGTGTGCCCTCGGGTTCTTGCACCTACAGAGCGCCTTGCGAAGGACGCTGTGCAGGTAGCGGGTGACCTCGCTGCGTTCCTTCTCGCCCAAGTGGCCAAGATCCTGTGAGTCCACGACTGGCACCTTGCCCTGGAGGATCTCCTTGATCCAGCCGTAGCGCTTCAGACAGGTATAGGCATAACGTCGCTGTAGCCCTTCTGTCCGGTAGTGCCGGTAGACCTTCGCCAACACGTCCCCAGTGGCAAGCACAGACTCGATGTGGCGCACCCAGGTGTCCACGGCATCGAAGGCGGCCTGGTCCACGAGGTGGACGTTCACGCCTGCCGGGTAGGCACCCGCAGCCTTCATCGCATCCCGAAAGGTCCGCTTGGAGTCGAGGAGCCCCCAGGTCCTAGCTGGTGCTAGTTCCAAGAGGAACCGGTCCTTCGCAATGCGGTAGGTGCTGAGCAGCTTGGCTATCTGTACGCGCTTGTGTGCGCACAGGGGCAGGCTCTGGAGCCTCACGGTCCTCTGCTTCGCCAACAGCAGGGCCATCCCACTCACGCCGAGACATCCTTGGCTGCCGCTGCGAGGGTCTCCATGACCGCCTTGTTCTTGTGGCTCCGTGAGCCATACAGCCGGGCGGAGAACACGGTCACGATCTCGATCACGTCTGTGGCAAGCTCCTCCTCGAAGGAGGACTCCTCGGAGGCGTTCACTATCACGACCTCGGTCCCGAAGTGCTCGCAGAGTGCAAAGACGAGCTCGGAGCCAAACCGCAACAGCCTGTCCTTGTGACTGATGACACCCCTTGCGATCTCGCCCGAGCCGCTCCTGTTGATGAGGATGCGCAGCCCTAGTTTGTGATAGTTGAGTCCCGACCCGACGTCCGAGATCACCTCGTAGGCCCAGCGATTTGCAGCACAGAAGGATTCGAGCAACGCCACCTGGCGCACCAGGTCGTCCTTTTGCCCGTTGGTCGAGACCCGTGCGTATGCGATCGTCGTCCTGTCGGACGGTGCCGGGTGTGGAGCGAGGTGTTGCAACTTGGCCAAGTCATAGCGTCTCCGCCCACCAGCAGTGCGCTCGGCCGGCCGGCTCTATGCGGCCTTCCTTTTCCCATCGCCGCAGAGTGTCCGGGTGCACCCCGAGTTCTTGTGCTGCTATGCCCACCGCCACGAGCCGTCCCATCGCGACCAGGGTAACATTTGGGTGTAACATACCTAACTACCCCCCGTATACGTAGCTGGGAGGTAGCAGTTACGTGCCCCACTCTCCGGGCGTGCTCTCACGCCATCGAGTAACGGACCCTGGCTGCAGCCACCATCATGGGGCAGGTGCTCGGCCAGGCGACGAAGGAATCCGCCGCTCTGCCGTCTGGCGCATAAGACTGAGGTCGTATCCAACGAGACCGACTGCGACCTTCCCGAGCTTGCTGGCGCCGTGACCGTCGGACGCATCACGGTCACCCAGTTGGACTGCTGGAACGCCCACTCCGATGCATCCAGCGGGGCCGTCGCCGTTACCGCGTGGGACGAGCTTCACTTGAAGCGCCGGAGGGTCTGGCCAGCCATCAAGGAGCGCCCACCACAGTGGCTCACCATGACCGTCGAGGAGGCAGCGGTCCATCTCGGCATCTCCCGGGCGACCGCCTACGACGCCGTGAGCCGCGGCGAGACTCCCTGCATCCGCATCGTCAGCTCCGCCCAGTTGGTATCGGCGCGAAGAGGCATCAACGAAGCCCACGTGCTTTGTGTTGACGGCACAGAGGTTCTCCAGACAGCCGAGCCCCGAGTCAGCCACGACGACGAGGCCCCGAGGCAGTGCCTCAGCTAGCGTCTCAATAGCGGCTACAAATGCCGCCAGCTCGCTTGAGGAGCCCTGGTGCGCCCGGAAGTAGACGGCTACTCCCGCCTTCGTCGAGGCCTGTAGTGTCTTTGTCTGCCTGGCAATAGTCCGATCTGCGGACCAGCCCTTCTTCACGAGAGCGGAACCCTCGTAGGCGCCCTGGAACCTGACTGCGGTGAGATCGAGGTGCAGGCGGCTGGCATCGACGAGGGGCGGGAGTTCGCGGACCGTGTTCACCATGAGCTGGCCACGGACCTCTTCGGCTACTGGCGCGAGCGCTTCGAGAGCTCGAGCGAGCCGGTCATCGTTCAACAACATAGCTGGGACTCCGAGTAGCTCTGTGACCGCTGCGGAGGATGCCCACCCTGCGATGTCGTAGAGCAGTGAAGGCGCGCACAGCCGGTTGGCGACAAGCACCGCGATCACCTCGCCGTGGGTCAGTTGTGAGCGGCCGCGCATCGCCACGAGGCGGTCGACGAGGCTCGAAAGACCGAGCCGGCAAAGGTAGTGCTGGACCATGACTTGCACGGGGGCCAGGCCGTGGGGTCGACCAGTTCCATCGGTCGGTTGCCAGTGTCATCGGGTTCCCACTTCGACATGTGCGCCCACACCGCTGGACGCACCCCGAACACTTTCGGAGGCTCAAGAAATACACACGGGTGTCGATAGTCCAGGAGAATGAATAGCAGCGCCCGGTCCGTCACGACAATCTATCCTTCCAACAGTCACGCTCGTGACCTGATGAGTACGTGTGCGCCCGAATACCCAGTCTGGCTGGCAGTGACAGCTCCTGGGCTACGAGGGCCTATTGCATGCAGTGCCTTTTCGGAATCGTCCCCAAACTCCAAGGGAGTCCTAGCATGAGAATCGCTTTCGCTAGCCATGCGCAATGGTGGTCCATGCAAGGCGGCACCGAACACTTCTCTGCAGAGTTGGTTGCGCATCTCGGTGGGCTCCACGACTTCTACACGATCACCAGGCCAGCGGACCGCGAATTCGTCGTGACGCCCCATCCGGAACGAGGGATCGGGGTGGAGCACACTTACCATGCAGAGCAGACAGCCCCTCGCAACGCCATTGGTGCCTTCTCCGATCAGGTTTTCGAGCTTTACATCCAGCTCCTTTCCGATCTTGCACCCGATGTGCTCCACGTTCAACACACGATGAACGTCGGCGTCGAGTTGATCCATGCAGCAAACGTAATAGAACTTCCAGTCTTATTATCTTTCCACGATTACTTCGCTGCTTGTCCCTCGTATGCGCTTCTAAATGCTGAGGACCGCTTCTGTCACTTGCCCGAGGACTTTTCGGTCTGCAACCGCTGCCTGCATACGAAATTCCAAGTCGGGACACCGACGCTCCCGATGATGGAATCATGGCGTGCCACAACCCGTTCAGTAATGCCGCAAGTTGACATGGTGCACTTCCCGTCAGATGCAGCGCGAGACATTTTGGTCAGTGCATACCCACGCCTGCATACTAAGACATCCGTAGTGCTGCCAACCTACTTCCCGGGACAAACCGACCATTTATCCCCAATTCGGGCAGATACGGCCACATTGGCCGTCCTCGGTGCACATGCCACGCACAAAGGTGCAGCGCTCGTGACTCAGGTGATACCTACCCTACTCAACGAGGGACTTCATGTAGTCTTTATCGGATCTCGCCCTGAGGAGTGGGCCCTCGCTCCAGCCGTGAGCGCTCTGTGCAAATCCACGGGGCCTTTCAGACGCGGGGACGCTGTACGGCTCCTGAACGAAAGTGGCGCTCATGCGGTGCTGCTGGCCTCCCTGTGGCCTGAGACATATATGAGGACCCTGTCCGAAACCTGGGAGGCTGGCATCCCCGCGTTTGTCCTCGACCGTGGCGCACAGGCAGCCAGAGTTCGCCAGAATGGCGGCGGATTCGTTCTCGTTGGTGACACTCCCGATGCTGTTTCTGCGCAAATTTTGGATGCGTTCCGGTCGCGGGCGGTTGCCAACATGTCTGTGCCAAAGTTGCCGTCATCAAGATGGCTCAGCGACGAGTATGCAGCTCTTTACAACAGAGTTGTCGAGTCGCATCGCCCAGCAGTTTTACCCCTCAGCGACGCAGAGGCCCAAATTGTCGCCGTTTCCGGCCAGGCAGCAGGGGCCGTGCAGGCAAGACTTCGCGATGAGGCAATCAACGATGGCGTCACGGTCGCTCGCTCCTGGAACGGGGAAGCTCCTACGCTCGACAAGGTCGACAGCTTTTACCAAACGACCGACTCGTATCTCTATGATTTGGAAATCGCAAGTCGCCTACGAACCCGCCGCGTGTGGCGGCAACGGGTCATGAGTCTCATCTACGGCGCCAACCTGGAAGACATGCCCATACTCGACTTGGGCTGCGGCAACGGTGTCGACGCTATCTATTACTTGAATCACGGGCTACAAGTCACAGCATTCGACCTGCCGAGTCAGCACCTCTCACTTGCCAAACACCGGGCTCAATGCGCTGGAAGTGAGGCAAAGATCACATTCATCGACGGTGACGCCGATCGCCTCACAGCCGGGATGTTTGGCGCTGTAACGTGCTTTGAGGTCTTGGAACACGTTTCGAATCCGCCGAAGCTAATTGAGCAGATCGCCGCTGCGCTCGCCCTTGGGGGAGTCGCGTTGCTGACCGAATCGTTTGCACTGGTCGGAGACAAATACCCAAGCCACCTACCTGAAAATGAACAGTATGTTGGCCGTCTCGACGAGTTATGCGGTGCTGTTGGTCTGGTCAGGGCCGGCTTGCTGTGTGGCCGAATACACGTTTTCCGAAAGGGCTCGGCTTCCACAGGCTTGAGCTATCAGGGCCACCCGTGATGTTCGACCGTCCTGCGGGCTCAGGTGCTCGCCGCCTTGCTTGGCGTCGACGCCTTCGGCCTCAGCCTGGCCGCTGTCGGATCCACCAGTTCGAGGCTGAGCTCGCTGAGTCGGCTGACCAAATCGCTCACCGAGTCCGGCCTGCGCCTTGACTTTCCGGTCCGAGAGCCAAGCGCAGCTCTTTTATCAAGTCAATATCCCTCCGATGCCCTGCCTTCATGGGACACCGTAAGCTGAGACGCAAACTCAGTACCGCACACACACCTGCGGCGCATAGGTCAGGGGCAGCAACCAGTGCTTTCGTCGGATCCATAACGCAACGGTCGCACAAGAGTTGTGAGCCCTCACCACTGTGACCGCTGCGCCAGCGCGCCTCGTGAAGGGGTAAAGGCGCCTGACCAGCGGTGTCGCGTTCGGACACTCGTTGGAGATCTGAGTTACTCGGGGGATTTCACAGGGACTTATCAACGCTGCGGACGCACGATCGCGCGACGTGAGGACCCGGGGGCCTGCGGCTCCGGCGACAGTGTCGTCGGTGAAAACGAGCGCGCGTAGGGCTTTACGGAGCATGCAAACGCACTGAATTGATAACCCGCTTGGAGAAGATCTCCAGCGCGTCCACCTTCGGGACTCGCCACCTGTCGCGGGTGGCGGACCCTTGCTGGAACATCGACCGGACAGGTCCTAACCGGCGGGTAGCACGGGAACGCGCCAGCGACGCAATGGTGTTGGCCAGTGGCATCACCGTGGAGAGTTCCGCTTTCGGGATCAGGCACGAAGCAGTATAATCCGGTTGTGAGGGTCTTCGTTCCGGACGGCACAGGAGGCGCACTACACTCGACGGTACCCGCGGTGGTCGTCGCCAGTAATACCGTTACTGCCCATGCCCGTTTGGGTATCGTCGTCGACCGGCTCCACGAAACAGGAATTTCCCTCGCCTCCCTCTACGTCAATGACCACCCCATCTCAGAGCGGGGAGCATTGCGTAGCCAGGACCTGTTGATTGACCACCGAGCCACCATCCCATCGACCGTCTTCGCCTCGCTGCTCGGCGCGCGGCAAACCTTCGTGTATTTGCGCGATGAAGTCACCACTCAGCTCGTTGACACCATGCTCGGTGTCGGGGGCCCGAGACTCATCCAAGACCTTGCCACCTTCGCCTACGACGACTCCGGAAAGCACAGGACCGACGACGAGGCTCCGGCAGCGGACAGCGGAACGATGGCCACGAACCTGTTTTGCGAACACCACATTTCAGAACTTTCCTCCGCCAACTGGGCAGGGTTGGTCCCGAGTTTCGGGGTGCTCTACGGGCCCGACGGCGTGATAAGCGCAAAGACTGCGTGTCATGCCGACCTACATCGAACCCGGCGCCTTCGCACTGGGATCCAACGACCGCACCACCCGGTGCGCACAGCCGTCGGGGCCCATGTCACCCCTTCGGGAACCGGCTGGCCGGTCTATTGCTACGTCAAGCAGACGAGTTACAACGAGGGCGCATATCTCCCCTTCGGCTCTAGCGAAGTTTGTGGGCCAGCCCCACCCCCAAGGCAAGACGGGCAGAAAGAAGGGACCCTGTGACCCAGAAGTCGCCTGCAAGCGCCGCTGGCATGCAGACTCACCGTCAAGCGGTGTCACCGCATTGTCGTCCCGAGGGGCGCTGGCGCCAGAAGCTCTTCGTGTGCCGGACGGTCGCCGCGATTGCGACTACCACCCTTCGCAAGGCGCTCGCGCCGCTGCCGTCGGTGGCTGGGGACCCAGCGGACCCGGCCAAGGTCCAGGCCGCCTTGTGCCCGCTGGCCAGCGGGCTGCCGGTCCCTCAAGCTAGTTTTTCGGCCACAAGCCGCTTGAGCCTCTGGGAGGGCAACCTCGCCGCGGCGTTCTCCGAGCTGGCCGCCCAGGGGGATCGCACGAGGCCGATCCGGGCCAAAGGGGAGGTGACGGCCCTTCGGGGCGCCAGAGCGAGGCCACGAGGGAGATGGCGCTTTGCCCGGCTCGGGTCCGTGATCGTGGCAGCTGGCCTTCTGGGCGCGTGTGGGCAGACCCCCACCCCGCACGCGCGACGCAGCGTCACCCCGTCAACGACCACACAGCTACGCCGGAACACGACGACCGCTCGAGCACGGTCGTCGGCGACCACGCCGACGACCGTGTCGACGACCACACCGGCTGCGGGTCTCGGATACGGAAAGCAGGGACCGCGAGCGGCCATCCCGTGGAACGAGGTTGGGCCGGGGTGGTTACTCGCAACCTGGCAGTCCGCGCTCGGCGGGCCGGTGGAACGTACGAACGGACCAACGGCCCCGACGACCGCCGCGACGAGTCCCCGAGCCGAAGTGCTCTACCTAGTCGACCCCCTAGGCGGCCGCTACGCGATCACCACACTCGCCCATGGTGACTCCCTCGCTGCGTGGTCGGGGGACGCCAAGCGGGTGCTCCTTACCTCCTATGCCGGAGCGAATGAGGTCATCACCGAGGTCGACTTGGTGACCGGCAGCGTCGCAGGCTCCTTCTCACTCAGCGCATCGGCCACCTTGATCCCGAGCCCAGGCTTCTCCTCCCTCGGCTTCACCCGGCCCGACGGGTTGGCGATCCTTCTCGCGACGAGGAGCGGTGCGGGTGCTGACTCGCTCACCCGGCTCTCCCCCACAGGGACCGCTCAGCTCACCTACCCCTCCGCTTTCACGAGGGTCGGCGGCTTCTCGGGGAGCTTCCTCTCGACTCCCGACGGGCTGCAGGTCGTCCTCGGCGCAGCTGGTGGCCTCGCCGTCGTCGAGAATGACGGCCGGGTAGTCGCACAACTTCCGGTCCCCGGCGCCCGTGGAGCCTGCTCCCCGGTTAGGTGGTGGTCCGCTGGCGTCATCCTCGCGGACTGCGACGGGCTCTGGCTCATCCCGACGTCAGGTGCTTCCCCGACCGTACTCGCGAACACCCAGGGTGCCGTCCATCCCGAAAACGCCTGGCCCGTCGGCTCCGCCGTCTACGTTCAGGCTACCGGGGCCTGCGGTAGCCAATTCCTGGCCAAGCTCGCCCCCGGCGGGACCGTCACCCAGATCGCCGTCCCGCGGGTGAATAACAGCGACAACATCTATGCCATCGGCGATCATGGAAACCGCCTCGCCCTACAGGCGACACTCTCGTGTGACGGACCCGGAGCCACATCCAGACCAGGCCCGTCCCTGCTGTGGTTCGATCCAGCCGCCAACGCCATCACCGTGATACTTGGCCCACCTCTCAACGGGGGTTTCGTCACCGATGCCATCCTCTATGGCTCTCGATACCTGCACTAAACGTGCCTCCGCTGCGCCAGCGGCATCAGCGGTGCTGATGAACCCAGGACACCTGACATAGTAGCCGGGTCTACCGCTGAAATTCGGTCCTGAACAGGGTTCAATCCCCAGGAGGCGCTGGGCTTTCGATTTCAGATGTGATCAACGCAATGTATGGGAATCAACTCAACTGACCCGCCACCAGCACAAGGGACGGATTGGCGAGGTGGCCGTGCTCATGACAACTGCGCTGCGAAGCGTGTGCGCTTCCCTGGGGAACACGCGTCGCTGAGATGACCAGTAGTGCGCTGCACATCTGCATCAACCCAGTCTCCGCACCCCAGCGCTCGCGGGCGATTGCAGCTCTCTGTGAGAAGCTCACTGATGCGGAGATCGCCTATCCTGGGACGAACCTCGTGCTGCACTATTTCGCCAAGGACGCCTCTGGCATCACGTGAACTTGATCACCATGTCAGGTGTCCTGGAACCATGGATCCTGGGGGAAAGGGAATCGCAATCTTGCGGACGGAGTTGACGCCGCTTGACAACACACTGTCGGTCATAAGGGAGAGCACGATGCAGACTTACGACATCAAGAAGGACCGCAAGGACCTCTACGCTCCGAGGGCAGGGGGCTTCGAGATCGTCGAGGTGCCACCACTTGACTTCCTCATGGTCGATGGCCACGGTGACCCAAACACCTCGACCGCCTATCACGAGGCCATCGAGGCACTCTACGGGGCGTCCTACTCGGTCCGTTCTGTGGCCAAGGCGCGGCTCGGGAAGCTAAACACGATCGGACCGCTAGAAGGACTGTGGTCCGCAGACGATCTGACAGCCTTCCGCAAGCGCGACAAGAGCGCTTGGGACTGGACGATGATGATAGCGCAGCCCGAGTGGGTCACCGCCGATCTGGTCGAAGAAGCCCTGAGCGCCGCGCGAAAAAAACGCCTCCCCGCACTTGGTCTCATCCGCCTCGAACACTACGCGGAAGGTCGCAGCGTGCAGATCCTCCACGTAGGCGCCTATGACGACGAAGGCCCAACCCTGGAACGCTTGCATCGCGACTTCCTCCCCGCAAGCGGATTCGTCCCCAGGGGGCGCCATCATGAGATCTACCTCTCTGATGCCCGCAGGACCGAGCCCGCACGCCTCAAGACCATCTTGCGCCAACCAGTCAGCAAATTAACGGCCGCTAGCAGCGCAGCGATCGGCAAGGCAACAAACTGACTTGCATTTCATTCAAACGCCGGACTTGACCTGTCGAAAGAGATTCGTTCGCACCTCGCACGTCGGTGCGCTCAAGCACCGCTCGTGCCCGCGGCCGTGATGGGCCGCGCACTGCGAAGCTCCTCTCAGTACTAGCGGGGGCCAGCGCAGTAACCTTTCGTCCACTTCTCAGTTGGGCGCACAGTCAAACAACTCGCGAACTCTCTGGGGGTCGGGTGGTAGTTTGGGTTCTCATTGGCAGGGCTCGCTTGATCGGCCACGGCCTCGGGAGAGAATGTAAAGTTCGATTGCATGGCGTGGGTCCGCAATGATCCGATCGACTGGGACAGGCTGCGGTGGGACGCGGAGATATCCGTCTACTGCGAGGTGGACGTCGAAGTAGGCAGGCGGGGTGGCATGTTCGCGTTCGGTTCCGCTCCTATCGTAGCCGGGGTTCTCATCGCCAGGGCGGTCGGCTTTGCCATCGCCCAACAACGAGCCCAACGGGTTGCGGCCCCACAATGGCGAAGGATTAGCCGGACCCCAGTGACCCTGGGAGAGGACAGGCTGACGGCGCATTGGCCCGGTGAGGAAGCCGTCGACGTCGCCTATCGGACCATCAGTTCCTGGCAGGCAACCCCGGACGGGATTCAGATCCAACGGGTGAACTGGGCGCCCCTGCACATAGCCGTCCATCATCCATCCAGCTTTCATTACTGGTTCGCACGCCTCAGCCACGGACGGACATGGCGCCAGCCGTCACGAATCGTGCCGGCTGCGACAACACCTGTGGAGGGGTGGGTGCAAGACGGCTACCGGTTCGCGTTCGGACTCCCGGTCGGATGGTCGCAAGCAGACCGAGAGTGGCTCTCATGGGCTACCGAGGGCTACGCCCCCTTGTCGGCGCTCACCGGTGTCCGACGACTCGATCCAGCGGGAGCGCTCAACATGGTGGTGATGCAAACTCCCCCCGAGCCCGGCGACAATCCCACCGGAACCGAACTAGCAGCATGGGGCGACGAGCTAGCCGCGCGCTTCGCCAGCAACTTCCGCGGCCGCTGCGAAGGTCCGCTGGGACTAGTGAATCTTGGCGGCCTCGAAGGTGTCATGTTCCAGATCCACCGCGGGGTGGGGGATCCTGACGGCCCGGCAGATATCCAGCACCTCCTCTTCTCCCGCGACCACGCCCTCTACGACGTGATGTTCATCGTGATACCGAACGTTGCGGACGGGACCCTGTTCCAGAGGGGATTGCCAGATTTCCACACGATGCTTGCAACCTGGCGCTGGACGTGAAGCGAACATGGCGGTCAATCGTCCTCCGCTCCCCACGCTGGGAGGCTCTGAGTCGATGGAGAGGTCGTTCACGACTGCTCGTGGCGCGCCTAACTGCCCGAGCAAGCCAACAAACCTAGTCCCGCACCCGTGGACCAAAGTTGGCCCACGAACATCCTTGCGGGATATCAGCGGGGCTTGTCCGATCACTTCGTAGGAGTCACTCAGACAAGACCGTTGGTCGGCCTTTGACCATCTACTACTCGTGCGCGAAGGTGGTGCCCCGTGATAACGGGCGGGCAGGCAGGCTTGCCGTACTCGCCGAAGTCGCGGGCCGCTGCTTTTCGGTCCAGACGCGCGAGCCCGCCAAATCCCTCAGCGACCGCGCTTGGACAGCCATGATCGCAAGCGGTCAGGCCCCGATCCCTCGCCCGCCTCCTCACTAGCCTTCAATCCCCCGGTGCTACCTCGAATCTCTGATGACCCTATGTCCTGGTATGGCACGTCCGCTTTCACTCGTCATGAACGGCCGCGCCAGCGACAACATTACTGAAGGCGCCCCTAAGACCCCCGTCGCCTCGGCGCAACCCCCGGTAGCCGGTCCGGCGATCCCGAAAACCAGCTAGGCCAGCAACCCAGGTGCGCTCGGAGAGATGGTAGTCGGAAGGTCTGTCTCTCGATCGCCAGCAATCGACGGGCCAAACGCCGTTAAGGCCTTGAGACGCGGGCCCGCCACCCACACTGGGCAGCAGTGATCTCGACACGGCGCTAGCGTTCCGCCTGGCGCGGCCCTACGATCTTCGGTCATGCCCACAGTCGTGTTGTCAGCGCCGCCTTGCGCGTCCCAGCCCGTCGCCTGCCAGTTTCCGATTCCGACCGCTAGACGCCTTGGGAGCGGAGCGGTCCCAGCCTGGACGAGCTCGAGCCCGGCTCAAGCAGCGATGATCCCCTCGAGAAAGACGCCCGGCTCGGGGCAGTGAGCCCGCCTCTTTGGGCTTGGCTCGCAACGATCGCAGGCCTCGGCGGGTTGCTCACCGCCGAGATCGTCCTCCATCGGCGCGGAGCCCTCCAGGGCTTGCGCTCCGCGGTCGCAGAGAGCGCTGTCTGGATCCTTCTGTCAAGCACGTTCGGCCTCGTACTCGCCTGGACGTCAGGCTGGGCTGCCAGCGGGCAGTACTTCTCCGGTTACCTGCTCGAAAAGTCGCTAAGCGTCGACAACGTGCTCGCTTTCGCTCTGGTGCTAGGCAGCTTTAGGGTGCCCGTCGCTTACCAACGCCGCGTGCTGTCCTTGGGAGTGCTCGGCGCGCTCGTTCTGAGGGGAGCCTTCATTGCAGCTGGCGCCACCTTCGTAGAGCGTGTCAGCTGGGCCTTCTACCCCTTCGGTGCCTTCGTGCTCCTCGCTGGACTGCGGCTGGCGCGTGGCGGGAGCGAACTCGACATCGAACACGGACGGCTCATCGGCGCGATCCGGCGCCTCGTCCCCGTCGCCACCACCGGCCCCGACGGACGCTTCGTCACGAAATACGGAGGGCGGTGGGCGGCGACGCCGCTCTTACTCGCCCTCATTGCTGTGGAGGTCACCGATCTCGTCTTCGCTACCGATTCGATCCCGGCAATCTTCGGCGTCACAACAAACGTCTTCATCGTGTTCACCTCGAATGCCTTCGCTATCCTCGGCCTCCGCTCGCTGTACTTCGTGCTCGCCAACGCCATGGACCGCTTCGCCCACCTCGCCAAAGGCCTCGCCGTCCTGCTCGTACTTATCGGGCTCGAGATGCTCGTCAAGCCGGTCCTCCAGGTTCCCACCGGCATCACCTTCTTGGTGATCGCAGTTGTCGTCGGGCTAAGCGTCGCCGCAAGCCTGCGCTCGAGGGACCACCCGAGCGGCCCAGCACCCTCGATCGAAAGATGAGCCGCCTCAGAGCGATGCAGATTGACCCACGTATCTTCAATCCCCTCGCGCTTTCGTCACAAACCCGTGACACCGATCCTGTAGTCTGATGCCTGTAGGCCATCGAAGAACATGCAATCAACAGCTAGACAACGGAGAAGTCGCCATCAAGCTGACGCGCTTTCGGATAATCAACAGCCCGATTGGACACCTCACCGTGGCCGGCCAGGCCGATTGCCTGACCAACCTGGTGATAGAAGGTTCGGCCCATCCGCCTCCTGAGCGCAGCCGCTGGATTGAAGACCCGGAAGCGTTCCCTGACGTTGTCGCCCAGTTGTCCGCTTACTTCGCCGGTAAGCGCAGCGCCTTTGATGTGACCCTGCGACCAGACGGCACCAACTTCCAGCGACGGGTCTGGGATGCCCTGGGCGAGATCCCCTACGGAGAGACCCGCACCTACGCTGAGATCGCACGCCGCATCGGCCAGCCCGGCGCCGCGCGGGCTGTTGGACTTGCGAACGGGCGCAACCCGATCGCCATCATCATCCCCTGCCATCGCGTCATTGGCGTGAATGGCAGCCTCACGGGGTATAGCGGAGGACTACAAGCAAAGCAAGCATTGCTCAACCTGGAGCATGCTGGTCACGCTACAAGACCAGATCCATGACGAGTCACGACAACGCCGGCGGTGAACAACGGGACGGCGGTCATTCGACCTCGATGCCCGGCCCACTGCGCATGCTCCAACACCGGGTCCCGGTCGTGGCTCGTCACCGGCAAGCACGATCTAGTGCACCACCGCGTTAGTTGCACGCGTGTAATCTTGGGGCATGTGAAAAGCCGCGGTTAGCGAACTAAGCGACGAGGAGAGGGCCGTGCTGCACCCGCGTGCGACTGGGCAGACCACCTCGGTCCGGGACGCAAGGCGCGCAAAGATCATCTTGCTTGCGACATACAGTGTGGCCTCTCGGCGGATCTCCAAGACCGTCGGGATGCTCGAGTCGAACGTGGCCAAGTGGCGCAAACGGTTCTGCGAGCATCGCCCGGAGGGCTGGTAGACGATCCTCGTTCAGGTCGGCCCCGCATCTGAGGGCACGACGAGCGGATGAAGATGGCGGCTGCAGCGACGTCGGAGCGTACGCCGGGTGATCCAGTTTCCACGTGGACCTACGAAGATCTGGCCGAGCACCTCCGGGCAACCGAAGGGATCGCTGCCTCGGCATCCCAGCTCTGGCGCATCTTGACCGGCATGCAGATCCGCCTTGAGCGGGTACGAGGGTGGCCGAACCGCAGGGACGACCCTCAGTTCTGGAACCGGGTGCGAGATGTGGTCGAGCTCTATCTCAACCCCCAGGGGAGAAGGCCCTGGTGCTCTCTGTAGACAAGAAGACCGCCATCCAGGCCAAGGAGCGCGCCGCTACCCCGACAAACTACCAGACGCGGGGCGTGTTCGGCGCAGAGTTCGAGTACCGCCGTCCCGGCACGGTCTCGCTCATGGCAGCCCTTGACGTCCACGGTAGCGAGGTGCTGGCTCGAGACATCGCCCGCAACGACGCGGCAACGTTCTGTGACTTCCATGGCGACATCGACCGGGCGGTCGATGTCGCCATGGAGATCCATCTCGTCATGGACAACGGGTCATCGCACACCGCCAAGACAACCAAGGCATGCCTCGATGCTCGCCCCCGCTTCGTTGCCCACTACACGCCGCCACACGCGAGCTGGGCCAGGCCAGCGTGCGCACACTGTCTGGCCAGGCGGTAAAAGAGGTCGTCTACGGGATAGGCAACAGGAAAGAGCAAGAGGGAAGGCTCCAGCGGACCCGTCGCAACGCCCAAAGGTACTGGTGGCGATAGAAGATCTCTTGCATTTG